>NZ_JACCCY010000006.1 GCF_013409575.1 Macellibacteroides fermentans | reverse complement strand
CAACGCGTTGAATCGGGGCATCCAGGTGTTGGAATAATTCGGTTCCGATGGTAGCAGCCAGCTCAGCTCCAAAGCCTGAGAAGACTTTATCTTCGTGAACGATCAGCACTTTGCTGGTTTTCTTTACGGATTCGAAAATTGTCTCCTTGTCCAGCGGTATCAACGATCGCAAATCGATCACCTCGCAATTGGCCACTTTATCGTTAGCCAGGCGTTCGGCAACCTTGAGACACAAATGAGTGGTATTACCATACGTGATAATTGTTAAATCGCTGCCGCTTCTGCGTATACGGGCTTTCCCGAATGGTACTTCAAAATCATCGGGAACAACGCAGGCAGCATCCAATGAATTATACAGAGCCTTGGGTTCCAGAAATAGCGTAAAACCTTTAGATCGCATGCTGGTGCGGAGCAATCCGGCGGCATCATCGGCAAACGAAGGATATACGATACGGGCACCGGGCAAAGTAGACAAGGCTCCTTCCAGGTTCTGCGAATGGTAGATACCACCTCCGATATATCCTCCCGAAGCCAGACGTAAAGTTACATTCGGAACAAACTGTCCGTTACTCCGCCAGTAGTCGTGCGTACATTCTACATACTGTTCGATTGCCGGCCAGAAATAATCAGCAAATTCGGCTCCTTCAATCACAATACGTATTTTGGGATCGAAGCGGCTCATTCCGTTGGCTGTACCAACAATAAAATCTTCTGCAATCGGTGCGTTAAAGACCCGTGAGATCCCAAACTCCTGCTGCATCCCCTTGGTTACGTTAAAAACGCCTCCCTTTTCTTTGTTTGCAACATCCTGCCCCCATAAGAAAGTATCCGGATTGTAGCGGAATTCTGCTTTGAGGGTTTCGTTGATGGCAGTAACCAGATTTACCTTCTCGCCTTCTTTCTGATGTGTGCCGTCCGGATATTTTTCCGCCTTGTATGGTTCCGGCATCACAAAATCAAATACGGTTGAAGGATCCGGATCCGGAGCGGCAATCGCCTTTTTATGGGCAGCCGATAATTCCTTTTTAGATTCTTCCTGAATCTTGACCAACTCCTCTTCCGTAAAACGGTTGTAGCGAATCAGCAGACGATGAAATTTGTGCAATGGATCGGCAGCTTTTACATACGAAAGCTCTTCTTCATCACGATAAAGTACATGCTTATCTGAGTTTGAGTGTGAACCGATACGTACACAGTTTGCATGCACAATAACCGGACAATGGGTTCTTACTGCATATTCGTGAGCTTCGGTCATCGCATTCATTGAGTCGAAAACATCCTTTCCGTTGCAATAGATTATCTTCAGATTCTTGAATCCGGTAAAGTTGGCCGCCACCTTACGGTTGGCCGTCTGGTCTTTCTTTGGCACCGAAATACCATAACCATTGTCTTGTATTACAAATATGACAGGGAGTTGCTCCTTGCTGGCACCGTTGATAGCCTCGTATACATACCCTTCGGAGGTAGAAGCCTCACCGTGGGAAGTAATCACCACTCCTTTGTGACCGTAATACACCATTGCCCGTGCCACCCCAACGGCATGCAGATCATGATTACCGGTGGCCGAAGATACGTTTTGGATGTTCCATTCCGGTTTGGCAAAGTGGTTGGACATATGTCTTCCGCCACTGGCCGGGTCGGTCGCTTTGGATAAACCGTTCAGGATAATCTCCTCGGCTGTTAGGCCGGCAGATAAAACCGTAAGCATATCTCTGTAATAGGGGAACATGAAGTCCATATTTTTCCTGAACACCTGTCCCATTGCCAGCTGAATACCGTCATGTCCGGCATAAGGGGCATGGTATGACCAGCCCAGCGACTGAAGTAAATAGGCCGGAGCCTTCTCGTCGATGGCCCGACCGAGCGTCATCAGGTGGAACCACTTCTTTAGCATTTCCTTATCGGTTGTTTTTATATCGAATTTATTCATCTTTATTTGTTTATTATTTTACCACAGTTTTATATTCGAATCAGGCTTCCCATGCCTCCAGGTAATCGGCCACACGTTTAAGGAATGCACCTCCCAGCGATCCGTCTATAATGCGATGGTCGTACGACAGGGATAAATACATCTTGTGGCGGATTGCTATTACATCGCCTTCGGGAGTTTCAACCACGGCCGGCTTCTTTTCTATATAACCTACAGCAAGGATCGCAACTTCGGGCTGGTTGATGATAGGCGTACCGAAGATGTTCTTGAACGAACCAAAGTTGGTGATCGTAAAAGTACCTCCCTGAATATCGTCTGCCGACAGTTTATTGGCCCTTGCCTTCAGTGCCAGCGAATCGATAGAGTGTGCAAGACCGCTCAGACTCAACCTGTCGGAATTATGAATTACTGGAACAATCAGGTTACCATCATTAAGTGATACAGCGATACCTACATTGATATTCTTTTTCAAAATTACATTGTATCCGTCCACCGAAGCATTTACCTGCGGGAATTCGATCAGCGCCTTGGATACAGCTTCTACAAAGGCCGGCATGTAAGTGAGGTTGATACCTTCCTGACGTTTGAAATCGTCTTTATGCTTGTCGCGCCAACGTACCAGCTTGGTAACATCAACTTCGATTACGGTTGTTACGTGTGGAGAGATTCTCTTTGATTCCACCATCCGGTCGGCTATAATCCGTCTCACGAAGTTCATCTCTTTCACCTCATCTCCAGCGCCTACAGGAACAGACGGTGCTGTTTTTGCCGGAGCAGCGGGTGCGGCAGTTGTACCAGGTTTGCTTTCCTGCGGAACAGCCACCTTTTGTTCCGACGCTGTTTTTGTCTCCTTTCGCGCTACCGATGTCTTGCCGCTCTGCTTGATCTCGATATAATCTTTGATGTCTTTTTTACTTAGACGGCCTTCAAATCCGGTTCCGGGAATGCGATTCAATTCGTCTTGCTGTATGCCGGCCTCATTTGCCAGACGCAAAACAACCGGCGAATACCAACGGTCGGCCACGGGGGCTTCCGTATGTTGGGCAGGAACTGGCTCTGCCGACTCCTTATTAGCTGTATTCTGGTCATCTGTGGAAACAGAATCATCGGTCTCTCCCTCCAGCAATACAAGCGCTACAACAGCTCCCACCGGTGCAGTTTCTCCCTCCTGAACGAGAATTTCCACCAGAGTTCCGGCTACGGGTGAGGGTATTTCTGCACTTACCTTGGCCGTGCTTACTTCAAACAATACTTCATCTTCCTGAATAACATCTCCCTTTTTGACCGACCACTTCATGATCGTACCTTCGGTGATACTTTCGCCCAGTTTAGGCATTTTTATTTCAAACTTCGACATAGAATTACTTTATTTAATTAATCTTTTTTTCACAATACACCTTGCCCGAAGACAGTTTTACATATAAATCGTAATTGCCTCACTTTGGCGCGGTAGCTTGAAAGTTCCACTGTGTTGTGGCATATTTTTCCTCTTTAAGCTGATTGATTGCCTGCAAGTCGTACGGGCTGAACTGATATTCGCCTTCTACAATCTTATTTTTCAGTAAAAAGGATATGATAATATTCTTAAAATCTTGTAATTGCAAGGCTGATGGCAGATAATGTGTAATATTGGTGACCGGACTTCGCACCGAATGTACATAGGCTGCCCGACGTTCTACACCCCATTCGGCCGAATCCGACAAGTCTCCCTGTAAAGCTGAGGCCAACATCTGTAGATTGGTTTTGTAAAGAAGCGTAGCATGATACATACATTTGCCCCGGTGAATACATTGCGCACTTCCCGAAATCTTTAATCCCTGAACAGTCAGCCCCCTGCGTGAATCAGCTTCCGCGGGGACTCCAACTTCAGCCAACAAGTCGACCATCAGTGAAGTGTATTTGTCAAAATCGGCATTCCTGCTGGATTCGATAAACGTAAAATTAAGATTGCCCAAGTCATGATACACGGCACCTCCGCCAGAAAACCTACGTACCACTTTGATATCTCTTTCCTGAATAAAAGCTGGATTTATCTCCGCCCATACATTCTGATGTTTACCAATCACCACCGAAGGTTCGTTTTGCCATAGCATAAATACATCTTGTCCGAACGAACGAAGCAGGTACTCTTCGGCCGCCAAATTAAAATATGCATCGGTACTATCATTCAAAATACTCACCATAAATCAACTCTTTTCTTGCATTTTATAAAGTTATCAGGCAAACAGACTTTCGTGAATAATCTCGCTCACCGTTGGATGAGGGAATACTACTTTACGGAAATCGTCGACCGTAAGCTCCTGTTCAATGGCCATGCCCGCTATGGTAATCAGCTCGGAAGCAGGATTGCCCAACATATGACATCCTATAATTTTAGCCTCCTCATCAATAATAAGCTTACAAAGACCGTTACCCAGTTCATTTTCTGCAACAAAGCGGCCCGAATAGGCCATAGGAAGTTTAAGTACCTGATAATAGGAGCCGGTGGCTTTCAGTTCTTCTTCTGTTTTTCCTATGCCGGCAATCTCCGGATTAGTATATACTACGCCGGGAATGGCTTTATAACTCATTGGATCGTCTATACCTAAGATATGGTTTACGGCCACATCGCTTTCGCGAATAGCGGTGTGAGCCAACATGGAGTAACCTGTAATATCCCCACAGGCATATACCCGGGGATGAGAAGTTTGCATGTACTCATTCACCCTTACACCGTTACGAAGGATTTCCACTGATAAATTTGATAATCCAACTTTGTCGGTATTGGCCTTTCTTCCGACACTCAGCAAGATTCGATCGGCATTGATAATGGAAGTTTTACTGTCTTTTTCAATGGTTACACCCTCGGGGCTAACCTCCGTTACTTTGGTATTCAGATGGAAATCAATTCCTTTTTTAGCATACTCCTTTCTCAACATGGCAGAAGTTTCCTTGTCCATGGCACCCAATATTTCGGGCATCATTTCTATTACAGTAACTTTTACACCCATGCTGTTGAAAAATGAGGCAAATTCGATACCGATTACACCTCCGCCGATAATAACAAGCGATTTTGGCAATTCTTTTATTTCAAGAGCCTCTTTGGATGTCCAATAAGCGACATCGGCAAGTCCTTTAATAGGAGGAATTATGGTATCTGATCCGGTACAAACCAGAACATATTTAACAACATATTCCACCTCGTTGCATGAAATCCGGATCTTATCCGATTTCTCTCCCAACAAGGTAGCTACCCCTTCTACAATCTCTACACCGCTGGAGGTTAATTTCATTTTAACCCCTCCGGTAAGTTTTTTAACAACCTTGTCTTTTCTGGATATAATTTTCCCCAGATCAAAACCGGCTTGTTCTCCTTCTAAAATTCCGTACTTGGATGCTCCTTTCATATTATCGAGCAATTTTGCCGAATAAAGGAGTGTTTTGGTTGGGATGCAACCTTCGTTAAGGCATACGCCACCAATTGCATTTTTCTCAAAAAGGACTGTTTTCAGACCATTTATCGCTGCTTTTTCTGCAGCATTATATCCGGCAGGTCCGCCGCCAATAATCGCAATATCGTATTCCATTGCTCCTGTTTTTAATTAGTACCAGTTAACACGAAGCTGTTGTCAACCAGAAATCCGACCGACAACAGATATAACTAAAAACAGATATAAGTACGTATTTGTTTTGGCCTGATAAATTACATCAATAAGCTGATAATCTTAAAAATAACTCAAATCCCATCCGACTGTTATGATATGGGCAATTCCACATGCTTGCTTTAGGTGTTTTTAAATCGGGCATTCCGTCTGGAGTAACCGAACGAAACCATTCACCATGTTCTTTGTCGATCATCCGGGCCTTTACCCACTCCCAGGTTTTATCGGCAGCATGCAGGTAATGCTCGTTTCCCGAAATTTGCCAGGCATTCACACAGCCAACAATAGTCTCTGCCTGACACCACCAGGAAAGTGTTCGTTGATAATCGGCTCCATGCCTTTCATAAATAAGCGAACCATCTTCATTCCGGCCCTCTTTAAGGGCTGCGTCCGTCAAATTAACAGCAATCGGTTCAATCCTTTTTAGCAAGGCTTTATCTTCCAATACCTCTGCTGCTTCTGTTAACAGCCAACCGGTTTCAATATCGTGTCCATATGAATCGATATCCTCCAGACTCTCCCATTGATTATTAAAAAAGAGTTTCAGGTGATTTGTTTCCGGATTGTAAATTTTATCTACAACCAAATTTATAAGAGTATTTAATCTCTTCTGTAATCCTTCGTTCCGCCATACCCGGTATAACGACGTATAGGCTTCGAGCAGATGAATATGGGTGTTCATGGTTTTGCTGGCTAGGCCTGTTCCGTCGTATCCATACTTTGGTGGAACTTGCCAATTCCGGGTAAAAGATTCAATGTATCCGTCGTTTTCAAACTCCCGGACCTGAGTCTCGAGCACTTTATAAAGATCGATACTTTGCATCAGACTCTCGGTACTTCCGGTGGCTCTGAAATGTTCGGACAGTCCGTAGATGGCGAAGGCCATTCCGTATGTCTGCTTCTCCGTATCCAATGGCGTACCATCTGCATGCAGGCTCCAATATACGCCACCCAATTCCTTATCTATAAAATGATCAATCAAATAACGCTGTGCCCGATTAGCCAGATGCTTGTAGTTTTCGTCTCCAAACAAACGGTAAGCAGTAGAGAACGTCCACAAAATCCTGGCATTCAACACCACACCTTTTGCTTCATCGAGACGAGGTGTACCGTCGTTCAATATCATTCCGTAAAAACCTCCGGAGGGATCTACCGCATACTTTTCCCAGAAATGAAGTACATTTTCCTTCAAATCTTTCAACACTTCATCCCTTAGTGTATCAGCCTCTACGTTTGCCTGAGCAGAAAACACAAACAAAAAACCAATCAATCCAACAACAAATCTTTTCATACATTCTTATCATATTAATATAGAAAACAGAATCATGAACAAAGGTTACATCCATGTTTGTCTGCAACTATTTGTTCAGCAACTGTTGCGCTGCCAACACCAGAAACATATAGTGGGAAGAACCACCACCTAACACATATTCTGTCTGTTGCCAGAGATATGGGAAAGTAAGCAATTCCGGGAAATCAGGGCGAATCAGAGCAGTACCGGAAATTACTCCTCCGGGAATGTAAGACCAGTCAGCACGGTTTAATCCATAACCCACCGTAGCTGATTTTGCTCCCACTCCCGAAGCGAAAGAGGCTGTATTACTACCCGGATGGCAACCCAGAACAAAGTTAAGGGCGTTGAATACGTAGTCTGCATCAAATAGATCGGGGTAACTCTTAGAAAGGAAATACTGTCGGAAACCAAAGGCCTGAATGTCCCAGCCTGCACCCCAGATATGAGGACGATACGGAATACCATAAGGTGTTTCAGTTCTTTGTTTCTCAAACTCGGCACTCAGATTCTGCAGACTTTTACGTATGGCAGTTGAAAAATCGGAATTGCCGATCTGCTGGTCTGCACGTGCAATAATCCATCCCAGATCTTTTATATGCTCCTGGATATAGGCACGTTCTTTCAGGAGGTAGTTTTTATATTTTGCATCTCCGGTAGTGATAAATAATTCTACCGCTGCATGAATTCTGGAGGATTTAGCTCTGGGCTCATCACGCGTAATGTCGAAAAGGGTACGGGCGGTTTGCAACGACTGAACACTTAGTGTGTCGTTGAATCCCTTCAAAACACGGGAACCCGCAGCTAAGTGAGCTGCTGTACTAAGCTCACGCGATGGATTATCTTCTGTAAACACCCAACGATCATCTTTATTTCCAGTGATGTTATCTGTCATCGCTCCTGCATCACCCAGCAATACATATTGTCTCAGGTCGTTACAGATTATCCCTCTGTACAAGCGTCCAAGCGAACGATAAGCTCCCACCACACTGAGTGCTCCATTCTCTACCTGCTGTAACATATCCGGTTTGCCGTCGGGCTGATGTATCTCTGTAATGCGGGTATGGAAATTGATGGCGGTTGCATCGTATTTCTGTCCGAACGATTCGTATGCCAATGCCAGAATATATGCTTCCCCGCTTTGAGATTCTACCCGAAGATCGAAATCTCCCGCATCATGCCATCCTCCAATATTCAGTCTCGGTACTATATCTCCCGGGTTAAAACGGGTAAGTGTAGACGTTCCCTGACTATAACCATCTATATGATTTAAGGCAGGTGCCATACGTGCATCGTCAAGGTGACAGAAATTATGCCACACCCTGTATTTTTCATTCACTCGCATATGACACATCTGGACAGGTAAAAAATACTCCAATACAGGCTGCCACACTCCTCTGTCGTAGATATTTTTGGCAATTCGAAAAACGGAGGAGACGGAAGCACCGTATCGAATCAGATAGAGTCCTTCTTCTTTTATATCGCTGAAATCGGCTTTTAAATAATTGTAGCGGAGAAATGCCCCCCAGCTCTTCAGGTCGATTGTCTTTACCAGCTTTTCTCCCTGGAGGGTAACGGAATATAAATCAGCCTTTACCTGAGGTTGATCTCTTTTATCCAGCTCTATTACTGCCAACTTAGGCTGCGCGGGGTGATATCCCAGTTGGGAAGTCTGCACAACCGGTTTATACAACCAGTCTTTTACAGTATTAGGGGTGATGGTCCATTTTATAGCTCCCTTAGTCACCCCTGCTGGGATATCAGTTCGTACTACAAACCATCCATTATTATGATTCATCCTGCCATCATACAGACTAAGCTTCTCTGAATCAGATTTAATTGTAAATCTGTTATAGGGATCGTCGGGGCGAATTGTAAAACTATATCCTGCAGCATAGGGTTCTGCTATAAGATCGTCTGCTACAATCGGACTATAGCCCGATCCCACAAGCTGTAGGATATCGGCTTTTTTATCTTCGTTAACCAACTCAGGCAAATAATTGCCTGCATGCCGGTGATTAGAAGGAATCGAGATAGCCGGCCCATTGGGCTGTTGAGGGAAGATTCCTGTTTGATCATCCATAATCCAAGGTTTGCCAAAAAGAGAACCGGGGAAAAGTTCGAAATTAAATCCTACCTTCCCAATAAATTCTTCGGGGATAGGACGGTCCAGGTCTACCGTGATTTCTACCGAACCACCAACACCTCTTACTGTTACAGTATAGTTAAACTGAAGATCAGGATAAATCATAGGGTTGAAACCTGTCAAATGACGCGACGAATCAGGGTAAGAAAGATTGGCAACAATAGCATTGGCGGATACATCCACTTTACGACTTCTTTGTGCAGGAACCGGCTGCCATTGTCCGGGGGTTTGTTCCAAACGTATGTCGCCATTAGTTGCGACTCTGTTTCCATGCATGATGATACAAACGCCACCCTGATGTCCTTCAGGGTAAATGTCGTCAAATGCCATTACATCCACACCGCCATTCTGAAAATAACCCGACGGATTAAGCTTAAATTCCTGGGCGTTGGAAAGGGCACACGCACTTATCAATGCCCACAAGCCACATAGTAGTTTTCTCTTCATAATTCTTATTCAATAACCCGTTGGCGGAATTAATTCACTAAAAAATGTCAGGAAATAAGTTGTGCATATCATTGATTATTAGTATTTTAATGGTGATCAAACTATTAATATACAGCTCAATTATGCACAACTTATATGCAATATTCGCTAAATTTCTTGATATATGCAAGATGTTTTCTGCTGATTTAGTAAACGAAAAAGGGAATATACCTCGCAGAGGAGTCGTCCCGAAGTTCTCTGACTTAGAAGTGATCAGTTTAAGCCTTGCTGCCGAATCAATAGGTATAGATAGTGAAAGCTTTTTGTTTTCTAAATTAAATGAATACAAAGATGATTTTTCTTCTCTCATATCCCGTCGTCAATATAATGATCGCAGGAAGCTCACTATCGGCTTATGTAATCAGGTGCGTGAAAGAATTGCATCAAAAGTTGATGGTGGAGAAGCTATTTTCTGTATTGATTCTATGCCAATTGAAGTCTGTCGTCCCATAAGGTCAAAACGTTGTAAAATGGGAAAGAATAATTATGATAAAGCTCCCAATTATGGCTATTGTGCTTCACAGGGTAAACATTATTACGGATATAAATTACATTCTCTCTGTGGGTTGAGCGGTGTCATACACTCTTTTGACCTGACAAAGGCGAGTGTTCACGACATTCATTATTTGAAAGACGTAAAGTGTAACTTTCAGAATTGCACCATCATCGGTGATCGTGGATATATTGGAGCAGCCATACAACTTGATTTATTTGAAAAAGCTAATATCAAGTTGGAAGTTCCATATCGGTCGAATCAAAAAGATTGGAAACCTGTATTTAGTCCATTTGCTAAAGCAAGGAAAAGGGTTGAAACGCTTTTTGCACAATTATGCGATCAATTTATGATAATCAGAAATTACGCAAAACAAACAGAAGGATTGTTTACCAGAATTACGGGGAAAATTAGTGCACTTACAATCCTTCAATATATAAACAAGATTAATAACAAACCCATTGGACAAATTAAATATGCACTAATTTAATTCCGCCAACGGGTTATTCAATATAATATTTTTAATACATAGCAGTTTCTATTTGTAAAACTTATCAATCTGCTGCTAATAGTGGTTTAAGGCTGTTCTTACTCAAATATTAATCACAAATATAGTATTTTTATATTGGAATGAAACCTACCTGCAAACATTTTATATGGCTTATCTGTTTTAGGGTTGATAGCAATTATAATGTTTATTTTAAAGTAATAATACAATGTCAATTAAAAGAGTTTGGGTAGAAGACGACTGCATATCATGCGGTAGCTGCGAAAGTATTTGTCCGGAAGTATTTGAAGTTATTGATATTTCACAAGTAAAAGAAGGTGTTGTTTTTGCCGATTTTGAAGCAGGGATCACCGATGCTGCAGACAATTGCCCGGTTAGTGTAATTAAGTTTGAATAGATAGATAAATGAATCGTTTTTTACGGCTGTTTCAGTTTGTTATGTACATTCTGAGACAGCCGTTCTTGTTTGTATTAGGTTATAAATCGCTATCAGTCTTTCAGTTTGACTTATAAATCCACATTAGAAAGGCAATATAATAGACATTTTGCTTTTTATTTCTATCTTTGAGGCATCATATTATAATAAATTACAGCAGATGAACGAACAAATTAAACAAATTGCAGCGCGTCTGGCCGGACTTAGAGATGCCCTGGAAATAACAGTGGAAGAGATGGCCAATGTTTGCAATCTCTCAACTGAAGATTATTTGTTGCTGGAAACCGGCACGGTTGATATTTCGGTAAGTGTGCTCCATCAGATATCACAGGCCTATGGCATCGCATTAACAACACTAATGTTTGGCGATGAACCTAAAATGAGTTCTTATTTTGTAACACGAAAAGGGACTGGCGTTATGGTAGAGCGTGTTAAGGCGTATAAATATCAATCACTGGCAGCAGGTTTTGTAAACCGGAAAGCCGATCCGTTTATGGTAACGGTTCATCCCAAACCGGAAGATGAGGAGATATTTCTAAACTCCCATTCCGGACAAGAATTTAACATGGTTGTAAGTGGACGAATGTTGATTCGGATTAATGGAAAGGATCTCATACTTAGTGAGGGCGACAGCATTTACTTTAATTCCGAACTTCCGCATGGAATGAAAGCTTTAGATGGTGAAAAGGTGAGTTTTCTGGCTGTAATATTATAATGAAAGAGAAAAGAAAGATCATGTTAGAAAGATTCGTAAAACAAACGACATTTGAGTCGCAAGAAGATTTTATCAAGAATTTCAAGGTTATAGTTCCGGAAAATTTCAATTTCGGGTATGATGTTGTTGATGTTTGGGCAGATGAAGAGCCAAATCGAAAAGCTTTGTGTTGGACAAACGATAAAGGAGACCATGTAGATTTTACATTTGCCGAGATTAAAAAATATTCCGACCAAACAGCTTCATACTTTCAATCGCTGGGTATTGGTCATGGTGATATGGTAATGCTCATTCTAAAACGTCGTTTCGAGTTCTGGTTTTCCATTATTGCCTTACATAAGTTAGGAGCTGTAGCAATTCCGGCAACCCATCTGCTTACAAAGAAAGACATTGTTTATCGGGCTAATGCTGCTGATATTAAAATGATTGTTGTTGCCGGAGAGGAAGAGATTACCAAACATGTGCTAGATGCTATGCCGGAATCTCCAACTGTTAAAACATTAGTTTCGATTGGTCCGGAAGTTGCAGAAGGTTTTGAGGATTTCCATAAGGGAATTGAAAATACAGCTCCATTTACCCGCCCAAAGCATGCAAATAGCAACGAAGATATTTCTCTGATGTATTTTACTTCAGGCACCACAGGTAACCCTAAAATGGTTGCACATGATTTCACGTATCCGTTGGGACATATTGTCACAGGTAGTTACTGGCATAACCTTCATTCAGACAGTTTGCATCTTACTATCGCCGATACAGGATGGGGAAAGGCTGTATGGGGAAAGTTATACGGTCAATGGATTGCAGGAGCAAATGTGTTCGTATACGACCACGAAAAATTTATTCCGGCAAATATGTTACAGATGATTCAAGATTATGGTATTACATCATTGTGTGCTCCTCCCACTATCTTCCGTTTTTTAATCAGGGAAGATTTATCAAAATATGATTTATCATCTCTAAAATACTGTACAATAGCGGGAGAAGCTCTAAATCCGGCCGTTTATGAATCGTTTTATAAATTGACTGGAATCAAATTGATGGAAGGCTTCGGTCAGACTGAAACAACTCCTACAGTAGCTACTTTTCCATGGATGGAACCCAAACCAGGATCAATGGGTGTACCAAACCCCCAATATGATGTTGATTTGATTCGTCCGGATGGCTCTCCGGTTGAAGATGGAGAACAGGGCCAAATTGTGATCCGTACCTGTAATGGAAAACCGCTTGGCTTGTTTAAAGAATATTACCGTGATTCTGAACGGACTAAAGAAGCTTGGCACGATGGTGTATACTATACCGGAGATATTGCCTGGCGCGACGAAGATGGCTATCTGTGGTTTGTTGGCAGAGCCGATGACGTTATAAAAAGCTCAGGCTATCGTATCGGTCCGTTTGAAGTTGAAAGTGCACTTATGACTCATCCCGCGGTTGTGGAATGTGCCATTACCGGTGTTCCCGACGAGATACGCGGCCAGGTAGTTAAGGCAACTATCGTATTGGCTAAGGATTACAGAGAGGTTGACAAAGAGGTGCTTACAAAAGAAATCCAGGATCACGTTAAGAATGTAACGGCTCCTTACAAGTATCCACGTATTGTAGAATTTGTGAACGAGCTTCCGAAAACAATCAGTGGTAAAATTCGTCGTGTTGAAATCCGCGACAAAGACACAAACAAATAAAACAGGAAAACTAATAATTTATGCTTCGTTTTAAAAAAATAGCAGTAAAGATTGGTAGTAATGTACTTACCCGCAAAGACGGAACGCTTGACATTACACGCATGTCTGCGTTGGTAGATCAGGTAGCCGATCTGCACAAGCAGGGGGTCGAAGTGGTACTTATTTCCTCAGGGGCTGTTGCGTCGGGACGAAGTGAGATTAAGGTAAGCAAGAAGCTGGATGCTGTTTCGGCGCGTCAACTTTATTCGGCTGTAGGACAGGCAAAACTGATAAACAGATACTACGAATTATTTAGGGAACACCGCATTTCGTGTGGACAGGTACTCACTACCAAAGAAAACTTTGGTAGTCGTACCCACTACCTGAATCAAAAACATTGCATGGAGGTAATGCTTGAAAACAAGGTTATTCCCATTGTGAATGAAAATGACACGATTTCTGTTACAGAACTCATGTTTACGGATAACGATGAGCTTTCGGGATTAATTGCAGCCATGATGGGTATGGATGCTCTTATTATACTGAGTAATATAGACGGTATATATAACGGGAATCCATCGGAACCCGGTACACATGTAATCAGGGAGATAGAAGCTGGTAAACAGGATCTTTCAGAATACGTACAGGTTACCAAATCCCAGTTCGGAAGAGGAGGCATGCTCACCAAGAGTGTAATAGCTCAAAAAGTGGCCGACGAAGGAATTACCGTTCTTATAGCTAATGGGAAAAGAGACAACATCCTTCCTGAACTGCTCGCGAAAGAGAGTAAAACTGTTTGTACAAGATTCATTCCGGCAGAAAAACCCGTGAGCAGTGTAAAAAAATGGATTGCTCATTCAGAAGGTTTTGCTAAAGGAGAGGTGCATGTAAATAAAGGAGCAGAAGAGGCTTTATTACTACCTAAGGCTTCCAGTGTTTTATTAGTTGGAGTTATCAAAATTGTTGGTAACTTTGAAAAGGACGATATTGTTAAAATAATGAACGAAGAGGGAATGCAGATTGGGGTTGGTTGTGCCGGATATAGCAGTCGGGAAGCATCTAAGCTGATTGGCAAGCGCGACCAGAAACCCCTGATTCATTACGACTACCTCTACTTAGATTGATATCTTATGGATTTGAATGCAACTTTCAAACGTGTACAACAGTTGTCGGCGTCACTGGTTGGACTGAGCGATGAAACAATTAATTTGATATTAATTGAAACAGCCGATGCTGCAGTAGCCCAAAGTAAATTTATTTTGGATGCTAATGCATCTGATTTGGCATTAATGAATCCGGACGATCCTAAATTCGACCGGTTAAAACTGACGGAAGACCGGATTAAGGGTATTGCATCCGACATGAAGTCGGTTGCCTCACTCCCATCTCCTCTAGGCCGGATTCTGGGAGAGTGGATTCGTCCCAACGGAATGAAAATTAAAAAAGTTTCTGTTCCTTTCGGAGTAATTGGTATGATTTACGAAGCCAGACCGAATGTTACGTTTGATGTGTTTTCTCTTTGCCTGAAATCGGGTAATGCCTGTATTCTTAAAGGAGGATCAGATGCAGATCATTCCAACCAAGCATTGGTTAAGATCATTCACGGTGTCCTTGCAAAATATCATATTGATCCGGCTGTTTGCACATTACTTCCTGCCGACCGAGAAGCTACTACCCAGCTGCTTAATGCTGTTGGATACGTAGATCTGATTATTCCGAGGGGAAGCAGCTCGTTGATTAATTTTGTAAGAGATAACGCGCGCGTACCTGTAATTGAAACAGGTGCAGGAATTTGTCATACCTACTTCGACACTTCGGGTGATAAAGTAAAAGGTAAAGAAATAATAACCAATGCAAAAACTCGTCGGGTTAGTGTTTGTAATGCTTTAGATTGCCTTGTTATTCATAAAGATCGTATCAGTGACTTACCATTTCTTTGTACTGATCTGGCTGAAAAAAGAGTTATAATCTATGCTGACGAATTAGCATTTTCTGTGCTCAGGAATAATTATCCGGAGGATTTACTGAAGGTTGCGACACCCGAAAGCTTTGGAACAGAGTTTCTGGATTACAAAATGAGCATAAAAACAGCCGCATCTTTTGAAGAAGCGTTAAATCATATCGGATTGTTTAGCAGTAAACACAGTGAGTGTATTATTGCGGAATCTCTCCAGACAATTTCCAGGTTTCAGCAATTGGTTGATGCTGCATGTGTATATGTAAATGTCTCCACAGCATTCACGGATGGAGCCCAATTCGGTTTCGGAGCGGAAATAGGTATTAGTACGCAGAAATTACATGCTCGTGGTCCGATGGCTTTAAACGAGATAACCACCTATAAGTATCTTATTGAAGGAAACGGACAAATTCGTTCATAGTACAAATGCATTAATAGATAATAAAATGAAGAATTTTACTTGTGTTAAGGATCTGGGAGATCTGCAGGTAGCGCTAAAAGAGGCGTTCGAAATAAAAAAAGATCGATATCAGTTTTGTGAACTGGGAAAAAATAAAACATTGTTGATGATATTCTTCAATTCAAGTCTGCGTACCCGTTTAAGTACTCAAAAGGCTGCTATGAACTTGGGGATGAATACAATGGTTCTGGATGTAAATCAGGGAGCATGGAAATTGGAAACCGAACGAGGTGTTATTATGGATGGCGATAAACCCGAACACCTGCTTGAAGCTGTTCCTGTAATGGGCTGTTATTGTGATATAATTGGCGTTCGTTCGTTTGCCCGTTTTGAGAACAAGGAAGAAGATTACAATGAAATGATTTTAAATCAGTTTATTAAATATTCCGGACGTCCTGTATTTAGTATGGAAGCTGCAACCAGACATCCACTTCAGAGTTTTGCCGACCTGATCACTATCGAAGAATATAAAAAGACGGCCCGTCCAAAGGTTGTTCTTACATGGGCTCCTCACCCCAAAGCTTTGCCCCAGGCTGTTCCCAACAGCTTTGCAGAATGGATGAACGCCGCTGATTATGAATTTGTAATTACACATCCTGAAGGTTACGAATTAGATCCGCAATTTGTTGGAAATGCTAAAGTGGAGTATGATCAAAAAAAGGCATTTAAAGGTGCTGATTTTGTATATGCGAAGAACTGGGCGGCCTATGCTGATCCAAATTATGGGCAAATACTTTCATTGGATCGATCATGGACTGTAGATGAAGATAAAATGGCGCTGACAAACAATGCTTATTTCATGCATTGTCTTCCTGTAAGACGAAATATGATTGTAACGGATGATGTTATTGAAAGTCCTCAATCAATAGTTATTCAAGAAGCTGCAAATCGCGAAATCTCTGCACAAGCCGTACTAAAAAGAATGTTGGAAAACCTTTAACCGGGAATATCCTATATCTATATTATGATAATAAAACGAAGAAAGAGGATACTTAATTCATCCTCTTTCTTCGTTTTTTATTTACTGTTAACAGGAAGCATAAACTTCGTTGTATTAAGCTTCGCCTTTAACCCCTCCTATCGGTGGAATAAAACCTTGGGGATGCTCGGTCTTTACCTGTCCGAATTGATCTTCAAAACGGTTCACATTATCTTGTAAAGCGTATAAAAGACGCTTGGCATTTTCTGGAGTCAATATGATCCGGCTCTGTACCTTGGCTTTTGGAACACCTGGAACCAACCGAATAAAGTCAAGTATAAACTCAGAAGAAGAGTGTGCAATGATTGCCAGATTAGCATATGTTCCCTGTGCTATCTCTTCAGATAATTCAATTTGAATTTCTGCATTCCCTTTTTTATTTTCCATCATATGTTTTATGTTGTTCGTTTAGTCGCAAAGATAGTAAAATAGATTTCTTTTAATGCAAAAACGACCACCTTCACAGGCAGTCGTTCTTTCGTTGTGTTTTAAATTCTCAATTCTTTAGACCAATGTAAAAATACTTTGTGTGTGTTAATGTCGAACTAGTTTTGGCATCCAAGTTAGGGCCTTTAATACCATAAAGACTAATCCTTTCATGCCACAAATTTATAGCGATTTCATATACTATGCAAATATTTTTTAATCAAAATACAATACTTTTCCGATTTTAGGTAATTTATTTTAGTTATTTAATCAAAACAAATGACTTTTTAGAGCTTAAAACGACTTTTTTCATATTTTTGTCTATAATCTGTTGGCGTACAACCTTTCCGTTTTTTAAAAATTCGATTAAAATTAGATACATTATTAAATCCACAATTATAACATATTTCGGTAATAGAAGCTGAGGTATCTATCAAACAACACACTGCCTGCGAAATCCGAATGTCATTAAGAGTATCGATAAAAGTCTTTCCTGTTCTTCTCTTAAGAAATCTGGTCAAGGAAGCTTCACTCATTCCACTGCTCTTGGATACCTCTCCCAGCATAATAGATTCTCTAAATTTTTCATGCATAAATCTTAAGATACTTTCCAGCTTCTCATTTTCGGAAGAACTAAAACCATCCACACTATTCTCGGAACTTAGCAGACGCATTTGATTATCTGACGATAGAATTTTAAGAATTTCAACCATATGCAAAAAACTATGAAAAGAATCCGAATCATCTTTTGTTAGCTTTTTCAATTCAGGTATAATCCGATCCAACATATCAGAAGAAAAAACCAATCCTTTGGAAGCATCCTCAAACATCTGCCTAATTGATTTGAAGTGGCGTGTATTAAGAATACTATCAAATACATCTGCCCGAAATTGAATGGTTATTTCACAAACTGTCTCTGCAGCACAATGATGATTAGAATATGCATGCTTCGTTCCACCGGCAACCATGACTAAATCTTGGTCGCCAATCTCTTCCATCGAATCACCAACAATTCGCAATGCACCTTTCGCTCCTTCCAGATAATTGAGCTCAAATTCCGGATGTATATGCAACGGGTATTCGAACCCTCTTTTCTGTGGACGATGAATTATAACGAAACAATCGTCTTCACCCAATGGGGTTACCTCCTTTAGGTAATCTTCTGCAGGTTCCATACAGAATACTCTACTGAATAATCAAAGTCGAAAGTACAGGACAATGATCCGAAGGATACAAGGTATTTAACATATCTGTAAGAACTCCGTAACGCATTACTTTTATATTTCCTTTTATAAAAATATAATCTATAAGCGAGCGCTCAGCCATTTTAACGCGGCCAAAATCATGGAAAGACCAGTTCGGACCATAAACAAGCGGAGATACTGAACGCGTATCTGTTAAAGAATATCCTTCCGGAGAATTAGTCAACACCTGGATAGGATCATCGGTGGGGACAGCATTAAAGTCTCCGGTAACTATTACCGGATAATTGCGAGATAATTCTTTGACCTTGTTGATCACAAGCAAAGCACCTTCGTGACGTGCCACTTTTCCCATATGATCCAGGTGAGTGTTTAACATAAACAGTCGTTTTCCGGTACTTTTATCTTCAAAGACACCCCAGGTTGCCACTCTTTCACAAGCAGCATCCCATCCTTTCTTTCCTACGGCATCACAATCTTCAGATAACCAGAAATTACCGGAATCAATTACTTTAAATCTCTTCTTATTATAAAATATAGAGGCATATTCTCCTTTTGTTTTTCCATCTTCTCTACCAACTCCAATATAACCATAATCAGGTAATCTTGAGGCCATATCCATTAGCTGATTATGCAGAACTTCTTGCATACCAATCAAAACCGCTTCATGGAATTTCACCAGATTCGCGGCAAATTCCTTTCTGAATTTCCATTGATTATCACCGTCACCCGCATTGTCCATCCGGATGTTATAACTCATCACATTAATGGGTTGAGGAGTTATCTGACCTTGTGCAAATAAAAAACCAGCGTATTGTGCTAACAGCACTAAAAGAAGAAGTAACTTTTTCATATTTGATTACTATTTTTACATCTAAGAATTGTTGTTCACAAATTTAATAGGATAGGTTAAATAAAACAAATTGTATCAATAAAAAAAGGGATTTCAGTTACCCGAAATCCCTTTTTTATTTATTCAGATTAAATATTAATCATGCTCTACAGTCTTGAAGTCGACCACATTCTTTCTGGTAGCAAAAATACGTTCGAATTCGTCTTTTGCGCCTACTACAAGTTTGTCGAAATCTCGCTGACCAGTACCAGCAGGGATGAGGTGTCCGCAAATAACGTTTTCCTTCAAACCTTCCAAACGGTCTACTTTACCATTGATAGCAGCTTCGTTCAATACCTTCGTAGTTTCCTGGAAGGATGCAGCAGACATAAAGCTGTTAGTTTGCAATGCAGCACGGGTGATACCCTGAAGAATCTGGTTCGTAGTAGCAGGAACTGCATCACGTACTTCAACCAATTTAAGATCTCGGCGCTTCAACATACTGTTTTCATCTCTTAACTTACGAGCTGTAACAATCTGCCCTGCAACCATAGTCTGAGAATCTCCGGCATCCATGACAACCTTCTTACCCCAGATACGATCATTCTCATCCATTACATCCAATTTATCAACCACCTGCTGTTCAAGGAAACGTGTATCTCCCGGATCAACAACTTCTACCTTGCGCATCATCTGACGAACGATAACTTCAAAGTGCTTGTCATTAATCTTCACACCCTGCAGACGGTAAACATCCTGAACTTCGTTCACAATGTATTCCTGGACTGCTGTAGGACCCTTGATTGCCAAGATATCCGAAGGAGTTGTAGCTCCGTCAGAAAGCGGCATACCCGCACGGATATAGTCATTTTCTTGTACCAACAACTGCTTAGACAGAGGTACCATATACTTCTTAACTTCTCCTAGCTTAGATGTTACTGTAATTTCACGATTACCCCTCTTAATCTTACCAAAACCGATTTCTCCATCAATTTCGGATACAACTGCAGGGTTAGACGGATTACGAGCCTCAAACATTTCAGTTACACGAGGCAAACCACCGGTGATATCACCAGCCTTACCTACTGCACGAGGAATCTTAACCAATACTTCACCAGTCTTAACCTTATCGCCATTCTCCTTGATAACGTGTGCACCAAGAGGTAAACTATAAGTCTTCAGGTAATTTCCGTTCTCATCCACGATATGTGCTGAAGGAACTTTGGTCTTATCTTTAGATTCAATGATAATCTTTTCTTTCAAACCAGTTGTTTCATCGCTCTCTACCTTGTAGGTCACATTTTCAACAACACTTTCGAATTCAATCTTACCAGCTACTTCCGATACAATAACGGCATTGAATGGGTCCCACTCAATAATAACATCACCCTTCTTAACCAATGCTCCATTTGAGAAGAACAATTTAGAACCGTAGGGGATATTATGAGTAAGCAATACAATCTTTGTATTAGGGTCCACAATACGCATTTCGGCCAAACGGCTAACTACCACCTGATATTTTGAGCCGGTAGCTTCATCTACAGCCTCAACCGAACGAAGCTCGTCAATCTCAAGAATACCGTCAAACTTAGAAGAGATACTATTTTCTGTTGCAATGTTTGAAGCAATACCACCGACGTGGAAAGTACGCAATGTAAGCTGAGTTCCCGGCTCACCGATGGATTGTGCAGCAATAACACCAACCACTTCTCCCTTTTGAACCATTCGGCCTGTTGCAAGGTTACGTCCATAACATTTTGCACAAACACCTTTCTTCGATTCACAAGTAAGAACAGAACGGATTTCTACGCTTTCAATTGGTGAATCCTGAATCTTCTTAGCTGCATCTTCTTTGATTTCTTCTCCAGCCTCAACAAGAATGTCTCCTGTTAACGGATGTTGAATATCATGAACAGAAACTCTACCTAATATTCTTTCATACAAAGAGGCAACCACCTCTTCATTATTCTTTAATTCTGTACAAACAAGACCACGTAATGTTCCACAGTCGTCTTCGTTGATGATAACATCATGTGAAACGTCAACCAAACGACGTGTCAGATAACCAGCATCAGCTGTTTTCAACGCCGTATCCGCCAAACCTTTACGGGCACCGTGGGTAGAGATAAAGTACTCTAGCACAGACAAACCTTCTTTAAAGTTCGAAAGAATCGGGTTTTCAATAATCTGACCACCTTCTGATCCACTTTTCTGAGGTTTAGCCATCAAACCACGCATACCTGACAACTGACGAATCTGTTCTTTCGAACCACGGGCACCTGAATCCATCATCATGAATACAGAGTTGAACCCTTGATTGTCGTTGGTAAGTTGTTTTATCAGGATGTTAGACAACTTACTGTTAACGTGTGTCCAGGTATCGATAATCTGGTTATAACGTTCGTTGAAAGTGATGAAACCCATGCTATAGTTAGCCAAAATCTGTTCAACTTCGGCATATCCTTCTTTAATAAGCTCATCTTTCTCAACAGGAATAAGAACGTCGGCCAAGTTGAACGACAATCCACCCTTAAAGGCCATGTAATAACCCAAATCCTTAATATCATCAAGGAATAGAGCCGTTCTGGCAACTCCACAAACCTTTATAACCTTACCAATAATATCACGAAGGGATTTTTTACCCAAAACTTCGTTGATATAACCTACTTCTTTTGGAACGAACTCATTAACCATCAAACGGCCAACAGAAGTTTCAACCATCACTTTTACGAAGTTACCATTTTCATCCACGTCATCCACATATACTTTGATAGGAGCATGAATGTCAACTTTCTTTTCATTGTAAGCAATAGTAGCCTCTTCAGGACCATAGAATACAAGTCCGGTACCAAGAGATCCCTGACGAATCTTAGTGATATAATACAGACCAAGTACCATATCCTGTGAAGGAACAGTAATTGGTGCACCATTCGCCGGATTCAGAATGTTATGAGAAGCAAGCATTAACATTTGAGCTTCCAAAACAGCTTCATTACCAAGAGGCAAGTGAACAGCCATCTGGTCACCGTCAAAGTCCGCGTTAAATGCGGTACAAGCCAACGGGTGCAGCTGAATTGCCTTTCCTTCAATTAATTTAGGTTGGAAAGCCTGAATACCTAAACGGTGCAATGTAGGAGCACGGTTAAGAAGAACAGGATGTCCTTTCATTACGTGTTCCAAAATATCCCAAACTACAGGTTCTTTGCGATCAACAATCTTCTTTGCAGATTTAACTGTTTTAACAATACCTCTTTCTATAAGTTTGCGGATAACAAATGGTTTATATAATTCGGCAGCCATATTCTTTGGCAAACCGCATTCATGCATTTTTAATTCCGGACCAACAACAATTACCGAACGGGCTGAATAGTCAACACGTTTACCCAATAAGTTCTGACGGAAACGCCCTTGCTTTCCTTTCAAACTATCTGAAAGTGATTTCAAAGGTCTGTTAGCATCTGTTTTAACTGCACTTGACTTTCTTGAATTATCAAACAATGAATCGACAGCTTCCTGCAACATACGTTTTTCATTACGTAAAATTACTTCAGGAGCTTTAATATCAATTAATCGTTTCAGACGGTTATTACGGATAATAACACGACGATACAAATCATTCAAGTCGGATGTAGCAAAACGACCTCCATCCAATGGAACCAAAGGACGAAGTTCTGGAGGAATAACAGGAACAACGCGTACAATCATCCATTCGGGTTTATTTCTACCCTTTGACGAACGGAAAGATTCCACCACCTGCAATCGTTTCAAAGCCTCATTTTTTCTCTGTTGCGATGTATCAGTGCTCGCACGGTGACGAAGATCATAAGATAAAGTATCCAGATCCAAGCGTGCCAACATATCATAAACAGCTTCTGCTCCAATCTTAGCAATAAACTTATTTGGATCAGAATCCTCCAACATCTGATTTTCTCTTGGCAGTGAGTCCAAAATCTGAAGATATTCTTCTTCAGAAAGCAGGTCGTACTCAGCTACAGTATCAACAGATCCCGGTTGGATAACCACATAACGTTCGTAATAAATGATTGAGTCAAGCTTTTTAGTAGGTAAACCCAATAAATAACCAATCTTATTAGGAAGTGAGCGGAAATACCAGATATGAGCTACAGGTACAACCAAATGGATGTGCCCCATACGTTCACGACGAACTTTCTTCTCTGTAACTTCAACCCCGCAACGATCACAAACAATACCTTTATATCTGATACGTTTGTATTTTCCGCAATGACACTCATAATCCTTAATAGGACCAAAGATGCGTTCGCAAAACAACCCGTCTCTTTCCGGTTTGTATGTACGATAATTGATCGTTTCCGGTTTTAGCACTTCGCCGCTTGAGTTTTCGAGAATCTCTTCGGGTGAGGCAAGACCGATGGTTATTTTTGAAAAGTTACTCTTTATCTTGTTTTCTTTTCTAAAGGCCATATTTTTTTTTTATAAAGAGTTATCAATTGATAAAGTAGATGAGCAAAGCTCATCTACTTATATAATGTTGAATTAATCCAGTGTAAAGCTTAAACCAAGACCTCTAAGTTCATGCAGCAATACATTCAATGATTCCGGAATACCAGGTTGTGGCATTGGATCACCTTTCACAATTGCTTCATAAGCTTTTGAACGACCTACTACGTCGTCCGACTTGATTGTAAGAATTTCCTGCAAGATATGTGCCGCACCGAATGCCTCAAGTGCCCAAACCTCCATTTCCCCGAAACGCTGACCACCAAATTGAGCTTTACCACCAAGAGGTTGTTGCGTAATAAGAGAATACGGACCAATAGAACGGGCATGCATTTTGTCGTCAACCATGTGTCCAAGTTTCAAGAAGTAGGTTACACCCACAGTTGCTGGTTGGTCAAAACGATCTCCTGTACCTCCATCATACAAATATGACTTACCGTAACGAGGAATTCCAGCCTTATCAGTCCACTCATTCATGTCATCAATAGACGCTCCGTCAAAAATAGGAGTCGCAAACTTAACATTCAATTCGCGTCCGGCCCAACCCATAACCGCTTCAAAAATCTGGCCAAGGTTCATACGAGAAGGCACACCAAGAGGATTCAAACAGATATCAACCGGCGTTCCATCTTCAAGGAAAGGCATATCTTCCTGGCGAACAATCTTGGAAACAATACCCTTGTTACCGTGACGTCCTGCCATCTTATCACCCACCTGAATTTTACGTTTCTTAGCAATATATACTTTTGCCATCTGAACAATACCAGTAGGAAGTTCGTCTCCAATTGTAAGGTCGAATTTCTTACGTTTAAGCTCTGCATCCAATTCCTTATTTTTCTTTAAGTAATTCAGAATTACAGCCTTAATCATATCATTCTTCTGAGCGTCTGCAGTCCATTTGCTTACCTGGATTGATTCATAGTCAAGTTCCTCCAATGCCTTACGGCTAAATTTGGCACCCTTGGCTACAACTTCCATATTCATGTAATCTTTCACACCCTGTGATACTTTTCCAGCAGTAAGGGTTAAAAGTTTTTCTACCAACTGACCTTTAAGCTCGGCCATTTTGTGTTCGTAATCTTCATCAAGCTTTGGCAAAATAGCCTTGTCGGTAAGTCTTGATTTTCTCTTTTTAACAGCCTTTGAAAAGAGGCTTGTTCCGATAACCACACCATGCAAAGAAGGTTTGGCTTTCAAAGAGGCATCCTTAACATCTCCCGCCTTATCACCAAAGATCGCACGAAGCAATTTCTCTTCAGGTGAAGGATCGGATTCTCCTTTAGGAGTAATTTTACCAATCATAATATCACCCGGTTCGATACGAGCACCAACGCGAACAATACCTCTTTCATCAAGATCTTTTGTTGCATCTTCACTCACATTGGGAATATCGGAGGTAAGTTCTTCCATTCCTCGCTTGGTTTCACGAACTTCAAGGATATACTCATCAACATGAACAGATGTGAAGAAGTCTTCACGTACCATACGTTCATTCAATACAATAGCATCCTCATAGTTATATCCCTTCCAAGGCATGTAAGCCACCTTGATGTTGCGACCTAAAGCAAGTTCGCCATTTTGAGTTGAATAACCTTCTGTCAGAATATCGCCGGCTGTTACGCGCTGACCTTTGCGACAAATAGGACGCAGGTCGACCGTTGTACCCTGGTTCGTTTTTCTGAACTTTGGTATAATATAAGTTTTAACCGAATCTTCGAAGCTTACAAATTCTTCTTCTTCAGAACGGTCATATTTAATCTTGATACATGTTGCATCTACAAATACAATCTCACCTTCACGTTCAGCCATAATCTGAGTACGTGAATCACGTACAAGCTGTTTTTCAATACCAGTACCTACAATCGGGGCATCGGTACGCAACAAAGGAACAGCCTGGCGCATCATGTTCGATCCCATCAACGCACGGTTTGCATCATCATGTTCGAGGAAAGGAATCAAAGAGGCGGCAATAGATGCAATCTGTGTAGGAGATACGTCCATTAAATCTACTTCATCCGGAGAAACTACGGGGAAGTCGGCCTCAAAACGAGACTTAACCTTATCCCTGATAAATTTACCTTCATCATTTAATGGAGCATTACCCTGAGCAATGGTCAACTCTTCCTCTTCTTCTGCCGTATAGTATTGCAGACCCTCGTCAGAGAAATCAACTTTACCATTTTCAACCTTACGATAAGGTGTTGAGATGAAGCCTAAATCATTGATTTTTGCATATACACATAATGAAGAGATCAATCCGATATTCGGACCTTCCGGTGTTTCAATCGGACAAAGACGACCATAATGCGTATAGTGAACGTCACGAACCTCAAAGCCCGCACGCTCACGCGATAGACCGCCTGGTCCCAATGCAGATAAACGACGTTTATGTGTAATTTCAGCCAATGGATTGGTTTGATCCATAAACTGAGAAAGCGCATTAGTACCGAAGAATGAATTTACTACCGAAGAAATGGTCTTAGCATTAATAAGATCGATCGGAGTAAACACTTCGTTATCTCTTACGTTCATACGTTCGCGAACCGTACGAGACATACGAGCCAGACCAACACCGAATTGGTTGTATAGCTGCTCGCCAACCGTACGAACCCGACGGTTACTTAAGTGGTCGATATCATCAACAATTGCCTTTGAGTTAATAAGCTCAATCAAATACTTGATGATCTCGATAATATCTTCTTTCGTCAAGACTTTAACGTCTTCACTTGTTGAAAGATTTAGTTTTTTATTAATTCGATAACGACCTACTTCCCCAAGATCGTAACGCTTTTCTGAGAAGAATAAATTGTTGATAACTTCACGTGCACTTGCATCATCAGCAGGTTCAGCATTACGCAGCTGTCTGTAAATATAAAGTACAGCTTCTTTTTCTGAGTTACTTGGGTCCTTCTGAAGTGTATTATAGATAATAGCAAAATCAGAAAGATTCTGGTCCTCGCGGTGTAACAATATATTCTGCACGCCAGATTCAAGGATAGAAACAACATTATCTTCATCCAGAACCGACTCACGGTCGATAATAACTTCATTTCGCTCAATAGAAACCACCTCTCCGGTATCTTCATCAACAAAATCTTCTACCCACGTTTTTAATACACGCGCAGCAAGTTTACGGCCTAAAAGTTTCTTAAGATTAGTTTTGTTTACCTTTACTTCTTCAGCAAGATTAAAGATTTCGAGGATATCCCGGTCACTTTCAAAACCAATAGCACGTAAAAGTGTAGTTACAGGTAATTTCTTTTTACGGTCAATGTATGCATACATGACATTATTGATGTCTGTTGCAAATTCAATCCAGGAACCCTTGAATGGAATGATACGTGCCGAATATAATTTAGTACCATTGGCATGGATGCTTTGACCAAAGAATACACCCGGAGAACGGTGCAACTGCGAAACTACAACGCGCTCTGCTCCATTTATAACAAACGTACCACGCTCTGTCATATATGGAATCGGACCCAGATAAACATCCTGAATAACCGTATCAAAATCCTCGTGATCTGGATCGGTACAGTAAAGTTTCAACTTTGCTTTTAAAGGCACACTATAGGTTAATCCACGTGCAATACATTCGTCGATAGTGTAGCGGGGCGGATCGATATAATAATCTAAGAACTCCAACACAAAATTGTTACGAGTATCTGCAATGGGAAAATTCTCTGCAAACACCTTATACAATCCCTCCTTCTTGCGCTTTTCGGGGGGTGTGTCAAGTTGAAGAAAGTCTTGAAATGACTTCAATTGTACTTCGAGAAAGTCCGGATAAGGAAGTGGATTCTTTATCGAAGCAAAATTAACTCTTTGGTTTTCAGCTGTTGAAGACATCTAGTAAGGAATTTATTGAACTTAATGAAAATATAGACACAAAAAGGTTAAGAATCTTTGTTTGCAAAGATTCTTAACCAAATCACCTGATTACCAGGCTAGAAATACTATTTAAGCTCAACTTCAGCTCCAGCTTCTTCTAAGCTTGCTTTTAATGCTTCAGCAGTTGCTTTATCAACACCTTCCTTAACTACAGAAGGAGCAGCATCAACAAGATCCTTAGCTTCCTTCAATCCAAGGCCACATTGTTCTTTAACTGCTTTAACTACCTGAAGTTTTGCACTACCTGCGCTCTTCAAAACAACATCAAAAGATGTTTTTTCTTCAACAACCTCAGCAGCAGCTGCGGGACCGGCTACAGCAACAGCTGCAGCAGCAGGTTCGATTCCGTATTCTTCTTTAAGGATAGTTGCCAGTTCACTAACTTCTTTTACGGTCAAGTTTACTAATTGTTCTGCAAAAGCTTTCAAATCTGCCATTTTTGTATGAATTAAATGATTGTTATTCTTTGTAATATTTTATAATTATCTTTCCTGGAGAGTTTGCAATACTCCATGAATTGTGTTTCCGCCCGACTTAAGAGCAGAGATAACGTTCTTAGCAGGAGATTGCAACAACATGATAACTTCTCCGATAAGCTCGTTCTTACCCTTAACATTTACAAGAGCATCCAGGTTCTGTGCACCTACGTAGAAACATTCCTGTACGTAAGCAGCCTTCAACTGAGGCTTACCTTCACCTTTAGTATCTTTTGTAAAGTCTTTGATAAGTTTAGCAGGAACGTTAGCAACGTTAGAAAACATCACAGCGGTGTTTCCCTTCATTGAGTTGAATAAAGGCGAGAAATCACCTTCTACATTATCTAACGCTTTTTTAAGCAGGGTGTTCTTAACAACAACCAACTTTACTTCCTTCTTATAGCATTCTCTTCTCAAAGCGCTTGTTTTTTCAGCGTTAAGAGCTTCGATGTCTGTTAAATAGAAATTTGCATATTCATTAACAGTTGCTGTAAGCTGGTCTATAATAGCACTTTTATCTTCCTTTCTCATTGTTCAATTGTTTTATTAATTTTCTTCAACTGATTTAGGGTCAATTTTAATACCCGCACTCATTGTACTTGAAAGATAAATGCTCTTTACGTATGTTCCCTTAGCTGCAGACGGTTTCAATTTCATAAGTGTAGAAATGAATTCCTTTGCATTGTCGCGAATCTGTTCCGCGTCGAAAGAAACTTTACCTACAGATGTATGAACGATACCTGTCTTGTCTACCTTAAAGTCGATCTTACCTTGTTTAACTTCCTTCACAGCATTACCTACTTCATTAGTAACTGTACCGCTCTTTGGGTTAGGCATAAGACCACGAGGACCTAATACACGACCTAAAGCACCAATCTTACCCATGATAGAAGGCATTGTAATGATAACGTCAATATCAGTCCAACCACCTTTAATTTTTGCAATATAATCATCCAACCCTACATAGTCAGCACCAGCTTCAGTAGCTTCAGCTTCTTTGTCGGGAGTACATAATACAAGAACTCTAACTTGCTTACCTGTTCCATGAGGAAGTGAAACAACACCTCTCACCATCTGGTTTGCCTTACGGGGATCAACTCCTAAACGAACATCAATATCTACAGAAGCATCAAACTTTGTTGTAGTAATTTCTTTTACTAAAGCTGAAGCCTCTTTTAATGAATATGATTTCCCAGCTTCAATCTTGCCCAAAGCCAACTTTTGATTTTTTGTAAGTTTACTCATCTCAATTGAAGTTTATTAGTTATTTTCAGGGAATGCCCCTTTAACATTGATACCCATACTTCTGGCAGTACCAGCAACCATTTTCATGGCTGAAGTAACAGTAAAACAGTTAAGATCGACAATCTTGTCTTCTGCGATAGCTTTTACCTGTTCCCAAGTAATTTCGCCTACCTTCTTACGGTTTGGCTCTGCAGAACCACCTTTCAATTTTGCTACTTCCAACAATTGGATAGCAACAGGAGGTGTTTTAACAACAAAGTCGAAAGACTTATCAGCATAGTAAGTAATTACCACTGGTAATATCTTACCGCTTTTGTCTTGAGTTCTGGCATTAAATTGCTTGCAAAACTCCATAATATTAATACCCTTAGAACCTAAAGCAGGTCCAACAGGGGGAGAAGGGTTTGCCGCTCCTCCTTTAATCTGCAATTTAATTTGTCCAACAACTTCTTTTGCCATTTTTCTAAAATTTAGATATATAACACTAAAAACGGAAAGAATACACAATTCGTAACAAAAGTACTATTCCTTCTCCACTTGCATATAACCCAACTCAAGGGGGGTCTTACGTCCGAAGATCTTGACCATCACCTTCAGTTTCTTTTTCTCGGTGTTGACTTCTTCGATTAAGCCACTAAAGCCACTAAATGGACCAAAGGTAACTTTGACATTTTCGCCAACATAAAACTGGATATCCATTTCTTCCTGTTGTTCCTGAAACTCATCAACCGTACCTAAGATACGGTTCACTTCAGAAGGACGAAGGGGAACCGGATTATCCGATCCTCCAAGGAAACCAATTACGTTGGGGATATTTCTCAATCGATGAGCAACTTCTCCTACCAGAGCTGCTTCAACAAGTACATATCCAGGTAAGTAAGCTCTTTCTTTCATCACTTTCTTACCATTACGTACTGTAAAAGTCTTTTCTGTAGGAATTAAGACTTGAGATACATATTCTCCCAGATCCGTATTCTTAAGTTCAGCTTCCAGATACTCTCTAACTTTATTCTCTTTGCCACTAATGGCTCTGAGAACATAAAATTTCTTTTGTATGTCAGACATGAAAAACTGAATTAAAAAATTGTTTCGTAGAAGAAGCGCATTACTGTCTCAAAACCCAAATCAATCACAAAAATCAGTGCAGCGATCATAAGGGAAGCAAACATGACAACCACAGCACTATTGGATAGTTCTGATCTTGTAGGCCAAGAAACTTTATAAACAAGTTCGTTATAAGATTCTTTAATATAAGCAATTATCTTTTTCATTGAATCTATAGATTTTTAGCACGGGTCGAGAGACTCGAACTCCCGACACCTGGTTTTGGAGACCAGTGCTCTACCAACTGAGCTAGACCCGTATATAGTCAGCCCCGAAAGGCTGACTATTATTTAGATTGAATTAGTCGATCAATTCAGTAATCTGACCAGCACCTACTGTACGTCCACCTTCGCGGATAGCGAAACGAAGACCTACGCTACAAGCAACCGGGTAGATCAATTCTACAGTGATTGTCAAGTTGTCACCTGGCATAACCATTTCAGTTCCTTCTGGCAAAGTGATCTCACCAGTTACGTCCAATGTACGGATGTAGAACTGAGGACGATATTTGTTATGGAATGGAGTGTGACGACCACCTTCTTCTTTCTTCAGGATATAAACCTCAGCCTTGATTGTAGTGTGAGGAGTTACTTTTCCCGGGTGTGTGATAACCATACCACGTTTGATTTCAGTTTTGTCAACACCACGAAGCAACAAACCTACGTTGTCACCAGCTTGGCCTTCGTCCAAAATCTTACGGAACATTTCAACACCAGTTACAACTGATTTCTTTCCTTCAGAACCTAAACCGATAATCTGAACTTCTTCACCTGTTTTGATGATACCAGTTTCGATACGACCTGTAGCTACAGTACCACGACCAGTGATAGAGAACACGTCTTCAACAGGCATCAAGAAAGGCTTGTCAACTTCACGCGGAGGCAGAGGAATCCATGTATCACATGCATCCATCAATTCCATGATCTTATCTTCCCATTTAGCATCGCCGTTCAAACCACCAAGAGCAGAACCACGGATAACAGGAGTATTGTCGCCGTCGAAATCGTAGAATGAAAGAAGTTCTCTCATTTCCATTTCAACAAGATCCAACATTTCTTCGTCATCAACAGAATCACATTTGTTCATGAAAACAACCAATTTAGGAACGTTTACCTGACGTGCCAATAGGATGTGTTCACGAGTTTGAGGCATAGGACCATCAGTTGCAGCAACAACGATAATAGCACCGTCCATCTGAGCAGCACCAGTTACCATGTTCTTAACGTAGTCGGCGTGACCCGGACAGTCAACGTGTGCATAGTGACGGTTAGCTGTCTGATATTCTACGTGAGAAGTATTGATAGTAATACCTCTTTCTTTTTCTTCAGGAGCATTATCAATCTGATCGAATGATTTTACTTCAGAAAGACCTTTTTTTGCCAATACGGTTGTAATAGCAGCTGTCAACGTTGTTTTACCGTGGTCAACGTGACCAATCGTACCTATGTTCACATGAGGTTTCGATCTGTCGAATTTCTCTTTTGCCATAACTTAATTGTTCTTTATATGATTAATGATCTGTACTTCTATCATTTTGAGCCGATGCCGGGACTTGAACCCGGGACCTCTTCCTTACCAAGGAAGTGCTCTACCGCTGAGCTACATAGGCAATAGAGCGGAAAACGGGACTCAAACCCGCGACCCTCAGCTTGGAAGGCTAATGCTCTATCAACTGAGCTATTTCCGCATCTTTATTTTTCAGTAAGTGGGCAGTGATGGATTCGAACCACCGAAGACGTAAGTCAGCTGAGTTACAGTCAGCCCCATTTGGCCACTCTGGTAACTGCCCAAAATATTTTTTTTTAAAACAAAAAAGCACGCTTGCTTTTTTTTTGAGCCTCTTGTCGGATTCGAACCAACGACCCCGAGATTACAAATCACGTGCTCTGGCCAACTGAGCTAAAGAGGCATTCAATATTTTTCTAACAGAAGCCGTTTCGTCACAACGGCGAAACGGCTGCAAATTTAGATATTTTTTCTAATATACCAAACTTATGAGGTAATATTTTATTTAGCTCTTGTTTTTTCCTTGAATTTAAGTAATTGTTTAGATAATGCTTCAACACAACTATCAACTGATTCTTCAAAAGTATCACTCACTTTCTCAGCAAACAACTCCCCACTCTTAATCTTAAGCTTTATTGACGCCTCCTTATTCTGAAATGTTTCTGGCTTTGTCACTTTAAAAAATACTTCGGCCTGTAATATTCCATCATAATACTGTTCCAGTTTGGAAACTTTCTTCTGAGTAAATGCTTCTAACTGTGTGAAAGCATCAAAGTGGATAGACTGAATTCGAATGTCCATAATAACCTCCTTTTTTTTTGCTCTGGGATGAGCATGATACACTTTTTTTAATTCCTCAAAGGTTGTATGCGTGTAAACACTGGTTGAAGCTAAACTACTATGTCCTAGTAACTCTTTCACAGCATTCAACTCTGCCCCGTTGTTCAACATACTTGTCGCAAATGAATGTCTTAGAACATGAGGACTCCGTTTTGCCAGCGCCGGTATCTCCGAGAGTCTCTTTGTTACTATTTGATAAACAATTCCGGAAGATAATTGGTTTCCGTTTTTCTTAACAAAAAGCCACTCACTTTCTGTTTCCGGTATTTTTTTTCTTATCTCGTTGTAAGCAAGTATCATATCCTTTAATCCGGACGCAAATGGAATCAGGCGTTGTTTATTTCTTTTCCCTGTCACTTTAAGCAGGGACGATTCAAAGTCTATATCAGACAACCTTATACCGGTCAGTTCCGAACACCGGATACCGGTATCATAGAACAATTCGATAATCAGGCGATCCCTCACTCCCTCAAATCCATCTTCAAAACCATCCCCATCCAGCAAAGATTCCATATCGGAATCCTTTATAAAATAAGGTAAAGGTTTCTTAGTTTTCGGCCCGCTTATCAAGCGCATGGGACTCGACTCAACTATTCCAAGTTTCAGAAGAAACTTATAAAACGACTTCAAAGAACTCAATTTACGGTTAACTGATACTGGAGAAATTTTATCGTTTAGCAATGCAACAATCCAATTCCTTACAACATCCGGACCTACATCCGTAAATCCGGACAAATCCGTCTCTTCTTTAAGATATAATTCAAATTGACACAGATCATTACAATACGCGCCAATGGTATGATCGGAATAATTCCGCTCATACCGTATATATTGTAAAAAAGAAGTTATCAACTCATTCACGCCGCATCAACATTTAATGCAACGAATGTAGCGATAAAAATTCAATTAAACAAGTTGAGGCTATATTTATTCTTCAACCAATTGAAGTTGCTGAACATATACCGCACGCATATTCTGTTTTCTTTTAACCACAGAAGGTTTAGAGAAAGCCTGACGACTTCTAAGTTCTTTAACAACACCTGTTTTTTCAAATTTTCTCTTAAATTTCTTAAGCGCTTTTTCAATATTTTCGCCTTCTTTCAATGGAACTACGATCATAATTTAATTTATTATAATATTTAATTAGTATATCCTCTAAATGGGCAGCAAAATTAGACATTGTTTCGTGATATTCAAAACATTCTTACAAATATTCGTATTTTTTTATGATTTTAATCTTCAATCACCTGTAGTATTTCTTTAAAAACCAACACCAGTCACTAAAAGACAAAACATTAAATAAGATACCTGCTTGCTACCAAAACAATACCCAGTCATACATATATCACTAAAAATCAGGCAAATGTACGAATATTACCACATTCAAGCAACTATTTATTCTTAAATAAGCAGTACCTTGATTGTAAAAAAAACTAAAAAAACAGATATCAGGGTAGGTATTTTAGTTAGATGGCGTGTCTTTGTAGTATAGCAGGGTCTGGAGGGACTCATGTTATGAGTACACATTGCTCCATATATCTTTGAAACAAGCAAACAAATAAATAGTTTTTACATTTAAAGAGGTATTTATTGAGTACTATTTTAAAGAAATGGTGTATATAAAGATGTATATGTTGATCCACATTGTTCCGATAGCATGATTGTGTTGCCGGATTCAATGAAGAGCAAACTTTGAAATCACTTTTATTTAATAATGATATGAAAAACATCTCAAGAAGAAATTTTCTTAAATCAGGCGCAGTTGCAGCTGCTGGTCTGACCATCGTACCGGGAACGGTTATGGGAAAAGCATTCGGGCATACGGCTCCAAGTGACAAACTGAACATAGCCGGCATTGGTGTTGGAGGTATGGGACGCCGTAACCTGGCCAACATGAAGACAGAAAACATCGTTGCCCTTTGCGACGTTGATTGGAAATATGCCGATAAAACCTTCAAAGATTATCCTGCTGCAAAGAAGTTTAAAGACTGGCGGGTCATGTTCGACCAATTCGGCAAATCAATCGATGCCATTATGGTTGCCACACCAGACCATACACATGCCGGTGTAACAGCTCATGCTATCACATTGGGCAAACATTGTTATACACAGAAACCCCTCACCCACTCTGTTTACGAATCACGCCTGCTCACCAAGCTTGCTCAAAAATACCGTGTAGCCACCCAGATGGGTAACCAGGGAAATTCATTCGACTGGTGCAGACAAATTGCCGAGTGGATTCAATCTGGTATTATCGGCGAGGTAACCGAAGTTCATTGCTGGACCGACCGTCCTATCTGGCCGCAGGGATTATCAGAACCTAAAGGAACTCCCAAGGTGCCTGGCACACTGGATTGGAACCTTTGGATTGGTCCGGCTAAGATGAGACCTTACAACGAAGCTTATACTCCATGGAACTGGCGCGGTTTTTGGGATTTCGGAACAGGAGCTTTAGGCGATATGGCATGCCACATCATGGATCCGCTTTATTGGGCTTTGGATCTTAAATACCCGACCAGCGTAATAGGAAGCTCTACCTTAAGCAACCTTTATTCTCCACCCCAGGCACAGATTGTTACCTATACTTTCCCTGCCCGCAAGCCAAAAGGTGAAGTGAAGATGCCGGAAGTTAAGGTATTATGGTATGATGGTGGATTGTTGCCTGAAAGGCCTTCCGAATTAAAAGACGGCGAAATGATGGGCGACGAAAACGGTGGTATCATCTTCGTTGGAAGTAAAGGTAAGATCATGACAGGTTGTTATGGTATGAACCCAACATTGCTTCCCAAATCGGCCATGAATCATTTCAAACAACCGGATCCTACTATTCCACGTGTTAAGGGTGGTAACGGTGACATCTGGAATACCAACGCACACGAACAAGACTGGATCCGTGCATGTAAGGAATCACCAGAGAACAGAAAAGAGGCTTCGTCCAACTTCAGCTTCTCCGGTCCTTTCAACGAAATGGTTGTAATGGGTGTATTAGCCACTCGTCTGTCCGGATTACAAGGTCTGCACAGGGAATTGATGTGGGATGGCGAAAACATGAAGTTTACCAATATTTCGCCAAGCGACAAAATTAAGCTTGTTACGGTAGACGAATATAAGGTAATAGACGGCGATCCTCGTTTCGACAGACGCTTTGCCGAATTCAACGCACTGGATATGGCCAACGAATGGATAAAACATACGTATCAGAATGGTTTCTCTTTACCTGATATGCCCAGATAAATAATTAATTTTTGAAATTATGATAAAGAACAGTTATAAAATACTCTGCCTGATGGCCTGTATGTTGATGAGTCTGACTCTTCAGGCGCAGACTAAAGCCGAAAAGCAGGGATGGCGTTTAGGGATGCAGTCTTATTCTTTCCATAAGTTTACGCTTACCGAAGCGATAGACAAGACCAACCAGCTTGGGATGAAGTATATAGAGGTATATCCCGGCCATAAGTTGGGAGGAAAATGGGGAGACGTTACTTTTGGTCCGCAACTTTCTGCGCAAACCAGATTGGAGTTGAAAGAATATGCAGCCTCTAAAGGTGTGAAGATCATTTCTACAGGAGTCGTAGTTACTCAAAGTTCTTCGGAATGGGAACCGTTGTTCCTATTTGCCAAAGACATGGGTATGGCTTATATCTCCTGCGAACCGGCCATGGCCGACTGGGATTTGGTTGAAAGTCTGGTACGCAAGTACGACATCGGCATCTCCGTTCACAACCATCCGCAACCTTCTCAATACTGGACACCGGATAATCTGCTGAATGCGATTGTAGGAAGAAATCCTAAAATCGGCTCTTCTGCCGATGTGGGCCACTGGAGACGCGAGGGACTTGATCAGATTGAATGCCTGAAGAAACTAGACAGCCGGATTATTTCTCTGCACTTTAAAGATATTGCAGAAAAGAAAGCGGGTGTAAAAGAGCAGGAAGATGTTATTTGGGGTAAAGGTATCCTCAATGTGAAAGGTATGCTTCAGGAGCTGAAGCGCCAGAACTTTAAGGGATATTTTATTGTCGAATACGAGAACAACTGGGATAATTCCGTTCCCGACATCAAGAAATGCCTTGAATATTTTGACATTGTGACCAACGAGATACTTTAAAAAAACTCTACTTCTTATTACATTAACGAGCGTCCTGCCAGGTGAGACACACCAGACAGGACGCTTTCTTTTTTAGAATACGAACATCTATTTGCTTCACAACGAACATCTATTTGTTTTATAACGAAGAACTATTTGTTTTATAACGATGCTCTATTCGTTTGACAATTGTTCAACGCAAAGTCAACATATGGATACTTTGCGTTGAACAATTGTCAAACGCAAGGTATCCAATTGGCAAACGAATAGTTCCTCGTATTGAAAACATTAAAAGACTTAAAGCAAAGTAATAGTTGATAGCATGCTATTTTATTTTCATTATCCAAGCCGGAATACAAATAAAGCGCTGCTTGCTCGTTTTACATCCAATTTTGCAAAAAAATCCTTCACATCCTTCACTTTTCAACACAAACAACTAGCTACCTGATAGTTACATTTACTACACAAACAAATATCCTTCACTTTCCACCTGATATCCTTCACTTTCCATCAAATATCCTTCACTTTTTATTTCACTATTCTAATTATCCTTCACTAAAAGGGGAGTTTTTTACATAAGCCAACTTCTATTATCACTCTAAAAACTTTTGAACAACAAATTTAAATGGAATAGAAAAAACAGGCTGATTTACTTGATAAAATGAATGGAAGTGAAGACCTTCGCAGCCGTATCCTTTTCGACGGAAAAGCGATGCAAACTTTAAATCAAATCACAACATGGAAGCATATAAAGCTTATTTACATGAAATTTCTGGATTTATTCCGGATGAGCGCATCTACACAGACGATCTTCGTCTGCTTACCTGGGGCACAGATGCCGGATTTTACCGGTTGATTCCCCAGATTGTTGTACGCTCGATGAACGAAGACGAGGTTTCCCGCTTGTTGGCGCTGGCAGACAAACACAATCTTCCTGTTACATTCAGAGCGGCTGGCACCAGCCTTTCGGGACAAAGTATCAGCGATTCGATTCTGATCGTAGCTGGCAAACATTGGGAAAAGTATTCTATTTCCGAAGATCTTGAAACAATTACACTGCAACCCGGAATCATTGGCGAACGGGTTAATCAGATTTTAAAACCCTTCGGCCGGAAATTTGCACCAGATCCTGCCTCGGTCAAATCGGCCATGGTGGGTGGCATCGTGATGAACAACGCCTCCGGTATGAACTGTGGAACTCATGCCAACAGCGACAAAATGTTGCTCACGGCACGCATCGTATTTGCCGATGGAACCATTCTTGACACTTCCAGCGAGCAGAGTAAAGAAAATTTCCGCAAATCTAAACCCGGTTTTATAGAGAAGATTGAGCAGTTACGCGATTATGTGCAAGCAGACGAGCCTTTCCTTTCCCGTATTCTTCACAAATATTCCATCAAGAATGTAACCGGACTGAATATACTTCCCCTGGCAATTTACCGGGATCCCTTCGACATCATCACCCATTTACTGGTGGGATCGGAAGGGACATTGGCTTTTTTATCGGAATTTACCATGAAAACCGGTAAAGATTATCCGTTCAAGGCCAGCGCAATGCTTTATTTCAATGACATCAAAGAGGCTTGCAGGGCTGTAGTAGCGATGAAGAAAGGACCGGTAATGGGGGCCGAACTGCTGGATAAGAAATCGCTTGAGTCGGTTAATGACCCAACCGGAAGGGGACTTACAGCTGTTCTTACCGAAACTATGGCTAACACAAAGGAAGAGCTTTACGGTCAGATTGAACAGATTGAAGGTATCTTGAGCGCATTTAAAACAGCCGTTCCTGTAAAATTTACCGATAAAGAGGAAGAGTATGCCCCTTACTGGGCCATCCGTTCGGGTATTTTCCCCTCGGTAGGCGGAACCCGCAAACCGGGTACCACCACCCTGATTGAAGATGTGGCCTTTCATATTGAAGATCTGCCTGAAGCAACGGCCGATCTGCAGCAATTGTTAGAAAAACATGGCTATCCGGATGCCTGTATATACGGGCATGCGCTGGAAGGGAATTATCACTTCATTATCAACCAGTCGTTCGACACCCGTGAGCAGGTGGCTCAATACGAAAGCCTCATGAACGAGATCAAAACACTGGTAGTGGATAAATACGACGGTTCACTCAAAGCCGAACACGGTACAGGGCGAAACATGGCTCCTTTTGTTCAGTATGAATGGGGCGAAAAGGCATTCGCTTTGATGAAAGAGATCAAGTCTTTGTTTGATCCTAAGAACTTGCTAAATCCGGGAGTGATATTCAACGATGATCCTCATTGCCATATCCGCCATTTCAAACCGATGCCTCTGACCAACGAACATGTGGATAAATGCATTGAATGCGGATTCTGCGAAGTAAATTGTCTTACGGCAGGATTTACCTTGTCATCACGACAACGGATCGTTGCTCAGCGCGAAATCACCCGCATCAAGAACATCCCCGAACAACAGGAAAGATTGAAGCGATTGAAAAAGCAATACGCTTATGCCGGCAACGACACCTGTGCAGGAGACGGTTTATGCGCCACCTCCTGTCCGATGAATATAAACACGGGGCATCTTACCCATGACCTCAGGGCCGAACTTCTGCCCCAGGACAGTATTGGGTATCAGTTGGGGATGTGGACTGCCAATCACTTTGCCGGTGTAAAAGCGATGCTTCGTCCGGTTCTCACATTGGCCGATACAGCTCACTCAATTATCGGCACCCGGAATATGACCGCATTAGCAAAAGGTCTCCGTTCTGTTTCAGGCAACTCCATTCCTTTATGGACATCAGCCATGCCCAAAGCCTATACACCCAAAGCAACCGGATCGCTAAAAAGCGAACTGAAGGTGGTGTACTTCCCCAGTTGTCTGAATCAAACCATGGGTACAGCCCATAGTTCGCCGGACCATACGCCTCTGGTCGACAAGACGGTCGCCTTACTCGAAAAGGCGGGATACGAGGTGATATTCCCCTCTAACATGAATAAGTTATGTTGTGGCACCATATGGGAAAGCAAAGGTATGCCCGAAATAGCTGACCGTAAAGCTGTAGAGCTTGAAGAGGCGCTGTACATCGCAACCGAAAACGGCCGGTATCCGGTTTTATGTGACCAAAGTCCTTGCCTGTACCGGATGCGTAACACCATGAAAAGTGTAAAGCTATACGAACCGGCCGAATTTATTCTTACCTTCTTGTGCGACAAGCTGGAATTTACGCCCATAAAACAACCGGTGGCCATTCATATAACCTGTTCCATGAAAAAAATGAAGCTGGAAAAACAGTTGATTGCTTTAGCCGGACTTTGTTCTGAAAAGGTTCTTGTACCCGAAGAGGTGGGCTGTTGCGGCTTTGCCGGAGATAAGGGATTTACTCATCCCGAAGTGAATGCCTATGCTTTAAGGAAGCTTCGGCCTCAGCTAGAGAAAGCGGGTATTGAGGTGGGGTATTCCAATAGCCGGACTTGCGAGATCGGACTCACAACCAACTCAGACATTCCTTACCTGTCAATTGTTTACCTGGTGGACCAGTGTACAAAGCAAAAAGGCGGAAACAGCTAACAAATTGCTTTCTATTATTAGATTGGCTACCTTTGCAGGCTGAAACAAAGAAGTAATAGAAATGACAATCGATGTTGAAAAGAAAGAGATCAGGGCGGTGGCGCTGACCCCAATCGTACAACAAACCGCATTCTGGGCGGAAGTAAAATCATACCAGGGCATAGAGTCTAAAGCTTTTGATTTTAAAGTAAAGAACAGTGAGGTGTATGTGGATGACTTGACAAAAACATCCACATACGCCGATTTGTTGATTCTCCAGCAAGCACTGAACAAAGATACCAGCATTGCCTACGTTCCGTATGGTCCTGAGTTGGAACCATCCGAAGAGGTGCAAGGCGAATTTCTGGAAGAGCTATCCGAAATACTTCGCTCCTACCTGCCTAAGTCGTGTATTGGTATACGGTATGATCTTGCCTGGCAATCCCATTGGGACAAACCGGAGAATTACAATGAGTCCAATACCTGGGAAGGTCCGCCCGACCGAAAATACCAGGAGTTCCGTCTAAATTATAACACCAATAACTGGAACCTGAAGCGTGCCAACTCCGACATTCTGCCGGCTCATACCGTTTATCTGGATTTGATTCCGGACGAACAGACGTTGCTGGCCCGCATGAAACCTAAAACCCGTTACAACATTCATCTGGCTGCCAGAAAAGGGGTGACCGTACGACGTGCCGGAATGGAAGAACTTCCGCTATGGTATAAGCTTTATAGCGATACGGCCCAGCGCAACGGGATCTTTCTGAACGATATAGAATATTTTAAATCTGTTCTTGCAGCTAAAGCAGACGACACGCTTTCGCCTGCTACGGTGGAGCTTCTTCTGGCAGAGAAAGATGGAGAAGCCTTGGCTGCCATATTTTTAGTTCTGTCAGGCAACAGAGGAACCTATCTTTACGGAGCATCCTCATCGCAGCATCGGAATTGTATGCCTACCTATGCTTTGCAATGGGAGGCAATACGGATTGCCAAGGCAAGCGGTTGTACAGAATACGACATGTTTGGCGTATCACCCGGACCGGAACCTTCGCATCCGATGTATGGATTGTATAAATTCAAAATGGGATTCGGGGGACAGCTTTTCCATCAGATGGGATGCTGGGATTATCCTTTTAAAGAGGATCAATACCGCATGTTCCTCGCTACGGAGATGAGCAGTCAGGGATACCATCTGTAAGGATGTAAGAACCTTCGAATAGCTTTTTCTGTTAGAATAGAAAACGAAAATTGTATGAAGACTTTTACATTCATTTTATGTATGGCAATATTGCCTCTATTTACAATGGCACAGACAAAATCATTTCACGACTTTACAGTCAAGGCTATGGATGGCACGGACTTCCACCTTTCGTCTCTAAAAGGTAAAAAAGTGCTTGTGGTGAATACCGCATCCAAATGTGGGCTTACCCCCCAGTACGAAAAGTTACAGTTGTTGTTTGAAAAGTATGGTGGAGATAAGTTTACAATCATCGCCTTTCCGGCCAACAACTTTAATGGTCAGGAACCCGGCACCAACGAGGAGATTATGGAATTCTGTACTTTGAATTACAATGTAACATTTCCTGTTATGTCAAAAATATCGGTAAAGGGAGATGATATGGACGCTCTTTATAAATGGCTGACACAAAAAAGTGAAAATGGGAAGGCCGATGCTGAGGTTCAATGGAACTTCCAGAAGTTTATGATAGACGAAAACGGAAACTGGGTGGACTTTGTGGCACCCAAAGAAAGTCCCCTTTCCGATAAGATTGTGCAGTGGATTGAAGGGAAGAAGAATTAGTTATATGTTTAACAGCAGGATTAGCTAATTTATTAACTACAAACTTGTGTAAATAAAAGCTTAAGTATACATTTGCTTCATCAGCGGTAATGAATGAAAATTCCGGTTTTCAGAGTTAAAGGCTGACAAAATGTTAACTATGATTAAGAGGCAAGAACAGTCTATCCGCCTGTTTCTTGCTTCTTTTTTTTGTTTGCTGTTTTGTTTACTATCTTTGCCCTCTATAAACGTCTCACTTTATCTGAATACACCATGTTAAACTACACAAAACTAAGTCTGCTGCTCTCATCAGTCTGTTTGATGGGAACGTCTCTCAGCGCCAAAGAAAAAGGAAAAACTCCTAATCTCTTGTTTATAATGGCCGATCAATGGAGGGGAAATGCCATAGGGTATCTCAACATTGAGCCGGTTAAAACTCCTAATCTGGATAAGCTTGCCTCGGCAGGGGTTCACTTTACAGATGCTGTTAGTTGCTATCCGGTATCGTCTCCGGCCAGAGCCATGTTGATGACCGGCTTATATCCTGTATCAAACAAAGTTACCGGCAACTGCAATTCAGACAATACACCTCATGGTGTCGAACTGGAAACAGATGTTCGTTGCTGGAGTGATGTATTGAAAGAGAAAGGATATGCCACCGGATACCTTGGCAAATGGCACTTGGATGCACCCGTTGCTCCCTATGTGAATACAAGCAATAACAAAGGGAAAGTGGCATGGAACGAGTGGTGCCCCTCCAATCGCCGTCATGGTTTTGACTTATGGACTGCTTACGGCACATACGACGATCATCTCAAACCTATGTACTGGGATACCCATAGCAGCCGCGACAGCTTTTACTATGTTTCTGAATGGGGACCTACATTCGAAGCCAACCGTGCCATCGAATATATCAAGAACGAGGATGGCCGGTTCCGTAATCCGGAAAAGCCGTTTGCCCTGGTTGTCTCGATGAATCCTCCGCATACCGGATACGAGCTTGTTCCCGAAAAATACAAAGCGGTATACCAGCATGTAAATGTCGATTCTCTTGCTATTCCTGAGAGTCTTTTGGCTGGCGACAAAAAATTTGTTGAATTCTATAAAGCCAATGTCCTGAATTATTATGCATGTATGACCGGGGTGGACGATCAGATAGGCCGTATCATAGAATCTCTTAAAGAAGAGGGGGTGTTCGATAATACAATCGTTGTATTTACTTCAGATCATGGCGATGCCATGGGAATGCACGAAACTATCGGCAAAAATACAATGTACGAGGAGTCTATGCGCATTCCGATGATTATCTCGTGGCCCGATAAGCTTAAACCTCGTAAAGATGAAAATCTAATGATCGGTTTCTCAGATCTTGGTCCTACGCTATTATCCATAATGGGCTTCGAAAAAGATATTCCGGAAGGGACTCAGACCTACAACCTGGCCTCGGGGGTGTTATCTGCAGACAATGAATTAGAGGTAGTTCAGCCTTACTATTTTATTGTGTCGTCCGATCTATCTTCGGGACGCCGCGGATTACGCAATAAACGCTATACTTTTGCTATTCGTGCCGAAAAAGGGGTGTGCAAAGAGTACTTCCTGTTCGACAGACAAACCGATCCCTGGCAATTAAACAACGTTGCCAGCAAAAATCCGGAACTGGTCAAAAAGCTTACAAGCCAATTAAAAGCACACCTGCAGCGAACCAACGACCCGTTTGCAAATTACATAAACTAAATACGATGACAAAAAACAATTTATTCTATTTATTAATCTTAGCATTCGGTATATTTCTGGATGGAAATGCTCAAACTGACAAAGTACAGCCAACCCCTGCGCCCAGGCAACTGAAATGGCATGAAGCAGAAATGGGTGCGGTTTTTCATTACGATCTGCATGTATTCGATGGCATACGATACGGACAAGGAAACAACCGGACCACTCCGGTTGATGATTATAATATATTCAATCCAACAAAATTGGATACCGACCAATGGATAAAAGCGGCAAAAGATGCCGGATGTAAGTTCGCCGTACTGACTGCAACCCATGAAACAGGATTCGGGCTGTGGCAAAGTGATGTGAATCCATATTGTCTTAAAGCCGTAAAGTGGAGAGATGGTAAAGGTGATATTATTCGCGACTTTGTTAATTCTTGTCGCAAGTACGGTGTTGAGCCGGGCATTTACATTGGTATTCGCTGGAACTCTTTACTAGGTATTCATAACTTCAAGACAGAAGGAGAGGGCGAGTTCGCCCGCAACCGTCAAATTTGGTACAAACGTTATTGCGAAAAGATGGTTGAAGAAATCTGTACCCGTTATGGCGAGCTTTACATGATTTGGTTTGATGGGGGCGCCGATGATCCGCAAGGTGATGGACCTGATGTTGAGCCCATTGTGAATAAGTATCAACCCAACTGTCTTTTTTATCACAATGTAAACCGGGCAGATTTCCGTTGGGGAGGCTCCGAATCCGGAACAGTGGAATATCCCTGCTGGTCGGCTTTCCCTTATCCATGCTCACATCATAAACAAATCGAATCGGCTTCCAATCATCTTAATTTACTAAAGCATGGAGATAAAGATGGGGCATATTGGGTGCCTGCTATGGCGGATACGCCGCTTAGGGGTGCCAACGGCCGACATGAATGGTTCTGGGAACCCGGCGATGAAAACAATATTTATTCCTTAAATGAATTGATGGATAAATACGAAAAGTCAGTAGGGCGTAATGCAACTCTGATATTAGGACTTACACCTGATACCACAGGTTTGCTTCCTGCGGGAGATGCTAAACGTTTACAGGAGATGGGCCAGGAAATTAATCGTCGTTTCTCTGCTCCGGTCGCTAAAACATCCGGACAAAAAAAGGTACTCACGTTAAACACCAAGAAGGATCAACAAATAAACTATTATATGATCCAGGAAAATATTAAAAAGGGAGAGCGTATCCGTCGATATACAATTGAAGCAAAAGTAAAAGGCAAATGGCTAGTCGTTTCCGAAGGAGAGTCGGTTGGGCATAAGCGAATTAAAAAAATCAAATCAATTTCAGCCAGCGAATTTCGCCTTACAATAAATCAATCTACATCTATCCCGGACATAGTTAACTTCAGTGTTTTCAATGTCGAATAACGATATAATTTATAATAAAATCCATTGCTTACATCTAAACACACAATCTGATGAATAAAAAAAGAATTCTATCCATGGCCGCCATTCCTTTGGCAGGTTTAACTGGAATGCTGAATGCTGCTACACCAAAAGAAAAGCCCAATATCATTCTTTTTATGGTAGATGATATGGGATGGCAGGACACATCCGTTCCATTTGGTCCGGAGAAAACACCCTTTAACCGCCTATATGAAACGCCTAATATGGAACGATTGGCTCGTCAGGGGGTTAAATTTACCAATGCCTATGCCTGTAGCATCAGTTCCCCTACCCGGGTAAGTCTGCTTACAGGGATGAATGCCGCCCGTCACCGTGTTACCAACTGGACATTAAATTATAACCAGAGTGTTGACGGGAAAAGTGATGTGCTGAAGTATCCCGAATGGAACCTCAACGGTATGAGTCCGACTCAAGGGGTTGAGCATACTTGTGTAGCAACTCCGTTACCTCAACTGCTTAAGGACAATGGTTATTATACCATCCATTGCGGTAAAGCACACTTTGGTGCCATATCGACTCCCGCAGCCGATCCTGAGAATCTGGGATTCCAGGTAAATATTGCCGGACATGCAGCCGGGGGATTAGCCAGTTATCTGGGTGAAGAAAACTATGGAAATAAAAAAGATGGGACTAAGTCTTCTCCATTTGCCGTTCCGGGACTGGAAAAATACCACGGTACCGATGTTTTTGTTACCGAGGCTCTGACCAGAGAGGCTATCCATGCTCTGGACAGCCGCGACCCAAGGAAGCCATTCTTCCTTTATATGGCTCACTATGCCGTACATATTCCAATAAATAAAGACAAGCGGTATTATCAGAAATACCTGGACAAAGGAATGGATCCCATTGAGGCAGCCTATGCTGGTTTGATAGAAGGGATGGATAAAAGTCTGGGCGATCTGATGAATTACCTGGAAGAGAACAAGCTGACAGACAATACCATTATTATCTTCATGTCTGATAACGGCGGATTAAGTGCTGCTGGAACCGGAAGAGGGGGTGATGCTAACACACACAATCTGCCGCTTAAAAGTGGAAAGGGATCTGCCTACGAAGGAGGTATTCGCGAACCGATGATTGTTTCGTGGCCCGGGACTACCAAGAAGGAGTCGGTTTGTGAAGATTATCTGATTATTGAAGACTTTTATCCTACGATACTTGAAATGGCACAAGTTAAAAGAGTCAAAACAGTACAGCCAGTCGACGGAAAAAGTTTTATTCCACTACTTACCGGTAAAGGAAAGAATCCTTCACTAAACCGGGCTTTGTATTGGAACACACCTAACAACTGGGGACCAACTGGTCCGGGTATTGCGGCTACCTGCGCCATCAGACAGGGAGACTGGAAACTTATTTATTATTACGAAACGGGCGCTAAAGAGTTATTCAATCTAAAAGATGATCTGGGTGAAGCAACCAATCTGGCATTAACAAATCCTGAAAAGGTAAATGAGTTATCCACGAAGCTAGGTAAGTTTCTACGAAAATCAGGCGGTCAACGTCCTTCGTTCAAAGCAACAGGGAAACCTGCTCCCTGGCCCGATGAAACATTCTGAACAGAATATAAGAGGATTTTATAACCCCAAGCGCTACGCCCAACAGATCCTGATGCTACTTTCTGAACAGTACAAAAGAGGAATGAATCCCTGAGATTCATTCCTCTTTTGCTGTAAGGGATAAACAAACAGATACGTCTTACCAATTGTCGGTACGGAACGGAACCACCGGCAACTCCCTGTGATTGTACAGATTTCCAATCAGAAAGTTACGAAAGCAGTAGCGAACTGCTGCTGGCTCCTTCACTTTATCGCAAGAAACAACCACTATCTTTTTATTTAGGTCGGCTTTGGCTTCGGCAGGATAGAATATCTTGTCGGCTCCAGCCATCTCAAAACCTATAATTCCCTCTTCTCTGCTGAATCCCTCCTGGGCATGGTCAAAGCTTATATATGCTTTACCTTCATTTATTTCCATAGATTTATAAGAAGGGCCGTAACACCACACACTATTCTTAAACCCGTAGGTATTGGCCAAAGCCATATAGCAAAGCCGCTCTCCCACCTTCGTCTTATTTTTGGGATGGATATTTTTCCGTTCGTAATCTTCAACCAGGTCGTTCGTGCTGATCATACCGCTATTCGGGATTAACCTTTGTGCATTGAATTGAGCCTCCCTAAGATAGGCAGCCGCATCCCCTTCTCCGTATTCAAACGGAGCAATCTCTACAAAGTAAAAAGGCAATTCACCTAATCCCCATTCCTCACGCCAAAGCTTAACCATGGTTGCCAGCCGGTCGGCATAGGTCTGATGCCTGCCTACATTCGATTCTCCCTGATACCATAAAAAACCTTTGATAGTATAGTTTACCAATGGCTTCAACATTCCATTGTACATAATCATAGGTTGCAACATTGGGTGAATTTTATCAGTACCCGCCAACGATAAATCCACGTCCGGATAGTTCTGAAGTATTTCCTTTTTCATCCAACCTTCTACCGTTGAACCTCCCCAACTACAGTTGATGATTCCAACCGGTATATCCAGAGATTTAGTAAGCATCATGGCAAAATGAAAAGCAGTTGCACTGAACTGGGCGGCATTCTCGGGATTACTTTCCATCCACTTTCCTTCACAGGAAGATTGAGGCTCGGTCTTCCCGACATTCGGGATGGTAGCCACCCTGATATGTTTAAACTGACCGGAAGTAGCTATCAAGGCATTGGCTCCTTCAATGGGACAATTCCAAAAACCATTCAGAGGCATCTGCATATTAGATTGTCCGGAACAAAACCAAACCTCACCAATCAAAACATTCTTCAGCGTAGTCTTTTCACCATCGTTTATAACAATTTCATGTTTTTGATAACTTGCCTTTGGGGTAGCAATCAACACAACCCAGTTTCCTTTTGCATCCGAAACTCCATTATAAGTAAGGTTGTTCCACGAGGTTGTAATCGCAATTTTCCGATTGGGAGTAGCTTCTCCCCACAGTTTCACCTTAGTGTTCTGCTGTAAAACCATGTTATCACCAATTATATCCGGAAGCTTGACTTTCGCAAACGAGACTGCCGAACATACAAGAAAGAGGATAAAACCCAAAATGATCTTTTTCATATAGATAGAATTTTAATAGATGATAAATAAATAATAGTTCATAAAACAATAGTGGTCGTCCTTCCTTTAATTAACACAAGGAAACATTTTGTAAAAGTAAGACTTTTTTTATTTGTTAAAATAAATTGCAATACTTTTCGATTTACAATTATTGAGATTCAGTCAATTAGAATTAAACCCAGACTTGGGATCCAAGCAATTACACAATCATATTAATTTCATCTATCAGCACATAAAATCAATCAATTGAAAATATAGCCCGATTCCTAAAATGGCGATTAATTTTGTGTCGTAAAACATAAACAAACACATTTAAATAATAAAAAACTATGAGTTCAATTATCAATTCTCTGGTTCCCGAATTTAGTGTTCAAGCTTTCCATCAAGGAAAATTCAAGACAATCTCATCCAGCGATGTAAAAGGTAAATGGGGTATTTTCTTCTTTTATCCAGCCGATTTCACATTCGTATGTCCTACAGAGTTGGAAGACATGGCAGACAAGTATGCTAAGTTTCAGGAAATGGGAGTAGAAATTTATTCTGTCAGCACCGATTCTCACTTTGTACACAAAGCATGGCACGATGCATCAGATACCATCCGTAAAATAAAATATCCGATGTTGGCCGATCCAACGGGAGCTTTAAGCCGTGCATTCGGAGTTATGATAGAAGAAGAGGGTATGGCTTACCGCGGAACCTTCCTTGTAAATCCGGAAGGACAGATTAAAATCGCAGAAATCCACGACAATGGCATCGGTCGTAATGCTGATGAATTACTACGTAAAGTAGAAGCTGCTCAGTTTGTAGCCACACACGTTGGCGAGGTTTGTCCGGCTAAATGGAAAAAGGGAGAAACAACCCTCAAACCAAGCATCGACCTGGTTGGTAAAATCTGATAACAATCATTCGGAGGCTGTACCAATTGGATACAGCCTCTTTTTTTAACTACAAAAAAAATATACTATGTTAGATAGTTCTCTTAAAGAGCAATTAAAGAGCATCTTCGCCGGACTGGAAAATAACTATACCCTGGCAGTAACGGCATCGCCTCAACACGATAGCCGCGAAGAATTAATGGATCTGCTACGTGGGGTCGAAGCATGCTCTACCATGATATCCTGCGAAGAATCTGCTGGCGAAGGCCTTTCATTTACTCTGTTGAAAAATGGAGAACCTACAGGCATATCATTTCGCGGGATACCGACCGGCCATGAGTTTACCTCCTTGCTGCTTGCACTTCTTAACCTGGATAAAAAAGGGAAAAACATCCCCGACGAGCATATTCAGTCTCGGGTAAAATCTTTAAAAGGTCCGATTAAGCTTACCACCTACGTATCACTTACCTGCACGAACTGTCCCGATGTTGTACAGGCCCTGAATGCCATGACGACCTTAAACAGTGAAATCAGCCACGAGATGGTAGATGGCGGTATCAATGAGAAAGAGGTGGAAGCTTTAAAAATCCAGGGAGTTCCCTCGGTTTTTGCCAATGGTAAACTGATTCATGTGGGACGAAGTGATTTTGGTGAGCTACTGAGCAAACTGGAAGCCGAGTTTGGGGTAAATGAAATCAATGAAGAAAAACCTGCTAAAAATTACGATGTGGTTGTTGTGGGAGGAGGACCTGCTGGCGTTGCCGCAGCGATCTATACCGCACGTAAAGGATTAAAGGTTGCCCTTTTAGCCGAACGTATCGGTGGACAAGTAAGAGAAACGGTAGGAATTGAAAATCTGATTTCTGTACCGGTAACAACCGGACAAGAGTTGGCTAACAACCTTATGGCACACATCAATGATTATCCCATCGATCTATTGGAGCATCGTCGTGTTGAGAAGGTAGCCACCGAAGGGATAAATAAGATACTGAAAGTTTCCGGAGGTGAAACTTACGTGACGCCGGCCTTGATAATAACTACCGGAGCCAGCTGGCGCCGACTCAATGTTCCGGGTGAAGCAGAGCATATCGGGAAAGGAGTGGCATTTTGTCCGCATTGCGATGGTCCTTTCTATAAAGGTAAACACGTTGCTGTGGTAGGTGGAGGAAACTCCGGCGTAGAAGCTGCAATCGATTTGGCAGGAATCTGTTCCAAGGTTACCATTCTCGAATATGCCGACGAGCTGAAAGCCGACCGTGTATTGCAAGATAAAGTGATGAGTCTGCCAAACGTTGAAATCATTCTTCAGGCTCAAACATCTCAGGTTATTGGAGACGGTAGTAAAGTAAATGCGATCCAATATAAAAACCGGGAAACCGAACAAGAAGAGCAGGTAAAGCTGGATGGCGTCTTTGTACAGATTGGGTTGGCTCCCAATAGCAGTGTATTTAAGGATGTTGTAAAAACAAATCATTCGGGCGAAATCAATATCGATTCCAATTGCCGGACCAACATTCCGGGTATTTATGCCGCCGGTGATGTTTCTACAGTACCATACAAACAAATTATCATTGCCATGGGCGAAGGAGCCAAAGCAGCTCTTTCTGCTTTTGAAGACCGCATCCGTGGAGTTCTTTCATAATATTTCCATTCATTGATCTGTATCCGGACTATAGGATGAAGGAACACTCTCTTTTGCTAAAACATAAAAGTTAAAATTCAAGAGGGTGAATCGGCCGTACGATTCACCCTCTTATTTCATTACATAGGACTCATTCCCTGAAGCAGCATATAGATGCTTAAGGATAATCAGTCGTTATTCTTATTTTTTTCTTTATCCAGTATGGCTTGCAATTCTTTCACTTTATCGGGATATTTATCTGCCAGATTCAGTTTCTCGCCCTTATCTTTTTTCAAATTATAAAGCTGAGGAAGTTTACTGTTGCCCAACTCCGTATTGGTTAGTTTATTATAGGCAGGGCCATTACCCGGAGCAATGTATTTCCAGTTGCTGGTTGTAACAGAAAGCGATCCGGCTTGCTCTATAATATATTCGCGTCCCAGCTTAGTCTTTCCCAACAATGTATTTAAGAAGTCCCTGCTATCCGGCGCTGATCCTTCGGGCAAAGTTGTATTCAACAAGGAGGCCATGGAAGCAAACAAATCCAACTGCGAAACCAGAGCAGAAGACACTGCAGGCTTTACATTAGCCGGCCAGCTTACAATAAAAGGAACCCTCGTACCCGCTTCGAAATTACTGTACTTTCCTCCCCTGAAATCGCCCCAAGGACGGTGTTTCCCTAGCAACTCAACAGCCTTATCCTGATAACCGTCATCCACTACCGGACCGTTGTCACTGGTTAAAACAATCAACGTATTTTCTGTCATCCCCAACTTATCAAGCACCTTCAATATCTCACCTACACTCCAGTCGAACTGCAACAAGGCATCACCACGGGCACCCATTCCGCTTTTTCCCACAAATCGTGGATGAGGAACACGGGGCACATGGGCATCATTCGTTGCAAAATAAAGGAAAAATGGTTTGTGCTGATTATCTTCTATAAATTGAACCGCTTTGGTTGTGATGCTATCGGCTATATTTTCATCTTTCCAAAGAGCCTGCTTTCCTCCTTTCATATATCCTATTCGAGAAACCCCATTAACGATGGCCTGGTCGTGACCATGATTTACACTGGGTTTCAATACCGTAAGCAATTCGGGATGATCTTTACCCAATGGCTCTCCGGGGAATGGCGTCGTATAACTTACCTCAATCGGATCATTGGGATCCAGATTTACTACCCGCTGATTCTCAACAAATACACATGGAACCCTATCACCTGTGGCCGCCATGATATAAGAATAATCGAAACCGATATCCTTTAATCCGGGTGTAATAAATCCATTCCAGTCCTGTGTACCGGTCTTATCACCTAAACCCAGATGCCATTTTCCCACAGCACCTGTAACATATCCCCCCGACTGAAACATATCAGCCACTGTATGCTGTTCTGGTCTGATAATCATACCAGCATCGCCCGTAGCTATACCGGTATCATTCCTGCGCCACGCATATTGTCCGGTAAGCAATGAATAACGCGACGGCGTACTGGTTGCGGCAACTGCATGTGCATCCGTAAAACGGACACCCCGTGAAGCCAACGCATCTACGTTGGGTGTATGAATAGTCTTCTCGCCGTTACAGCTCAAATCTCCGTAACCGATATCGTCTGCAAGGATAAAAATAACATTTGGACGTTCTGATTGTTGTGCATGGGTAGCCTGCAGAGAAGACAAAACAGCGGCTCCCACCCCGAGACAACCGATAAGTGTGTTGTTCATGATATTATTTGTTTAGCATTAAGTAAATTTCTTCTGGCATTTAACCGGGCCAAATATACATATATTATGTAAAAACAGGGCACAAATTGATTCTATAAAGCAACCTACTCCAATAAATCAGAAAGAAACGGGGATGAATCATCTCATATGATCCATCCCCGTCGTCAAATTAATAAAGCGTAAATGTAAACAACAATCTAATAATCAAGCACTGACCTTATAAAAGGCATTACTTAATTTCGGAAACAAACTCTTCTTTCGGACGTCTTACTTTCTTTAGATTTACCAGCCAGTCGTTGGCCTCGTCGCGATAGCCCAATGGCAACATGGTTACGCTACGCAAACCCTGCTCGCGAAGTCCCAGTAGCTTGTCCAATGCTTCGGCATCAAAACCCTCCATAGGGGTGGCATCCACTTTTAATTCGCCTGCAGCAGCAATCGCTAATCCAAAGGCAATGTAAGATTGATGAGCCGCATGGATAAAGTTCAGTTCGGCATCGCGGTTACCATATATACTTAAAAGTCTGTTTTTGTATTCATCCATCGTACCGGTTGGTAGTCCCCTTTCCGCTACGGTATAATCCAATATCTGTGTAATACGTTCGTTTGTATAATTATCCCACGCAGCAAAAACCAACAAATGCGAACAATCAGCAACCTGAGATTGATTAAAGGCAATCGGTACAATTTTTTCCTTTAGCTCTTTGTTTGTTATAACGATCACCTTGAAAGGTTGTAAACCGGAAGAGGTAGGAGCCAATCTGGCCGCCTCTACAATTGCTTCCACTTTTTCCTGAGGCACGGTTGCGCCATTCATCTTCTTCGTTGCATATCGCTCGTTGAGCACTTTTAATAATTCCATCGTTTTATTCAATATATTTATTTATGATTCTTCTTTTTGATACAACACTTAAACTGTTTTACAACATAAAATGTTCCGGAAGAAATAGATAAAATCTATTAAATGATGTCTATTTTAGCTATCATTCAATATCTCAGAAATAGGATTCCAGCCGGATTGATTTGTATTTCAGCCTGTAAATACCTATACTTGCAGTGTTTTTTTAGCTGTACGAAGTAATATAACAGCGGCGGTTGACATATATCACAGACAAGCACAATGAGTTAAAGATCACAATAACAGAGTAAAAACAATTGCAATTTGTAAAAAATGAGAAATCTAGTATTATTATTGGGGGTTCTTTTGGGAACTTTTATGGACATGCATGCACAAGACGGATTTCAGAATCCGGTTATTCCCGGATTTCACCCGGATCCAAGCGTCTGTCGGGTTGGAGACAATTATTATCTGGTTACAAGCAGCTTCGAATTCTTTCCCGGAGTTCCGGTGTTTCATAGTAAGGATATGATCCATTGGGAACAGATAGGACATTGCTTAACAAAGCCATCGCAGTTAAAACTGGATAAAAGCGGTGCATCTGGTGGAATCTATGCCCCAACGATCCGGTATAATAACGGAACATTTTACATGATAACGACCAACGTTTCGGACAAAGGAAATTTCATTGTTCATACTCAAGATCCCGCCGGCGAATGGTCGGAGCCTGTTTGGCTGAAACAAGAGGGTATCGACCCTTCTCTCTATTTTGAAGGAGATAAATGCTACATGGTTTCCATACCCAACGGAATCTGTTTGTGCGAAATCAATCCTCTTACCGGAGAACAACTCACCGAATCGAAGAAGATATGGAACGGAACCGGCGGAAGATACCCCGAAGCCCCTCATATTTACAAGAAGGATGGCTGGTATTATCTGCTGATTGCCGAAGGAGGAACCGAATACGGACACATGGTAACCATAGCCCGGAGCAGATCGATAGACGGACCGTACGAATCGAATCCTGCTAATCCGATCCTTACCCACAGAAATGAAAATGCACAGAATAATCCGATTCAGGGAACCGGTCATGCCGATATCGTACAGGCACACGATGGTTCCTGGTGGATGGTATTGCTGGGCTTCCGTCCTCAATCCGGAACGCACCATCTTTTGGGAAGAGAAACATTCCTTGCTCCTGTTCGCTGGGATCAGAATGCGTGGCCGGTGGTGAATGGAAACGGAACCATCTCCCTGCAGATGGATGTGCCTACACTCCCTCAACAGAAAACTGCGGATAAGCCGGTGCGGACCGATTTTAATGAACCGTATCTGGGTTTTGAATGGAATTACCTGCGTAATCCGGATCAAAAACGCTATAGCCTTGATGAGAGGAAAGGTTTCCTGCGACTAAAGGCTTCGTCTGTTACGTTAGACCAGGTCGCATCTCCTACTTTTGTGGGCAGAAGGCAGGAGCACATTGCATTTACGGCAACTACCGCCCTGGAGTTACAACAAGGGTCGGCAAACGATGAGGCGGGTGTAACACTCTATATGAACCCTGATTTTCATTACGATCTGTATTGCAGGCAGCTCGGCAACGGCAAACAGTCGCTTGTATTACGTTACCGGTTGGGCTTGATGAACCACATCGAAAAAGAGATAACGCTACCGAAAGGGAAACTGTATCTGCGCGTGAAGGGAGGAAATGAGCATTACACCTTCCTTTACTCGACTGACAATGTTACCTTTCATGAAGCAGGAAAAATGGATACCAAGCTGATAAGCACTGAAACGGCAGGCGGATTTACAGGCATCTACATCGGACTCTATGCGACGGCCTCTTCATCATCGTCGAAAGCCTACGCAGATTTCGACTGGTTTGATTATGCTTATTGACGCAGAATCGTACCTTTGACACTGAATAGTTGTACATAAAAACATAACATCGCCTTTTAGAGGATGACAACAACCGGAGACTCGAATCATATTATTCGCGAAATAACACCGCTTTCGGATAAAGACTGTTTTTATATCGTTGAACGATATAAAACGGAATTTACATATCCGCTCCATTGTCATGCCGAATACGAACTTACATTTATCGAAAAAGGCGCAGGTGTAAAGCGTATCGTTGGCGACTCGGTAGAGGTGATTGGCGACTACGACCTGGTGTTGATTACCGGCAAAGACCTTGAACATGTTTGGGAGCAGCATACGTGTGTATCTTCTAAGATAAGGGAGATCACAATTCAGTTCTCATCCGATCTGTTTAATCAAAGCCTTTTAAACAAGAATCAGTTCGACAGTATTCATAAAATGCTCGAATCGGCATCCATGGGTATAAGTTTTCCCATGGATGCCATTCTTAAAGTGTACGATAAACTAAACACCCTTGCTTCGGAAAGAGAGGGTTTCTATGCGGTCATTAAATTTCTTACCATCCTGTATGAACTCTCTCATTACGAAAATGCCCGTACATTGGCAAGCTCATCCTTTGCCCGGATTGAGCTGAATGCCGACAGCCGGCGGGTTAAGAAGGTACAGGAGTATATAAACAGCCATTATACGGAAGAGATTAGGCTACACCAAATGGCAGATCTAGCCGGAATGACCCCGGTGGCATTCAGCCGGTTCTTCAAACTTCGTACCGGAAAAAGTCTTTCCGATTTCATAATTGATATCCGTTTGGGCTATGCCGCCAGGCAATTGGTAGACTCCACCCACTCCATATCCGAGATCTGCTTTGCCTGCGGATTCAATAACTTGTCCAATTTCAACCGGATATTCAAGAAGAAAAAAGGATGTTCGCCCAAAGAGTTCAGAGACAATTACCGGAAGACTAAAATCCTCTTTTAGTAAGCTGGTTAAAATTGTATCGGTTTTAGATAAATAATGCGTGGTTTAATCTGCCTCATTCACCTACTTTTGCGTCCATAAGAGTAAAGACCTGTCGGATCACACATCCGACTTTCAGGAATCAAAGAAATGTAGGAAAAATGAAAAAAATCGCAACCATCGTTTGTGCATCCTTTCTGCTATTAGCATGTAATGCCGAGGGCAAGCAACAGGAAGATGCCGGGAAGACAGTACAACGTACCGTCCAGACCGAAAATCTGCTTAAGAATCTGAAAAAAATCCATCAAACCGGGTTTATGTTTGGTCACCATGATGATCCGCTGTACGGAATCAAATGGGAAGGTGATGCCAGCCGCTCCGATGTTAAAAGTGTGTGCGGAGATTATCCGGCAGTGATGAGCTTCGATTTAGGACACATCGAACTGGGCAGCAAAGAGAGTCTGGATAAGATTTCCTTCGATAAAATCCGGACTGAAATGATAAATCAATACAAACGCGGTGGAATGGTCTCTGTAAGCTGGCACCTGGACAATCCCCTTACCGGAGGAGATTCGTGGGATGTTAAAACTCCGGGCGCAGTAACGGCGATTCTACCCGGCGGTTCAAAACACGAACTGTTTATTACCTGGCTGGACCGGATTGCAGCTTTCTTCAATCAGTTGAAGACAGACGACGGCGAAAAGGTGCCTGTGCTTTTCCGTCCCTGGCACGAACATACGGGAAGCTGGTTCTGGTGGGGAAAGAATCTTTGTACACCCGATCAGTATAAACAGCTGTGGCAGCTGACGCGCAGCCGCCTGGACGAGAAAAAGGTAGATAACCTGCTTTATGCCTATTCTCCGGGAACGGAAGGTATCGGAGATGTGTATATGGAACGCTATCCGGGCAACGAATATGTGGATCTGCTGGGTGTGGACGGGTATCAGTTCGGCGGTGTTGCAGGAACCGATAATTATATAAAGACACTGGATATGATGCTGGCCTTTATGACCGAAAAGGGAAAAGAGCTGGATAAGCCCATCGCCCTTACGGAAACGGGACTGGAGGCTCTGCCTATGAGTAACTGGTGGACGGAGGTTCTGTTGCCTGTTGTTGAAAAGTATCCGGTTGCTTATGTACTGGTATGGCGGAATGCCCGCGAACGTGATAATCATTTCTATGCACCGTATCCCGGTCAGGCTTCGGCTGCCGATTTTGTGAAATTCTACGAAAACCCGAAAACCCTGTTTAGTCAGGATAATTTAAACTTATACAAATAAAATCTGATGATGACTTTTCAAGACAAAGTGGCCAGACTGATGCACGAGCACGAAGTGTTGGTTACGGCAAAGAACGAACCGGTTGCCGGAGGCAACGGAGTATATACACGCTACAAGAACCCGATTCTTACGGGTGCACATACACCTGTTTTCTGGCGTTACGACCTCAACGAGCAATCCAATCCATACCTGATGGAACGTATCGGGATGAATGCAGCCTTTAATTCGGGTGCGATGAAATGGAATGGCAAATATATACTCGTGGTGCGTGTAGAGGGAGCCGACCGTAAATCCTTTTTTGCCGTAGCAGAAAGTCCCAACGGAATAGACAACTTCCGCTTCCGGGATTACCCCATCACCATGCCCGACACGGAAGATCCGGCCACCAACATCTATGATATGCGGCTTACGGCCCATGAAGACGGATGGATTTACGGAATCTTCTGCGCAGAACGGCACGATCCCAAAGCAGCGGCAGGCGATTTGTCGTCGGCTACAGCCACGGCTGCCATAGCCCGCACCAAAGACCTTGTCGACTGGGAACGACTGCCGGATCTTAAGACTAAAAGTCAGCAACGCAACGTTGTACTTCACCCGGAATTTGTAAACGGCAAGTATGCCCTTTATACCCGTCCGCAAGATGGCTTTATAGATGCCGGCAGCGGAGGCGGAATCGGTTGGGCACTGGTGGATGATATGACCTGCGCCGAAGTGAAGGAAGAAAAGATAATAGACCTCAGATACTACCACACCATCAAAGAGGTTAAAAACGGTGAGGGTCCGCATCCCATAAAAACACCTCAGGGCTGGTTGCATCTGGCTCACGGAGTAAGAGGCTGTGCCGCCGGATTGCGTTATGTACTTTATATGTATATGACCTCCCTGGAAGATCCTACCAGACTGATAGCCACACCGGGCGGTTTCTTTATGGCTCCGGAGGGTGAAGAACGGATTGGCGATGTATCAAATGTGTTGTTCACAAACGGATGGATCAAAGACGAAGACGGAACCGTGTATATCTATTACGCATCGTCCGACACACGGATGCATGTGGCTACGTCGACTGTCGACAAGCTGGTGGACTATTGCATGAACACGCCGGCCGACGGACTTACCACCGCCGCTTCGGTTGAAACACTTAAAGACTTGATTGCACGGAATCTTAAAACATTGGGAAGGGAGTAATTCCTTCCCTCCCTCTATACCATGATTAAATTAAAGGAAAAGATAGGCTATGGCTTCGGCGACATGGCCTCGTCCATGTTTTGGAAACTGTTCGGTTCCTACCTGATGATTTTCTATACGGATGTGTTCGGGTTGCCTGCTGCGGTAGTTGGCACCCTGTTTCTGGTAACCCGCGTGTGGGACTCGGCATTCGATCCCATTGTGGGTGTGGTGGCCGACCGCACCCATTCCCGCTGGGGTAAATTCCGTCCTTACCTGCTTTTTCTGGCCATTCCCTTTTCTGTAATCGGAGTGCTTACCTTCGTCACCCCTCCGTTCGGCGATAACGGAAAGCTGATTTATGCCTACGTTACCTATTCGTTGATGATGATGGTCTATTCGGCCATCAACGTACCCTATGCCTCTTTGCTTGGGGTGATGAGCGACAATCCGAAAGAGCGTAACACATTGTCCACCTATAGGATGGCATTTGCCTATATCGGAAGTTTCATTGCACTGCTCCTCTTTATGCCGATGGTAAACTTCTGGAGCGGTCACAGTAAAGAAATTGCCGCTCAGCAACAAGGCTGGACCCTAGCGGTGGCAGTGATAGCCGTAATGTGCGCCCTTCTGTTTATCGGTTGTTTTGCCCTTACCAGAGAACGGGTCAAGGCGCTTCACGAAAAGCAGGCGCCCTTAAAGGAGGATCTTAAAGATCTATGGAAAAACCGCCCCTGGTGGATTCTTCTGGGTGCGGGAGTTGCCGCCCTGGTATTTAACTCCATCCGCGACGGAGCCACTGTGTATTATTTTAAATACTTCATTGTTGAAGAAGACTTCCAGACCATTTCATTCTTCGGGGTGTCGTTTGTGTTGAGCGGACTCTATCTGTCGGTGGGCCAGATAGCCAACATCGCAGGAGTGATACTGGCAGCACCCGTAAGCAACCGTATCGGGAAAAAGCAGACCTATATGGGTTCGATGGCTATAGCCACCGTTCTAAGTATTCTCTTTTTCTGGTTCGACAAGGATAACCTGCCCCTGATTTTTACCTTTCAGATACTGATAAGCATTTGTGCAGGCAGCATTTTCCCGCTGTTGTGGTCTATGTATGCCGATTGTACCGACTATTCGGAGCTAAAGACCGGCAACAGAGCCACCGGATTAATATTCAGCTCCTCTTCGATGAGTCAGAAATTCGGATGGGCCATAGGAAGTGCGCTAACAGGCTGGCTGCTCTCCTACTTCGGATTCGTAGCCAACGAAGTGCAGCAAGCGGAAGCTATTCAGGGAATCAAGATGTTTATGAGTTTTCTGCCTGCCGCAGGAACCCTGCTTTCCATCGTCTTTATCAGCATGTATCCCCTCAGCGAGAAAAAGATGCTGGAGATAAGTGCCGCATTAAAAAGCCGAAGAGCCGAAACAGTGAAAAGTTAAAGCAGACTCAAGCAACATGCAAACCATTTATTGGGGTGCTACATCCAGCTTCAGCAGGCTGTAAACCTCAATATCCGTATAGATGCCACCGGTGAGCAATTCCCCGTCCCGCTCGATACCCTCAAAAGTAAAGCCGAGCCGGCGGGGAATGCGTTTACTGGGCTCATTACCCACAGCGCACTTAATCTGTATCCGGTTCATATTCAATTCCTGAAAAGCAAAATCGCACAACGCCTTTACCGCGGCAGTCATAATCCCTTTCCCCTGATAGGGCTCGCAAAGCCAGTACCCGATCTCAGTCTTACGGTTCATCCGGTCTGTATCCTTAAATCCGATAAGGCCGGCAAAGGAGTCGTTAACCCGTATGGCAAACAGGTGCTCCTTTTTATCTTCCGGAAGCTCCAAAGCCTCCGTAACAAACTGAACCGAATCTTCTACAGACCGGGTAAACTCTACAAAAGGGAGCCATTTCCCAAGATAGTCCCGTTGAGAATCGATTGCCCGAAAAATATCTTCGGCATCTGTCGGCTGCAGGGCGTGCAACCGCGCCGTATCATTTAGGTTAGTATTCAAAATCATTTTCATCATCAAATTACAATAAATCACAAATCAATCGCAGGTTTTCTTTTTAAGGGTGATAACCACAGCTCCGAAAACGGCTTCTTTTCCATATTTCTCAACGGCTGTACTATCCTTGCAAACCTCTATCATATCGATGGTATTGGGATCAAGGTCTTCGATGGAAGCCCGTTTTTCGCCATCCACAATATACAAAGGCTTTTTTAGTCCGCTGGCCGCACTCGTAACCAGGGTCACCCCCCTGTTCAAACTTCCGGAAGTATTTCCAAGGGTAGAATTAGACGATTTATAGGTAATGGAGGCCGAGTCTGCTCCGCTTACGAACGTCGGTGTAGTGATGCGTTTCTGCGCCTCTGCAGATGGTGCATTTAAAATGAGGGCGGTAAAAAGCAGGGCGGGAGCCATTGCACGCATAATTACGTTGCGATAGGTACTTTTATTCATCTTACTGTGTATTATTAGGTATTAAGATCTGGCAAATAAACAAAATGTTCCTGATATTTAACTGAAAACATAGTTAAATAAACATTATTTCCCCACCAGGTGAGTGGGAATCCCCCCTTGCAGCTTAATCCGACTTGATATCCATCTTTCCGTGATGGAAGAATAATTCGAACAAGGCCTTACCCGAGGCTGTCCGCACCATATTCTTTTCGTACAGAGCAGCCTTCTCCTTTGGATAGTATCCTTCCATCAGATTCACAATCAGGTCGGCTTCAAACAACGCTTCGAATCCATATTCCTTTGCCATGGGCAGCTGATGATGCGTACCTACTACCTTTACCAGCCAATCGATCTCCTTAGGAGCCAGTTTGCCATAGGCAGGCATCCATTCGGACACAATTTCGGCTCCGATCCGCTCCTGATTAACGGGCAGGCAATTGCCGTAAAGCTCCTTGGAACGAGGACAACCAATGTCGTGCAACAAGGCTGCCAGCTCCAGCAACAATACTTTGCGGGTCTTGTAACCCTCCCTTAAAGCAATCAAACGCGTATATTCGTGCACACAAAGTGTATGCGTAATCTGAGACATGTCTTTTGATGCAAAATATTCTATCACACGCATCATCAGGGTATTCACAAGGGTTTTCATACAAATAAAGTTTTAATACCAAACTGCGAATAGAACAATCGAAGGGCGGCAAACGTTTACACAAACCGCTAATCTCTTCATTTTTATAGGTTCAGGCATACGTGTAAACCGAATCCGGGTTACCTGGAATCCACAACAAACCCAGGAGATCTAACCGCATATCATACGAACCGGAAGGCATAAACAAACAGGAACTAAGCACAAAAGAGTATACATCTGCACCACGGGCCCACGGGGACGATAAAACGCGCCCATGGAGCCGTTTAAACGGGCCCATGGGCGCAATGTACAAACTATACTTGTCCTGCAGTAAAGTATAGAGAGATCCCGGCTTAAGTCCCGGTAGATTCCGGACTGTTTACTATTGGGATTGGCTTACTCTTTCGCTTTCTTCATGGTGATAAGAATCACACCATTTTCGCCTCGCTTACCATAAATGGCGGTAGCTGACTCTCCTTTAAGCACATTTACACTTTCAATATCATCCGGATTAATGGCATCGATGGAAGATACGGGAAGTCCGTCTACTATAAATAGCGGTGTTGCTTTAAGTGTTAAAGAACCATCCGCCTGAGTTTCCAAGCTGGATGTGTCCATACGTATAACAATGGAGGTGGGGGTGCGGATATCGGCCGTTACCTCAATCTGATTATCTCTAACTTCCGTTTTGGTTACCTGCTTGGTTGGTTGTCCTTTTACACCTGTAACTACCAGTACATTCTCCTTCGAGCCGGGTTTGTTATCCAGATGAACCATCTGAACATTCATTACAACTTTGGTTGAGTCGGAAACCGGGCGATCGCTCTTAGCACGTTTCTGTGCATTAACGGCCGGTGCAGCCAAAAGAACGGCAGCCAATAAAACTACCGGGATACCCGAACAATAGATGAGTCGGGATGCAGAACTTGAATTCTTTTTTGTCATCATTTCAATACGTTTTTGCAGACTACGGTAGGACAGATTGCTTGCCATGGCAAAGGTTTGCTCGCCAGCGCTTCTGCGGATTAATACTAATTTATATTGGGTTGCATCGATGCCATCACTAAGTAGACGCCTGTCCGCTTCGAACTCATGTATCTGAAGCAATAAACGTCTGAGCAGCCAGCCGAAGGGGTTAAACCAGAACAGCAGGTTCAGCAGGGTTATTATAATTATGTCGATTGAATGACGCAGACGGATGTGGGCCTGTTCGTGATCGATTATCAGGTCGCCGTTCCGTTCAAGATCTGTATTGGAAATCACTATTTTATTCATCCAGGTAAAGGGAGTTACATCCTGTTCCGTTACATAGATCTTTGTGCCGTCCTTCCATAACCTCACGTTACTGCCTCGTAGTATCTTCCCAACCTGTACACAGGCTCTCGCGAAATAGGCGGCAACAAGCAGCAGGCCTGCAAAGTAGAGATAAACAAGAACCTCCATCCATGGAAAAGCAGTATGTACTGCGGCAGGAATTGCCGCCCCCTTGCCGGATAGGATAAGGGTGTTGACCACAATCTTTTCACGGTCATACAGATGGGATAATCCGTCTGCCTGGAAAAAGGGCAGACCTATCGAAAGGGCAAAAAGGATAAAAAGCAGGTAACGGTTCAGGCGGTGGAATACGCTCTGCTTTACCGACAGATAGAAAAAGCCGTAAAACAGAAGCAGACAGATGCTGTTCTTCAATAAAAAGTACAAGAAAGGTTCCATAGCTTTATTCCTTTGATTGTTTTTCCACCTCTTCCAATAACCTCTTTACTTCGTCCACCGAAATCTTATCTTCCCTTATAAAAGTAGAAACAACATTCAGATACGAACTATCGAAATACTTTTTGATCACATTTCCCAGGTTTCCTTTCTTATATTCTTCTTCACTTATCACCGGAAAATAACGGAAGGTTGTACCCAGTGCTTCGTGGTTCAGGTAGCCTTTCTCTTCCAGGCTACGCACATAGGTGGATATGGTGTTGAAATGTGGTTTAGGATCCGGATACATATCAACGATCTGTTTTACGAACAAAGCTCCGGCCGACCAGAAATGGCGCATCACCTCTTCTTCTCTTGTTGTTATCTCTTTCATTTTATAGCAATTGTTTTATTTAAAAATATCACAATGCAAATAAACTAAACATTTTAGTTTTACAACTAAATATTATAGTTAAACAAACTAAAATATTTAGTTAAAGAAAGAAGAGGGTGTAATTTTATTTCTTATTCTTAGCCGCAATCCGCTTCGCAGCAGGATATAACGTATCTTTAACCCAACTGAACTCGGGTTCTTGCTGCAGTATTTTTTCATAAACCTGTACTGCTTTCTGCCATTGTTTTTCTTCTTCGTAGTGTCTGGCAATGGTTGTAAGCACATTCAGATATAACCAGTTTTGTTTAAGGTTTTGATGTTTTTCCATGCGTAACACCGCTTTCTCGTACAAACGCAAGGCTTCTTTTTTATCTCCTCCAAATATACCGGGCATGTGATACAAAAGATTGCCTTTGTCCAGGATGGCCTGCACATTCTGAGAGTCCAGCTTATAGGCTCTGTTTATATATGAAATACTTTCATTTCCCAATGTTAAGGCTTTAAACTTATTGGTTCCTATCCTGAAACCGATAAAAGATCCTTTATAGGCAAGGGCGGTTACATCGTTGGGGGCCGACTTTAACAGGGCGTTCAGATGTTTCTCTCCTTTAGTGATATAGCCCTGGGCCTTATCCTTCTGGTCTGTTCCTAAAAGAAAGCCAATATAACCATAGTAATAGCCTACCAGCTCTTTCCGTTCTTCGTCGGTGATATCATCCGAACGCTCTTCCATCAGTCGGATGATAGCCTCCCACCGGGACATGTCTCCCTGTATATAGGCCAGATAGATGGGTTCCCGATAGGTAGTCTGCCCCATCGCAACGGCGGAAGAAAAGGTCAACAGCAGACTAACAAACCAGATTCTTATTGCAATATATTTCGGTCTTTCCATATAAGTGTTTTATTTCTAAAATTTTGAATCGCTTTATAAACAATACTCACCAGCACGATTTGTTTTACCGGCATCAACAGTACATTATACAAAACCGACTGCTTGCTGGCCAACGAAACAAACAGCTGGATCAACACCAGACAAACCAAATAAATCATACCCATCTCCAACCCGTTAAACATAAAAATCCAACCAGGAGCTATGGTAGTATATAAAACAAAAAAGATGGTTAAATATTGGCTTCCACCGAAAAAATAAAAGATATTCTTCGTAAACCCGTTGATTGCACTGCCCAGGTCGCGATACATCAGGCAACGGATCGATTGGTCGCCCAGCAAAGTGGCCACCTTCAACCTGCGTTCTTTAAAGAATTTCAGTATACGTATATCCTCCACCCGGTTGTGTTTAAACAACTTATGGGGCATGTAATGAAGATAGGTTGCCGCATCAAAAAGCATAAACTGACCATTGGCGGCAGAAAAGCAGGTCCACGGCGATAAACGTACCAGCGAAAGGGGAAGCAGACTAAGCAGGATCAGATTCATCAACGGAATACTGATGCGTGTTCCCCAGCTGGTCATCTCCTGTTTGGGGAAAACAGACAACAAGGTAAGCCCCTGCTCATTCATGTAAGACACAGCCCTTTCAATCAGATCACTTTCCACCCGCACATCGGCATCCAGAAAAAGCAACCGGTCTCCATGCGCTTCAGTAGCCAAGCGGTGGCAGGCATGGTTCTTTCCCAGCCATCCGGAAGGCAGCTCATCGCCTTCGATCAGCCGGATGTATGCACATCTCTCCATGTATGTACGCACCACCTTCGCGGTATCGTCCGTCGAGTTATCATTATATACCAAAATCTCCTGTATCGTATCCTTGCAGCCCATCAGATCTTCAAGTAGAAAACCGATCGCGTTCGCTTCATTTCGTGCGGGAATCAGTACCGAGACTCCTCCCCGGCTTGTATACTTCTTTGGCTTTGGAAGGTAGCACCGGCTCCACCAATTACAAAAAGAGACAAGCAAACGTACGCATGTAAGTCCCATGAACAAATATCCCAGATAGACCATCATTCTCGTTGTTTTAATTTACATGCTGCAGCAAACAGATTAAACTCGTCTTCAATTCGTTCCAGCGAGGTGATGTCTCGCAATGGAAACTCTTTAAGATAAACGGTAAGTCCGGGCTTGTTATCCGAGAAATAGTCGATCAGGTTCACATTAAAAACCAGCTGGATCTCATTCATCCTTTTACCGAGCAGGTATTCAAGTCCCCTTTCAAACCGTATATCCGATGTATATAAACTCTTTATTTCTCCCTGCGGAAACAACAAGAGCAATTGCTGATTGCTGGTCAGCACCTTCAAAGCGTAATCCAGACTTTCAATCACATCCCGGGCATTCTTCCGGATGGAAAAAGCCCCTGCATACGTTAATATCGGATGTTTTTTAAGCTGTTGTTCCAACATCATTACAAAAAACCGTCTCTTAAAGAAACGTTCGTTGGTATAAAGCTGTATAAAGCCATCCCACCACGAGAAATGATTTGCAATCATCAGGATGGGAAGTCCGTTGTCCTTAACATCGCCTTCAAAGCGGATAAACCTGAAATGCCTTCGAAGCCTAACCGCTGTATAGTAACGAAAAAACAGGCCTCCCCAGAATGTATGATTTGCTTTAATCATGGCATAAAGAATATATGAAAGAGACTTATACACATAAAGAATGCAATCTGAACCCAGAAGATTTTCCCGGCAAGGGGATTGTCCGCTTTAATTTTCAGAGCTACAAATAGGCTATGGTAGATTACCGCCATAATAAACCATGTAAGGAAGTTGATAAACGGAGGATAGCCGCTTTGGAACGACCACATCTCCATGGCCGGTGCCGCAACCTCCAGTACCAGATCATACCCCACCATGGCTATTCCGCCCGTTAGTATCCGAAGGATGGGATTGCTTGTTATTTGTGAAACGATGGAATGGGATGCGTAAACTAAAAAGAGCCAGTTGAGTCCGATCAGAAGTGGTGTATCCAACCATTTAACTCCCAGTCCTGTCTCATAGGCATAGGCACCGAACAGCACTCCCGTAGCTACCCCGATTGCCTCAACAAAGAATGAGGTCAGCACAATAAATAGAAAGCATAACACCGTTTTAACACGCCAGTCTTTGTTCCGGTACAATGCCAGTCCGAATACCAGCAACAATGTAATCGGAATAATCTTCACAAACAGATCCCGCGTATAGGGCAATACAAACATCAACAACCCTACCGCATAGAAACGGGCCAGATGTGTGGTTCCCAGTTCGGTCTCCCATTGTCTGAGTCTCTTAATCATAGGGCATCCGGTATTTCATTGCTCACAATCTTAGCGCTGGCGATACATAAAGGAATCCCACCGCCGGGATGTACGCTTCCTCCCACAAAATAAAGATTCTTAATGCCCGGCAGAGTATTGGGGTGGCGTAAGAATGCCGCTAACAATGAGTTGGAGGAGGTGCCATACAATGCTCCGTTTGCCGAGAATGTATCCCTGGCGATGGTAAGTGGCGAGGCAATTCGCTCCGTAACAATACACGATCCGATATCTACACCCAGCATCTTATCTATTTTGCGGACAATGTTTTCCCGGGCTTCTGCAATCAGCTTATCCCACGCTTGTCCACAGTCGGACGGAGCGTTGACCATTACAAACCAATTCTCGCATCCTGCCGGAGCATCGTCCGGTACAATTTTGGAACTGATAAACAGGTAGACCGTTGGATCTGCCGAAAGACTTTTCTCTTTGAACAGGTGTTTGAATTCTTCCCGGTAGTCGCTGCTAAACAATATATTGTGTACATCCAATCGGGGAAAGGATCTGTTTATCCCCCAATAGAATATGAGTGCTGACGATGAGCGTTCAATTTTATTGATGATTCTTTTCAGCGGATGCTTTAACAGGTGATTTGCAACAGAGCGTACATCAACGTCGGACACCACGGCGTCAACAGAGGTGATGCCTGACGCTGTTCTGATACCCGACACGGCAGCACCGTTGCGGATTATCTCCTCCACCCGGGTATTGAACTCAAACCTCACCCCTTGTTTCAAGGCCAGATCATATAAGCTGTTGGCTATGGAGTACATTCCCTTAACCGGGAAAAAGGCCCCTTTGTTATTCTCCAGGTGGGCAATCATATTCAAAGTGGCCGGAGCCCGGAAAGGGCTGGAGCCGTTATAAGTTGCATATCGGTCGAACAGCTGTATCAACCGCGGATCGGTAAAGTCTTTCGCATTGGCGCCGTGCATAGTCCGGAAGAAGTCGAGCTTATGCAACTTAAAGACCATGTGGCGGTAAGGCTCTGTAAGGTAATTAGACAGTTTATGGAAAGCACTGAAAAGAAACACCGGTGCACTTAAGTTATATACCTCTTCGGCATGAAGCAACCTTTTTCTTACTGCTGCGGCATCATGGGGAAACACCCGCTCTATTTCGGAATAGAGGGCTTCCCTGTCCTGATAAAAATTGAACTCCGTTCCGTCCGGGTAAAAGTAACGGCAGTTATTGGACAACCTTACATAGGGCAGACGTTCCGTTTCCTGTACGCTGCATAATTCAAATAATTCGTCCACCAGTTCGGGAAGCGTAAAGAGCGACGGACCGGTATCGAAGCGGTACCCATCCACGTTGATTTGGCCCATCTTCCCTCCAGGGCAACTGTTTTTTTCGTACACAGTTACCTGATGTCCTTTTCTTTGCAGCAGAATGGCCGAAGCCAACCCGCCGATTCCCGAGCCAACGACAGCGATTTTCATTACACAGCCAACTTGTGGGTAAAAATTTCTTTATAGAATTCGTTGAAGATAATACGGAACCAGACGGTATATGATTGGGGATTCTGCTCCATATCCAATTTTATTTCTTCCGGTTTCATGTATTTATAAGAAGCAACCTCTTCGGGGTTGATTACTGGCAATTGATTGGTTTTGCCAATAAATACGTGGTCAATCTCATGCTCCGTAAGCAGATTATCAAAGGGAGCCTTGTACATGAATTTAAACACAAACTGCAGATCCGCCTCCATTCCCATCTCTTCCTTCAACCGTCGCCGGGCTGCGCCGAGGGTATCTTCCCCCGGGTGCGGGTGACTGCAACAGGTGTTTGTCCACAGTCCGGCCGAATGATACTTATCATTGGCTCGCTGCTGCAACAGTACTTCATCGTTTGCATTCAATATAAAAACAGAAAAAGCTCTGTGAAGCATTGCCTTCTCGTGTGCTTCCATCTTCGGCATCGTCCCTATGGGATTATCATTTTCATCGACCAGTATCACCATAATTAATTGAATTTTGTGGAAACAAAAGCTTTAACAAACAGCCAGATCTTCTCATAGTCTGAGACTCTCACGCGTTTGGTAAGCAAAATGTTTGCCGGGGTTTTCTCTATTTTTCGTGTCAGCGTATAATAATACAGGTAAGCCGTGTATACTCCGGCATAAGCGCATTTAGGCAATTGCCTTATCCCTTGCATGGCTACCTTATAGTCTTCTTCAATTTCTTCAAGAATCTCCTTCTTTGTCGATTCATTTAAAGGTTGATTTCTCAAAACGGGGAAATAGATCCGATGCAGCTCCTGGATATCGTGACCGATATCCCGAAGGAAATTTATTTTCTGAAACGCAGACCCCAGGCGCATGGCATAGGGCTTAAGCCGTTCGTATTCCGATTGATTACCATCCACAAATATTTTCAGGCACATTAGTCCCACTACATCGGCCGAGCCATAGATATAATCCTTTATCTCCTTCTCCGAATAACTGCTTCTGAGTAAGTCGCTCCGCATGCTTGAAATAAATGCTTGAATCAAATCATCGTCTATGTTATACCTCTTAACTGTTTGCTGAAATGAGTTCAATATCGGATTCAGGCTTATCCCTTCGGCTTTGGCCTTATAGAAATCCCTTTCGAAATCGTCCAGTAGTTTTGCTTTATCGTATTCATGAAAAGAATCCACAATCTCGTCGGCAAACCTTACAAAACCATACAGGCTGTAAATGGGACCTCTTATCTGAGGATCGAAACAGGTAATGCCCAAAGAGAAGGAGGTGCTGTACCTTTGGGTGACCAGTCGGCTTATGTCGAAAGACAATGTGCTGTATAGTGGATCCATATTCTATTTATTAAAGTATTTACTTGCTTCTCCCGCTGCTATTTTACCGGAAATAATAGCCGGAGGAACACCCGGCCCGGGAACCGTAAGTTGTCCGGTATAGAAAAGGTTCTTCACCTGTTTATTGTGAACAGACGGTTTAAGGAAAGCCGTCTGCAACAGGGTATTTGCCAATCCGTAGGCATTACCCTTGTATGCATTGTAGTCGCGCATAAAGTCAGCTCCGGCATACGACTTATAAAATAACACATCCTTTTTAAGCGATTGCCCCGTGATATTCTCCATCCGGTCGATAAGCTGATTGAAATAAAAAGAACGAATCTCTTCGGAATCGGTAATTCCCGGGGCGATAGGAATCAGGAATATACCCGTCTCTTTACCTTCAGGAGCCAGTTGAGGATCCGTTATGCTGGGGAAACTTGTATAGAACAGCGGTTTATCGGGCCAACCGGGACGATCGTATATATTCTCCGCATGAAGCGTGAAGTCGGTATCAAAAAACAAGGTGTGGTGTGCCACCTGATCTATTTTCCGGTCAAAGCCTACATAATACAACAAAGCCGAAGGAGCCATCACTCTTTTTTGCCAATAGGTTTCGCTATAATTGCGGAATGATTCATCCAGCAGATATTCGGTATGATGGTAGTCGGCTCCTGATATGATCAGGTCGGTTGCATGAAAAGTGTCCTTTACCACAACACCGGTTGCTTTATCCTTCTCTACCACAATTTTGTCGACCGGACTTTGTGTCACGATCTCCACCCCCAGACTTTCGGCCACCTGCTTCATAGCATCCGCCAGACGGAACATACCACCTTTGATATGCCAGGTGCCCAACACCATATCGGCATAATTCATAAGGCAATAGAACAAAGGGGTATTACTTGGCTTTGCTCCCAGAAAGATTACCGGGAATTCCAGCAATTGCCTTAAATAAGGATGTTTAATATGTTGTTTAACCCGCGCACTGATCGTAGTAAAAAATTGAGAAAGCCGTTTTACAGTATCGGGCATGATAAGTTCGGAAAATGAATTAGCCGGCTTATACAATACTTTATCAACTGCCACCCGGTAATTAAACTCGGCGTCCTGTAAAAAAGAACGTAAAAACCGACTGCTTCCGGGCTCCAGGGAATCGAACATGGCATATATCTCCGTTAAATCGGCAGATACTGATAGCGCTTCCTTCTCTGAAAAATAGATCTTATATCCGGGATCCAGCCGAATCAATTCATAATAGTCGGCACTTGTTTTACCGAAATCATTAAAAAAACGTTCTATAAGATCAGGCATCCAATAGAAAGTAGGTCCCATATCGAATGTAAACCCCTCTTCGGTAAACTGCCTCGCCCGCCCTCCGATCGTCTCATTCTTTTCGAACAGAGTGACCTTGTATCCATTCTTTGCCATATAGCAAGCTGCGGATAAAGAGGAAAAACCTGAACCAATCAGAGTCACAGTTTTCATAGCATATAAAATAGGTAAGCAGTCAAAACTTTAATTTTAGTTTACAAAATTAAAAAAATATTTCACAAACCCAAATTTCAAGCCACTAAATTATTAACGATACATAAAATTAGCTTTTAAATTCACTGTTAAAATTCATTTTTTCGAAAAGTTTGTAACTTGTTTTACCCTTTTCTTGTTATATATATGCAATGCATCACACTGATTCTACCTGTGATTAAACACTATTCATCAATTACCTTCGTACAGCCTGTCAGATTTGACAGGCTGTCGCAGGGTACAATAAAGCCTACACTCCATATACTTCAATTAGTAAAATGATTTTCTTCGTTATTATTTAGGTTCATTTGTTCGTTTAAAATAGAATTTTCTATTTACCAGAACAGGTTCGATTAATTGAAAACGGATAAATTTGGCCATCAGATTCTCGGCAGCCCTGCGGGGAATACCTCCCTGTTTACAATATTGATTGAGAGAAATATATTCATTCTGCTCAAGCAGATCAAGCAGAAGTTGCTCTTTCTGGGTAAATTCTACCAAGACGCCTGTGGGACTTCCACTCTGTTGCCACACTTTCAAATGAACGGTCGTAGCCAGGATATTTTCGTCTTTCACGCGTACATAAGCGAGCTCTTTACCGGATTCGTCTTTCGCATAAACAGGTTTCTTATCAGTTTGATCCACGTTGACCAGCAAGACCGAACGACCTTCCACTTTGTATACCTGCATGGAATACTTTACCTCCGGCACACAATACATCTGTGCGGCAGCTTCAATCATATAAATCTCCTCATCCGAACGAATACCGGCAATGCGGCCGTTATCTTTAACTCCGATAAGCAATCTTCCTCCATCCGTATTGGCAAATGCCGATAAAGTACGGGCAATCTTTCTTGCATCCGAAATCTCAAATTTAAAATCCTGCTTCTGATGTTCTCCTTCGGCTATCAGAGAATATATATAGTCTGTATCAGTCATTGCTTTCATACGAATAACATTTTAAGATGGAAGGTCCGAAACAGGTAGAAAGTTGTACACATGTTCGTTTCACACCTACAAAAGTAAAGAAAAAAGTAAGATTGTATAAGTGAATAGGAACAAAACACAATGGGCAAAACGGGACAACCCTCTATATTTGCCACAGAATAAACAACTTACAAAAGCACAATAAACGATGATTAAGCACACTTTCTTATCACTTGCCGCAGCACTTGTATGCCTGACTGCCGGCTGCAGCGGAGCAAAAACTAAATCGCCGGAACAACAATTGGCTTATCAAATTACGAATGACACCCTCATGCATAAGGTGGATTCGATGGCCAGAGAGGTTGTAAAAGGAGGTTTCAATGCGGGCGACGGCTATGGCGAGGTCTGGATTCGCGACTACAATACCTTTATAGAGCTAGCCATGGAGGTAATGCCGGACAGTACCATACAGGACAATCTGATCACCTTCTTCCATTTTCAAGGGAAAACGGGTGATATCGTGGATGGATTTATCGACATCAATAAGGCCGATCTGAATAATAAAGGAGGATATAAATACCGATTATCCGATACGGAACCTCGCTATGCCGCACATAAGAATACGGTGGAGACAGATCACGAGGCATCCCTAGTGCAGGCTGTTTGGCGCTACGTGAATAAAAGTGGTAACAAATCCTTTTTGCAAAAGCAGATTAATGGCCAGACGGTAGAGAAACGTTTGGAGATGGCCCTGGAGTTTTTAATGAACGAGCGACTGGACAAAACATACGGTTTGATTTGGGGTACAACCACAGCAGATTGGGGAGACGTACAGCCGGAGCATCCCTGGGGAGTGGAGCTGGACGAGAACTCACATCTTGCAATAGACATTTACGACAATGCCTTTTTTATCATTGCGTTGAATCACTTTATTGAGCTGACCGACCGTCCCGAAGCTAAAGAGCGCTGGGCAAAGGTTCGCGACGATATTAAGGTAAATACGCGCAAATATCTATGGGACGAAGCGAAACAGAAGTTTATTCCACACATTTACTTAAAAGACTCGCCTTTTCCATCCGATTTCGATGAGAATTCAATTTATTACCACGGCGGAACAGCCATGGCGATCGAAGCCGGATTGCTTTCAAAGGAGGAAATTGCGGCAGCCAATGCAACCATGGTGGCCAATGTAAAGGCATCGGGTGCTCCAACAATCGGACTAACACTCTATCCTCCCTACCCCGAAGGATTCTTCCAAAATAAGGGAATGTATCCCTATGGCTATCAGAACGGCGGCGACTGGACCTGGTTTGGCGGAAGGATGATCCAACAATTGATTCTCAACGGATTTGTTGAGGAAGCATACCAGGAAATAAATCCGATGATAAATCGGGTTATTAAAAACAACGGCTTTTATGAGTGGTATGGTATGGGAAATATACCCAGTGGTTCCGGTAATTTTAAAGGATCGGCCGGGGTACTGGCAAAAGCCATACATTTACTTCACGATTGGGCCGAAAAGAATAACAGGTAAGCAATGTTACAGACAAAGCTGTCAGCTCCACTTCCCGATGTAGGCATTCATGTTGTATTTTCGGTATAATCCGGCTTCATTCATATACCGTACCATACCGAATACCGGCCTTTCCTGCCAGGGGCGATCGTGCAGACCAAAGCACCATCCTATCCCGGTAAAAGAATTGGCGTCGCGACCATCCAAAAAGTAACGGTTGTTCAGATAGCTCATACGATGATAGGCCTCTTGGGGAGTGGCCGACCATTCTATCAGTTTCTTCCCCCAATACATACGCATGGTGTTTTCCATAAAGCCGGTCTGTATCATTTCTCTCATAGCGGCATTCCAGGAAGCATCATGCGTTGCAGCCTCTTCTAACAGGTTGAGGTCGTAAACAAACGGACGCTTGTCCGGTTCATGTAGCTCCAGACTTTTACGACTCCATTCGGGTAATGAATTATAGGAATCGTAGTTCTTTGTAAACCAGATGTAATTATGAGCCAGCTCCCTGCGAACCACCAATTGTTCAATAAACGGAGCCGACTCCGGATATGTCTCTACTGCCTTCCATATCTCCACGGGCGATATAAATCCGAAGTGCAAATAAGCACTCAACCTTGATGTGGCAACCAACGACGGATCGTTCCGGTCATTATCGTACGAGGCAAGTTTATCCTTAACAAAAACATTCAGCAATCGGTTCGCCTCTTGTTCTCCCCCCTTCATCGCAACAGGAATCAACCACGCATCACTTCGCAGCTTCTCAAGTGTATTGGTCAGAATCCGTTCATTTAGTGCGGACAGTTCCGGTGATGCCTCTTTACGGCAGGTCAAGACAGGTATCTCATCCTCCAGCTCTGAAGTGAAGTAAGGTAGTTTATCCGTAATTTTAGGACGCAATGTCCTTGCCGCCCACTCCCCTTTATGAGAAGCAGATTCGACAGGCACAATCAGATTATCCTCCACCTCAATCACCTTACAGGGTGCATGTTCGCCAAGCCATCCGGACCAATCGCGCTGGATGCGCAGGTACCCTTTGTCGGTAACAACACAGGCAGCATTTGAAAGAGGCTCTAAGAAAGCCTCTTCCAACGTACCCGTTCTTATTTCAAATTCACAACCCAGGAGTGATACCCCGGAAGCAAAATCTTTTAATCCCTGAATAAGAAACTCGAAATGACGGTAGTTTGCCTCCGGGAAGGAAGCATCCAGCCGAAACACGACCTTCAGGGGCAAGTTCAATTCGTTTGCCAAACGGATTGCATGAAACAACGCCTGATTATTTCTTATCCGGACCGAAGCCTGCATACGGTAAAGCACATACCTGCCCGGCAGATAAGTCCGGTTGTTCAACTCATGAATCCGTTCTTTTCTCATATCTTACTTGCAGCTTATCAATATTTCGCGGGCAACCTGGGCAGTAACATCGCGGTCTTCGCCAAAGGCAACATTCCGTTCTGTAAACCTACGTGTAATCTCGTCTATGGTCGCATCACCGATATTCTCCTCACTCAACCGGGTATGCAGACCGAGACTACGGAAGAAATCTTCTGTTTTTTTGATAGCCAGGGCAACCCTTTCTTCGGTAGTTCCGCTGGTTATACCCCAGATACGTTCGCCGTATTGAAGAAGCTTATCCTGTTTCTTAGTCGCCAGCACACGCAATGTTCCGGGTAAAACAATCACCAATGTAGCACCGTGGGTAAGACCGTGCAATGCCGTAAGTTCGTGACCTATCATATGGGTAGCCCAGTCGTTGTTAACCCCCATCGAGATAAAACCATTCAACGCCATGGTTGCACACAACATAAAGTCGGCCATCAGGTCGTAATTCGTCTTATTTTCCTTAATCTTTGGGGCAATCTCAATCAGAGAGGCAAGAATACTCTCGGCCCAGCGATCCATCAGACGCGACTGTCCTGGCGAAGTCATATACTGTTCCATTACGTGCACAAACGTATCTGCAATACCACATGCAATCTGGAAATCGGGTAATGTAAACGTAACCTTCGGATCCAGGATTGAAAATACAGGATAATTGCTGTAAAACGGATACTTTTCATGGGTTTCAATCCTTGAAATAACCGCCCCGCTGTTCATCTCGGAACCAGTAGCCGGCAATGTAAGCACCGTCCCCATGGGCACCGATTCCGGATAATACCCTTTTTTTACCAGATCCCAGGCATCTCCGTCGTACAACAATCCCGAAGAGATCAGTTTCGTTCCGTCCAATACCGATCCACCACCAACGGCGAGCAAGAAATCAATCTGTTTCTCTTTACCCAATGCGATAGCTTTACGCAGGGTTTCGATCGTTGGATTCGCTTCAATACCCCAGAATTCGGTAACAATCCGACCTTCCAATGCCTTGATTACCTGATCGTACACACCATTCTTTTTCACGCTGCCACCACCAAAGGTTACCATAATCTTCTTTCCTGCAGGTATTTCCTTTGATAAAGAGGCAATCATTCCATCGCCAAAAATCAGGCGGGTAGGATTCTGAAAACTAAAATTATTCATATGCTTCGATTATATATTATTTTTAATTGTGTAATATCGCATCCAATTTTTCCTTCAACGTGGAACAACGGATCGGCTTTATGAGGTAATCATTGAACCCATTATTCACTATCTCACGAATATTCTCTTCAAAGGCATAGGCAGTTACAGCAATCACAGGAAAATCGGGCGAAAGATCCCGTATACCCTTCAATGCCTCTATCCCATCCATTTCGGGCATTTTGATATCCATAAGAACCAATGCCGGATGTTTCTCCTTAAAAAGGGTAACCGCCTCCAATCCATTTTTTGCATGTACCAACTCATACTCTTTGCGCAGCATCGCCTCGATAAGTTTGTAATTGGGAAGCGTATCTTCAGCCACCAGCAATATCGGTTTATCAGAAAGTACATCCTTTTTAACTATAACCGGATTGGTTGCTTTCCGTTTAGCAGAAGATGTTTTACTCACTTTATACGGGATGCTGAAACGAAAAACAGACCCCGCACCCTCTTCCGATTCCGCCTGAATGGTCCCTCCCAATCTCTCCACGACCGTTTTGGATATAAACAAACCCAATCCGGAGCCTTGAGCCACACTGTTCAGTTTCTTAAAACGTCCGAAAAGCTGGGATTGTTTATCTTTGGGTATCCCCATCCCCGTATCCTGAACAAAGAATTCCAACATTCCGTCCCGGAGTATATAACCGATAGTAATCTTACCTTGTTCAGTAAACTTAGCGGCATTGGATAACAAATTAACAATCACCTGCATCAACCGGTTCCTTTCCGAATAGACTGTACAATCAGGCAATCCCAATTCAAGACAAACTTCAATATCCTTATCTTTCAATCTTAACTTCAGATCGGCAGTCAACTCCTTCAGAATGGCATTTACATCCACATCCGAATAGATAAAGTCAAGTCTATTGGACTCAATCTTCGAAATATCGATTATATCATTGATAAGCTGCAGCAACAGGTTATTGCTGCTCTGGATAATGGAAGCATATTCCTTTTTCTCTTCGGCATCATCCGTTTCGGCCAAAAGTTCGGAAAAACCAATAATAGAGTTCAGAGGTGTACGTATTTCGTGACTCATATTTGCCAGGAAGGCCGACTTTAACCGGTCGTTGTTTTCGGCATATTTCTTATCCTCATCCGATTGCTTTTTCTGATTATACAATTCTGTACAGATCGCAATGATATTGGCCAAAGACAGCAGCCAAAGATAATCTTCGTTGGTCCACTTCCGGGGTACACACACCAGATCAATCCCCATATAGCCGATCATACGTTTTCCAGAATACATGGGAGCGAGCATCATGGAGCGTATATCCTGACTTTCCAGCATGTTCCGTTCTACTTCTCCTTGTGCAGGAATATCATCCAGCGAGTTCAATATTACCGGCCTGCCCGATGACAATTCTTCAAAAAGCCAACGAGTATCTATGGTAGGAATATTCTGGAGCCAATTTATCTCGGACGAAACGCCTTCTGATACAACTTCGTGGGTACAACTCTGCAGGGAAGCATCCTCGTTAAATTGAAAAATATATACGCGGCTTCCATTAAAGTTATTAAGCACCTTCCTCATAATATCTTCCGTAACAGCCAACGGATCATGCTTTGTCAGAAAATTCTGCAAAGAAACCGAAAGGGAATTCAGCTGATTTATAAGACTGTTCATTTTATTCTCCAACTTCAACACCCTGTGTTCCGCATCCCTTTTATCAATAAGCTGAAGGTATCCGAAACATTTTACACTACCATCCTCCAAAACAGTCCGTCTTATCAGTCCGGTCCGGATCAATCTCCCATTAAGTCCCGTAGCCACATATTTATTAAAATAAGTGGGAGGTAATAACAACTCATGAATTTCATCGTTGAGAAGCGAGGCTATCAGATTCTGAAACAACACAATGTAATCGTCGTTAAAATAAGCCGAAAGTTCCCTGAAAGTGATATACGGACTCTTCATCCGGAATATCTTACACAGCAACTCCGAAAAATAACAAGATTTACCGGTAAGATTGGCCTCCCAATAACCGGCATTGAGTACAGCAAGCAAATCATTAAGTCTATTTTCTTCTTCTATTTCAGACATAGTAAGGTATATATGAGGTGTATCAAATTGAGTTTTCACAAAGATAAGAAAATCAAAACAACCATCAATAATACAGAAAACATTTCGATTTCTTATCCTTTCTGTTTCGGTTCTATAAATTCGGTATAGAATACCTCAACAGTTTTCTTTATTTTTTCGGGCAGATAACTTAGCGTTTTTATTTTTATGCGCAACGGCAAACCGTAAAAAGCCTCGGCCACTCCCCCTGTTATACAGGCCAGTGTATCGGAATCTCCACCCAGGGATACAGCCAGACGAACCGCATCTTCATAATCTGAACTTTCCAGAAAAGCCACCAATGCCTCCGGAACAGTATGCTGGCAGGTTTCGTTAAACTGGTAATAGATGCGCAATTGTTTACAAGAATGATTCAAATTGTATCCAAAGGATGATTCAATATAATATTTAATTTCTTGCTTCGTACGCCCCGTCCTCGCCAGGTATATAGCTGCTGCCACAGCCTGGGCACCTTTAATACCCTCCGGATGATTGTGGGTGATGCAGGCCGATTCGGTAGCCATGTTTATGGTTTCGCTTAAGGAATCAAAACACCAGCCGACAGGAGACACCCTCATGGCCGATCCATTTCCGAAACTATAATACGGTTCGGGGGATTCGTCCCATATCCAGCGAAAGAAACTTGCACCATAAGCACCTGTAGGATACGGAAAGCGGCGGCACCATCTTTGCATAACAGAAGCCAGACTAACCGGACCTTCCCTCCTTCTGATCAACCAATCGGCCACAGCAACAGTACATATAGTATCGTCTGTATAATCACACCCTTTTTCAAATAACTCGAAATCAGTTCCCTTGTGATTATTAAATTCAAACCGCGACCCCACGATATCGCCTGTAATTGCTCCTATCATGACTAATCAAACTTAATCCATTGATGCTAAATATGTTCAACCCTATACTTATATAAACAATTCATAAAAGAAAATAATAAAAAAAAGAGAGATAAAATTTAGATTAGCGAAGGTATTTTTGCATTATTTCACTAAAGGAAGGCAGTATCGGCAGCAACATTTTCCCTGGGGAAGCATCCGGAAAGAAGAAAAATCCTTATTTTTGTAAGGTATACGGACAGACCATTTATATCCGGATCAATCTATATGGACGAAAGTGTAATTGACAAGCTTAAAATTCTGGCAGAATCAGCCAAGTACGATGTATCCTGCTCTTCAAGCGGCACCACCCGTTCCAACCAGAAAGGGGGGATAGGGAATGCGGCCGGATGGGGTATCTGCCATAGTTTTGCCGAAGACGGCCGATGCATTTCCCTGCTTAAGATTATGCTTACGAACCATTGCATCTACGATTGTGCCTACTGCATCAACCGGAGAAGCAACGATTTGAAGCGGGCTACTTTCTCCGTAACCGAACTGGTAAACCTCACCATCGAATTCTACCGGCGTAATTACATCGAAGGGCTTTTTCTAAGCTCCGGAGTGGTGCGCAATCCCGATTATACCATGGAGCGGCTGGTCCGTGTGGCAAAAGACCTCAGGTTGGTTCATCGCTTTAACGGCTACATCCACCTGAAGAGTATCCCCGGGGCCAGCAGGGAACTGGTAAACGAGGCCGGCCTGTATGCCGACCGCCTCAGTGTAAATATAGAAATACCCAATGAGAAGAGTCTGCAGTTACTTGCTCCCGAGAAGGACTTCCAGAGTGTATTCAAACCCATGAGCTATATCCAGCAAGGAGTTTTGGAAAGCGCCGAAGAGCGTAAAAAGTACAGATACGCCCCACGTTTTGCTCCGGCCGGACAAAGCACCCAGATGATTGTAGGAGCTACTGCCGAAACAGACAAAGACATCCTGCAACTTTCATCGGCCTTATACCAGCGTCCGTCCATGAAAAGGGTCTATTATTCGGGCTACATTCCCGTAAATACCTACGACAACCGCTTACCTGTACTTAAACAGGCACCCCTTGTACGCGAGAACCGGTTGTATCAGGCGGACTGGTTGCTTCGGTTCTATCAATTCAAGGTAGACGAGATTGTAAATGATGCCTATCCGGATCTGGATCTGGAAGTAGACCCCAAGTTATCCTGGGCATTGCGTAATCCACAGGCCTTTCCGGTAGATATCAACCGGGCCGACTATGAAATGCTGCTGCGTGTACCCGGTATAGGTGTAAAATCGGCTAAACTTATTCTGGTATCCCGCAGATATGGACGATTGGGAGCTTCGCAACTCAAGAAAATGGGTATCGTAATGAAAAAGGCACAGTATTTCATTACCTGTAACGAACTGCCCGTACGAACCATCAACGAGCTGTCGCCCCTTTCGGTGCGCAGTTTATTATCCAGAAAACCCGGCAGGAAGACCGACGATCGTCAGCAAGTGATCCAGTTCGAAGAATAAGTTATGGTAATCTACGTTTACGATAAAACATTCGACGGTCTGCTTACCGCTGTATTCGATGCCTTTGCCCGCAAATCGTTTCCCGAATTACTACTTGCCGAAGGTGAAGCTCTTCCATTGTTTTGCGATGAAGTTGTGACCATCTGCACAGACGATACGAAGGTAGAACGGGTATGGAAGGGATTACAGAAGAAACTTTCGGCTACCGCCCTCCATTGCCTCACCGTATGCTGGCTTTCCGAATTGGCGGACGTGGACCTCCTGTTGTTTCGTTACATCAAAAAAGCATTTAACTCCCCGTCGTCTATCGAGCTGAACTTTGGCGACCCCGATGTATTGGAAGTATCCAAGGTATGGCGAAAAGTAAGTCATGAGAAACACCGGATGATCGAATTTATACGATTCCAGAAAGCAGAAGACGGCACCTTTTTCGGGGCAATGGAACCGCTGTATAATGTACTTCCGCTGGTTGTTGGTCACTTTAAAGACCGTTTTGCCGATCAGAAGTGGCTTATCTACGATTTGAAGCGTGCCTACGGTTGCTACTACGACCTTCAGGAAGTTCGGGAAGTACGTTTCGACAGGATGGAAGAGCATCTTCTTTCGGGAATTCTGAACGATAAATTAATGGCCGAAGATGAAAAACTTTTTCAGAATCTTTGGAAGGCCTATTTTAAAGCCATCGCCATAAAGGAACGGATCAATCCAAGGCTTCACAAGCAGCACATGCCTGTAAGATTCTGGAAATACCTGACCGAAAAGCAAGGATAAAATAGTAACTTTGCATAAATCCCAACCGAATAATCATGCTAAAAGATAAAACAGCCCTATTGCTCGTAAACGTTGGCACCCCCAACAACCCCTCCGTACAAGCTGTGCGCCGCTACCTGTTTCAATTTCTGAACGATCCGCGGGTGATAGATCTGCCCTGGCTGGCAAGAAAGATACTGGTCAACCTCATCATCGTGCCCTTTCGTGCGCCCAAATCGGCCAAACTCTATCAAAGATTGTGGACCGACGAAGGATCTCCGTTGCTGACCAATACCATCCGACTGCAGGAAAAACTACAAAAAAGTCTGGAGTGTCAAGCCGATGTGTTTGTGGGTATGCGTTATCAGGAGCCCTCTATCCGCAAGGCTGCCGAAAGCATTAAAGAAGGAGGTTACACCCGGTTAATCGTATTGCCGATGTTTCCCCAATATGCCTCATCAACCAGTGGTACAGCCTCGCAGGCCGTAATGGAAGAGATCGGGAAATGGAACACCATACCGCACGTGCATTTTATCAATCAGTTTTACAACCACCCGGCCTTTGTGGACGCATTTGCTCAACGTATAGCCGCATACCAGCCAAATACGTACGACTTTGTACTATTCAGCTACCACGGACTGCCAAACAATCACAATGATAAAAGTCACCCGGGCATCCCTTCCGCCCAATGTGAATGCGAGAAGGCAATGCCTCCCCACGGACAATTCTGTTACAAGGCAGCCTGCTACGAAACCACCCGTCTGCTTGTTGAAAAACTAAACCTGCAGGGCGACAAGTTTACCACTGCTTTTCAGTCACGTCTTTCCAATAACTGGATGCAGCCTTTTACCGATAAAACATTGAACATGCTTGCCCAAAAAGGAGTAAAACGTCTGCTTGTGGTAGCTCCCTCATTTACGGCCGACTGTCTTGAAACAACCGACGAGATCGGACACGAATACAAAAAAGAATTCATGGCTGCCGGAGGAGAACAGCTCACTTTGGTGGAGAGTCTGAATGACTCCGATCCTTGGGTGGATGCACTTAAGCAAATTCTGGCATCCCACCTTTAAACATCCATTTAATAACTGCCTACTATTTAACGGCTAGCAACTCTACTTCAAAAATAAGGGTAGAATAGGGTTTGATAATTGGATCCGGCATGGATCCATACCCCAGTTCGCAGGGAATATAAAGTATCCAGCGAGAACCGGCAGGCATCACTTTAAGAGCCTCCTGCCAACCCTTTATCACCTCATTTACACGGAAAGATTCCGGTCTGTTTCTTTTAAAAGAGTTATCAAACTCCTTACCGTTAATTAAGGTACCCTTATAATGTACCTGCACCATGCTTTTGGCGGTAGGGATTGTTCCTTTACCCTTTACCAACACTTTATATTGTACCCCGCAAGGCAGCACCTCGACACCTTCCTCCTTCAGATTCTCTTTCAGAAACAGGATATTCGCCTCCTTATATTCCATATATTTTAAACTCATAGATAAATTATGATTAATGATTGCAAGTATGCCCCTCCGCATGTGCATCGCAAGTATGACCACCATCCTTCAAGTCGCCATCCAGATACCGGGTAACCAATTCGGTTACATCACCTGTACAATTGCGGACAACAGAAATTCCATGCGTATTCAGTTTTTGGATAGCGCCATCGCCTATACCTCCGGCAATCATTAGCTTAACCCCCTCCCGCTCAAACACCTCGGCGATATTCGACTTACATCCACAACCTTGTGGTGAATCCATCTTTGTTACAGAGACAACCTGATTAGACGAAATCTCATAAATCTGATAAAAAGCACAATGTCCAAAGTGCGCATCTATCTGGTTATTATCCTTTACCGGCACTGCTATTTTCATACTTGCTACGTTTAAATAATACTATAAAATTGTTCCTCCACAGATAAATGAAGGTCTTTTATGGCAGCAAAGATAAAAATAGTTTTGAACACTTGTTCATATTAATCACATAAAAAACATTCCCCGTCGTATCAATATACAACGGGGAACATCTTTTTAATGCTAATCCAAATATCAATTAAACAGGAATTTATTTAGAATCTGTAGCCGAAACTCAAACCATAGGTCCGGTTCTTAAATCTTGCTTGAGTTGATTTTAGGCCAAAATCACTGGAGAGACCGATAGAATATTTGTCATTGTATTCCAAAGCTGCTCCGGCAGCAAGACCAGTATCAAATTTTTCTACTCCGGCAGAAAATGAATCCACCTTATCCTTTCTCTTTGATCCATCCAGTAGTGTATTCGTATTTTTGAACTTCCCAGTAATGCCGTAAGCAATATACCCTCCGCCACTGAAGATAAGTTTTAATTTCTCTGAAACATTAAATCTGTAAGTCAGCAGCAGAGGTAATTCAACATATACTTTATTGTCTGTAATATTGTACGACTTCAGCTTCTCTGAGTTTTCCATAAAAGGAGGGAAATAATAATCTCCTTTATCTTTATAGCCCTTAGATATTAGTAAGAGTGAAGGTTGAACCCCCCAATGGTCATTGAAATAATAATCCATTCCAACACCAACCTGATATCCGGGTTTGAAGTCCACATCCCCCCAGTTAATAATATTGCTGATATTTATTCCGGCTTTTGCATTCCATGATATTTGGCTATATCCAGACAAACAAACTAAAAGCAATAGTAAAGTAGTAATTAATTTCTTTTTCATTGTTCAAAATATAAAATTATAATTATTGTCTAATGCCTATTCCTGCTAAAATTCAACAAAAGTTGCTTCAGGCAGATAACAAGTCCATACGATGACTGGTGTTCCATCAAAAGCTCTAAATTCAGTTCTAAACTCAGCGCTAATAGGAGGAGTAATATAAATCGGCTTTCCATTATCATAATTACCTGTTATTCCCCAAGGGAGTGGATTACTATCAAGCCAATCATGTGATGAATCTGCTTTTTTATGAAAATTATATGTAAATTCTCTACCTTCAATAAAAAACTTCATATTAGTATTTGTTTCACTCTTGTAATTTGCCCATCCAAGCCAAGTTTTTTTTCTGAAAGAAATTTCTAGCTTTAAATACATTCTGAAATTAAACCCAGACGTAGAAGGAGGAATTGGATTTATATTTTGTTTATTACTTTTACGCCCAAATTTAAACCTCAATTTTCTATCTCCATCAGAATCATAAAACCATCCTGAATCAACTTCATCACCAATAAAATCAGAAACGGTGCTTGAATTAACCAATGCAATGGCCTTTAAATTCATCGAATTATTTAAATCATAATATGCTTTTCCTGTTGTTTGAAGATCCGAATAGTTAAAAATATTTTTTAAATTTCTTATTTCTTCCCCAACAATAACTAAGCCATTTAAATTTGCGAGAATCGCTTTTTCCTCTTCTATTGTCGGCAAATAGAAGCCCATATCCTCCTTATACATAGGAAAATATAAGTATTGTTCATATTTTTGTTTAAAAGCCATATATGAAGATTCCGTTTCATCTACATTGTCAAAGTCTGACAATGCTTGTTCAAAAACATCTTGAAGTGAATTAAACCCTTCCAGATTTTGCATCCACAGTATTCTTTCCTCATAAGTCATTTGTTGAAGTTGTTTCAGGGTCCTTTCAAACGAAGCTTCATCTTTAAATTTAAGAATAAACGGGTCTTGCTTATCTTGAGATTTAAAGGTTTTGGTCAGAGTTGAATAATCTTTTAATGATACTAATTCGTAATCCTTAATTTGTTGTTCCTTTGAATCTATAATATCAGATTCATTGTTACAAGAAAAAAGAGTTAACAAAAATAGAGTAATAAAAAATTTAATTTGATAAACAATGCTTTTTTTCATTTTTAAATAGGGATTAATAATACATAAATTCATTGATAAAAGGTCTGTGCTTTATATTGCATTTTCCAGTGATAAATAAGTTAGCGTGCACGTATATATATATATCGTCACAAATCTATAAAATATAAATTGATTATCTTTAATTTTTTAATTATTATATACAATATTCATCATTATTAACTCTTAACACTTTAAACGCAAAGATAAGTTAACCAGAAAGGGTCGATTATGTAGTAAATAATACTTCAAAAGAAGAGTAACGTGCAATAACCATAACGAAATATATTTCCCAAGGTATCAAAATACAACAGAAAATAACTATTCTACACCTGCATAAATTTCAACAATACAGGAATTTATTTAGAATCTGTAGCCAAAAGTCAGACCGTAAGTCCGGTTCTTAAACGTTGACTGGGTAGATTGTAGTCCGAAATCACTGCTTATGCCGATAGAATATTTCTCCTTATATTCTAAAGTTGCTCCGGCAGCAAGACCTGTATCAAACTTTTCTACACCCTCAGAAAATGAGTCCATCTTTTCCTTTCTTATTGATCCATTCAATAGAGTTGCAGTATTTTTTGTCTTTCCGGCAATTCCATAACCAACATACCCACCTCCACTAAATATAAGTTTATATTTCCCTGAAACATTAAATCTGTAAGTCAGCAACAGGGGTAATTCAACATATACTTTATTGTCAGTAATATCATACGATTTCAGCTGCTCGGATTTATTTATAAAAGGAGGATAATCTCCTTTAATTTTATAGCCTTTGGATATCAGCATGAGTGAAGGTTGAATTCCCCAATGGTCATTGAAATAATAGTCCATTCCAACACCAAACTGGTAACCGGGCTTAAAGTCCACGTCGCCTGAGTTAATAGTATTGCTAATATTTACTCCGGCTTTTGCATTCCATGATATTTGGCTATATCCAGACAAACAAACTAAAAGCAATAGTAAAGTAGTAATTAATTTCTTTTTCATAGCACAATGTTAAGATAATTATTAATTGGTATTAAATACGTATACGATTCAATGATAAATATCATGTTGCTGCAAATATATACAATACAAATTAATTATCATTAATTATTTCGTATATTTGGAACTATCAAATTACTATAACCAACTAACAAAAATATGGATAATTATGAAAACAAAATTATTTTTTAATCTAAGCGCAGTAAAAGTTTTATTATTTTTTCTCTTTTTTTCTATCTGTTTTAGTTGTTTGAAAGAAGATGACTTAAAACAAAATGGACGTGTGAACATTTCATTTACTAATAAACATCCAGATATTATACTTTCGGTCTATTCCATTGATAATGAAACCACTCCGATATACGAAGTGTCTATGGATAACAGAGTTGATATCGAAATTCCATTAAATGTAGGTAATTATATTCTAAAACCATATTCAAGTTCAGCATTTTACGGAAAAACTGGATTTCAAATTATGAAGGATAATACTACTTACATCGAATTTGACAAAAATAATATTGGGATAGTTCGGTTTTCAAATTAGCATGTATGTATCTGGCAAATTGCATTTAAAGCTTTACTATTAATTGAGAATGTTTTATAATAATTAAGGTTGCAAGATTCTGGATGTGTAATCCATCTTTCTTGCAACCTTACTTTATATCATAGCTATCAAAATTAAGGCACCTTATTTAGAACTTATAGCCAATTCCGATTATAAGACTTCGGCTTTTTAAGGCATTGCCCATTTTTCCATAACCATTCCACACCTTATTGAATCCTAAATCATATGCTCCGTGGCAAATAATATTACCGGCTTCAATATTTAATCCGGAACGTACTCCATAATCCCAACTTTCGAAGGCTGTTACAGTCGTTTGCGCCCAATCATTAAACTTTTCGTCTTTAAATGGATTCCAGCTGTTATCTGCAAACCGAAATACCTCTTCTGCTTCAAAATTTATGGATTTAATCTCACTATGACCATGTAAACCATACGAAAGAAAAATACCTACATTAGGAATTAGCCTGATATTGTTCCCAATAGGAATTTTATATCCTATGGATAGTGGAAGTTCCAGATATGATAGTTGGACATCGAACATTTTCAACTGCTGAGAATAGTTCAAGTCGCTCCACAATCCGTTAACACCTTTAACCACGTATCCCAGTCCGCTTAAAAGAGTTAAGTCTTCATTTAACTCGTAATTGCATAGCACACCAATCTGTATACCTGTTTTACTATTAGCAAAATTTTCAGAAAGGGTTGATGAAGTTATAGATGCATTAACTCCAAACGAAACTTGGCCGTGGCATAAAATACTAAAGAAACATCCTAAAATTACACATAATATACTTTTTCTCATTGTTAGAAAATTAAGTGTTTAATGATTAACATTTTACATAATCCTTATGTTAGCGAAGAACGAGTTTTTTATATTATAGTGCAAACTTATTCAGTTATTATTAATTAATAAAACACAAATATAGCTAATTAATAATTCAACGAATTCCGACTAATAACAAAGTTTTTTGAAGCTAAATAGGCAAACTAACATCATAAAAGATAAAAACAAATTACTACATCCCTTTTTGGGGAATAAAAAAGGGTAGTCAAAATCTTGACTTACCCTTTTTGTTATTACGAGAAGGAAATATAGCGCCCTTCTTTATTATCTGCGTCTTACTTCTGTACGTTTTGTTTCCGTAGAAGTTTTGCTTTCGGTGCTTTTCGTTTCTGTATTACTACGAGAACTGTTACTTACACTGCTGCGTGAACTGCGACTACTGTTGTTTGATTCGCTCCGGGTAACGTTCTGTTCTTCTTTCCTCATCTGACGTTCCACCTTTACAGGCTGACCAATCTGACGTCCGTAATAATTGGTATGTTGCGAATCCTTAACAGCTTCCGAAGCATTATTTTGTCTGTTCTGATTCTCATTAGATCTGTTTACAGAACCTGAACGATCATCGTTATTGCTCCGGTTGTTTGAATTGGAACGATTCGTTTCGCTTGCACCTCCTACATTGGAACGATCCGTAGCATTATTACGTTCAATTGTATTGTTACCACTTCTGCTTGAGCGGTTGGGCGTTGTTGAACGGTCGTTTACGTTTCCGGACGGACGTGGATTTGTTACATTCGCATTCCCGTTCCGATTGTCTTGCTGACGATTCACATTCGAATTGGAATTACCTGCCGATCTGGAAGATCTTGCGGGCTGAGTAGGTTTAATCTGTCGGGCCTTATCCTCTTTCGAATATTTAAACTCACGGCCGTTACGTATGCTTTCGTCGTTCCAATCGCGGGCACGATTACGTTCGTTGTTCTTCCAGAAAAACGCACTTCTCGTATTTTCGTTATATCCTCTTACGTAAGGAATATTACTTCTGTCGTAATAATCTCTATAGTAATAACGTGGATAGTTGGATACATAATACTGATGATGTTTCCAAGGCTCATACACCCTTACATTCAAGGCGATGGAATAACAATCACGCAGGTTAAATCCGGCATACATTCCCGGAAGAATACGTGAGTAACGCCAATAACCATTATCGAGGTAAATAAACACTCGTTCACCCAGATCATAATAAACCTCAATATCGGGAATATAATAATACCTTACGCCACTATAATAAGGAGGCGCCCAGTCTGGATTATCATAAACCACCTGTTCGTCTGTTGTATAATATGGCGACATACACGCTGTAAATCCTGATACAATAAATGTAAATACAGCGATTATTGCAATTGTCTTAAACTTTTTCATATCTCTTTTGTATTATGTGAATAAAAGAAATAAATCATATTGTTCTTATACATATATAGATGTTCGAAACCTTAAAATGTAAACTGGCAGCGAAGATAATTAAAAAGAATTAACACTATGCCTCATTTTACCTAAAAGGTAAGAAGTAATATCCCTATCTTTGCCGCTCATTTTAAAATTAGAATTATGAGTGAAATTTCCAACTGTCCGAAGTGCAACATGGACAACACCTATTTTGATGGCACAACCAATGTTTGTCCGGATTGTAGTTATGAATGGTCTGAAAATGATGTGCAGGAACACGTTGAAGTTGCAAAAGACAGCAACGGCGCCCTTTTGGAGGATGGCGACTCGGTTACGGTTATCAAAGATTTAAAAGTAAAAGGTTCGTCCATGGTTATCAAGCGTGGAACCAAAGTGAAAAGCATACGACTTACAGAAAATCCGGAAGAAGTAGATTGCAAGATCGACGGAAGCAGCATTGTCCTTAAGACTTGCTTTCTAAAAAAATGATGCATCACAATCCAAATAAAAGCCCCGGGGTGTACTAAATACACTTTGGGGCTTCATTATTTTGAGAACAATGACTCTATCATATGCCTTAATGCTGCTCCGGGAGAGTAGAGTAACATCCGGGGACCGGCATAACGCATCACCTGTTTCATCTTTTCGCGCATTTGCGGCTTGTAACAATGTACCGTACACTGTTTACAAGCCGTTTTATTTTCGCCGAATGGGCATCTGTCCAGCCGGGCAAAGGCATATTCCATCAAGGCTTTGCATGAATCGCAAAGCTCTTGGTTCTTTTCCTTTTTACGGCAATACAGCCGTATCATCAACTCGGCCGTCCTCTTTTCTCTTTCTATTTTGGGAGAAGACATTTTATTTATTCCGGTCCAGATTCATTACCTTAAGTACAAATATACTGCTGGGCACTTCGAAGGCATCCTTTATACATTGGGTTACGGCCGACATGGTTTGGTCGAATTCTCCAAAAATATGGGTGGACATGCTGTTCGGTTTTACAGTAATAGCCGGATTAGCTTCCAATGCTGCAATAAATTTCTTGATGGTAGGTTTATAATCTTCCAAAAGTGGGTAATAGCTTATTTCAATTGATACTTTCATATTCGTTTCTATTTTGCTTGGTTGTTGAAATCCAAAATTACAAAAACATTCGCTTTAACCGGACGTTTTTTGTTATTTTAATAATGATTCCGAATATCGCGGCTAGCGGAAAGCTAACCTCAACCTCTCTATCTACTAGTGCGTATCCTTAGGGATTCTAATTTTTTGAGTACGAACAACTATTCGTTTGACAATTGTGTACTTTGCGTTTGACATATGTTGAACGCAAGGTATACAATTGTTGACTTTGCGTTGAACAGCTGTCAAACGAATAGTTGCCTTAAGTCTTTGGAATAGTTTGTATACGTGTTACAGATACTTCATCGTTAGAAGCGGACTACTACTGCCTATTTGTGCAGGCACTTTATGAAGTATTAAACTGATAAAGTAGTCTAATCGTCCATCGTTATACAGAAACTCCAGGCATTTCCCCAAAATCCGCCTTGAAATTAATGATGGATGACAGATGATCTGTATCTGTCACAAGACATCTGTCATACCCGAAACACAGGTACACAAAGGGTTTCGGCACATAAAATGACAGATGACAGTTCATTTTTGCAAATTCAAGTTTCGTAGAGAAAGTTAATGTGTAAAATTGAAAGTAGATGGAGTGGATTCTTGGGGTTGATCCAAAATAAGAAATGCGATTGTGCATAAAAAGAAAAAAGGTCTTGATAATTTACATTATCAAGACCTTTCCGTTGGCGGTCCGGACGGATTATGAACTTAATACATCAGACCGTTAATATTCAGTGAATTATCTTCTCAAAGATCTCTATGGGGTACAAATTAGGTTAGTTCCCATTTCTGCTCTTTATTTTGGCAGTTCTGGCTACTATTGTCCGCAATTTGTCTGCATAAAACTCAGGTTCAAAGTTACAACTTATTTTTGAATCAACAACTATTCTGAATCACAATATCTTAATATTGGTGCAAGGTGCAAGTTTATCTATATATAGATACTTGCACCTTGCACTAATGCAGCCTTGTCCTATGATTGTATGATAAATTGAATGTTATACGATTTAGTTTAAATAAAAACGCTATATTTGCATCTAATAACATCAAATGTTTGACTAAATAAGACAAGTATGTCAGAGAGAAAAGTCACAAATAGAATTAAGGTCGTTTTAGCTGAAAAAGGCAAAACCAATCGCTGGCTTGCGGAGAGAATAGCTAAAAATGAAACAACCATATCCCGATGGTGTTCTAACAAAGCGCAGCCCTCGGTAGAGGTGTTCGGGCTTATAGCGGAAGCATTGGATGTGGATGTGAGAGTGTTATTTAATACGACTAAAGAGTAATACCTGCCGAAGCATGAAGATATTAGATAACAAGCAAGGCCGGACGGTCGAGAATGAATTATCACAGAGAATAGACAATAGCACGATTGTCTCTATTAGTACCGGGATGTTCAGCATCTATGCTTTTTATCTTTTGCGTGAAAAGATGAAACATGTCAAGGGGCTAAACATTTTACTTTTGACCAATCCGCAAACAAATAAAGCAAATGGAGTCTCCATTGCGATGGATAATTCATTTTGGGGTGCGACTGAGGAGGGAGAGCTTAAAAGACAACTGCTGTTGAGAACGGCAGCCGAAGAGTGCAGCCGTATCCTTGAAAGAAGCCGCATCCGTGCGCTTAAAGTTCCCAATGCTTTTGGATTTAAGTTGATTTTTGTTGAAAAAGAGAATGAAGGTTGTGTGATTCATTCAGGGATGGCAGATTTCAGTGCAGACACCTTAGGTTTTATCGGCGCTAAAAATCCGCAGCAACATATTTTACAAGACGGGAATAATGAAGTTGTCCAACTCAAACAGATATATGATCAGACTTGGACGGACTCAACCCTGACTAAGGAGATCACAAAATTGGCTATTGAAGAACTGAAAAAGGGATATAGGGATTATTCTCCCGATTCAGTCTATTACATGATATTGCACCATCTGTTCCACTACTCTATCGTTGACTTTGCCGACGATAAGATCTTTAAATCCAAGACCGGCTTTAAGGAAAAGGAGATTTGGAAAAAGCTCTACAAATTTCAGCAAGATGGAGTAATGGGAGCCATTGAGAAGATAGAGAAGTATGGCGGTTGTATCATAGCTGATAGTGTGGGGCTGGGTAAAACCTTTGAGGCACTTGCCGTTATCAAATATTATGAATTGCGAAACGACCGGGTGCTTGTTCTTTGTCCCAAAAAATTGCGCGACAACTGGACGGTTTATACACAGAATGACAAACGCAACATTCTTATCAACGACCGTTTCAACTACGATGTATTATGTCACACCGACTTAACCCGTCTTCGTGGAAAGTCGGGCGATATAGACCTTGCCGCTATCAATTGGGCAAACTACGACTTGGTGGTCATTGACGAATCACACAATTTCCGGAATAATTATCCCTCTAAAGGCGAAATGACCCGTTATGCCCGAATGATGAATGAAGTCATCAAAAAGGGTGTAAAAACAAAACTGTTGATGCTTTCGGCGACACCGGTGAACAACCGGATGAATGATCTCAAAAACCAAATATCGTTTATCACGGAAGGCGACGACAGCGTATTCGAAGAAGAGGGCATAGATAATATATCCAACGTAATGAAGCTGGCGCAGCGGCAGTTTTCCGATTGGGCAAAATATTCGGATCGGAATATAAACGAGTTGTTCGACCGGTTGGATAATCGTTATTTCAAACTATTGGACATGCTTACTATCGCCCGTTCACGCAAGCATATCGTGAAATATTACGATTCGGCGGATGTGGGAAGGTTTCCGACCCGTCTGAGACCGATAAACGAAAAAACCGATATCGACAGTGAACAACTGTTTCCTTCGTTACGTAACATCAACAATGCTATTCGGAAGCTGAATCTGGCAAATTACTCGCCCGTATCTTCACTGAAAGAGGAGAAAAAAGCGGAATATGCGGCAAAATATGACTATCAGTTGAGTACGGGAAGTGTTTTTACGCAGTCCGACCGGGAAAAGAACTTAGTTGACCTTATGCGGGTGAATTACCTGAAACGGATGGAGAGTTCCATTTATTCTTTTTATCTGAGTGTAAAAGCGCTATTAGAGCAAGTCAATCAAAATTTATACAAGATAGAACATATATCCGAATTGTCGGATAAATCCATTACCATAGATAATGTTGATATAGAAGAGGATGAAAGTGATTATTTGATTGGCAACAAGGTAAAAGTATTACTTCAAGATATTGATTTGGTAAAATGGCGACAAGAGTTAGAATACGACCGCGATACACTTACAAAGCTAATGGAGAGTGCCGCCACCATATCGGCTGCTCGTGATGAAAAACTGACACGACTGAAAGAGGTCATCGCCCGCAAAATAGAAAACCCGATCAACGAAGACAATAAAAAAGTCATTGTTTTTACCGCTTTTGCGGATACGGCTACCTATCTTTATCAAGAATTGTCAGAATGGATATTGGATGAATATGGCTTATTTACCGCTTTGATAAAAGGAAGCGGGACAAATAAAACAAACTTCCCTGATATAGAAAGGAAAGAGATGAACGAACTGCTTACTCATTTCTCGCCTTATTCAAAAGAGCGTGATAAAACCTATCCGAATGTCAAAAGAGAGATAGACCTGCTCATTGCCACCGATTGTATTTCGGAAGGACAAAACCTGCAAGATTGTGACTATTTGGTAAACTATGATATTCATTGGAATCCGGTGCGTATCATTCAACGTTTCGGTCGTATCGACCGCTTAGGCTCCAAGAATGAACAAATCCAGTTGGTCAATTTCTGGCCGAATATGGAGCTGAATGAATATATCAACTTAGAGAGCCGGGTGAAAGGGAAGATGGTCTTACTCGATATTTCCGCTACCGGAGAGGAGAATCTCATAGAGATGAACGAAAACGACGAAATGACCGATTTGGAATATCGTCGTAAACAGTTGGAGCAACTCCAAAGTACAGTACTCGATTTGGAAGACATTCAAGGAGGAATAACCATTACAGACACCAACATGAACGATTTCCGAATGGATATTATGGAATACGAGAAAAACCACCTTGCCGATTTGCAGGATATTCCGTTGGGCGTCCATACCGTGGTCGAAATAGACGATGAAGATATACCGCCCGGCACTATTTTCTGTATGCGTAGCTCTGTACAACAAAAAGGCCAAAGTCTGTTGGCTCCCTATTATTTGGTGTATATGGGCGAAGATGGAGAAACGGTTTTAGGCTATATGCAGGGAAAACGTTGTCTGGATTACCTGAAAAAACTGTGTCAGGGCAAAACGGAAGTGCTGGCAGAGTTAGCGCAACAACTGAAAAGAGAGACAAAGAACTATGCCAATATGAAAGCCTATTCGTCCGCTTTTCAGTTAGCCATTGAGAGCGTTATCGGTAAATCGCAAGAGGTAGGTGCTGCTTCGTTTTTCTCTACAGAATTAGTTTCGCTCAATGCCGAAGGGGTTACCTCACAAAGCGATTTTGATATTGTGGCATTTGTTGTTGTCAAGCGGAAATAATTCTTTATCTTTGTCCGAAATCTACCGAATATTTCGGACAATATTATTGGGGTTTAATAATGGAAGAGAATATTTCACAAAAAGTTAGAGATCGAGTAACTCGCTTTAAGAAAGGCGACTTGTTCACTGTGCGTGATTTTGAAGATTTAAATAATGATAGCCTTGTTACCCGAACGTTATCCCGTCTGCAAAATGAAGGCATCATTGTTCGTGTGGCAACCGGCATCTATATGAATCCCATAAAAACGCAATTTGGTGTTCTGCACCCTACGATTGACCAAATTGCCCACAAAATAGCCGAACGAGACAGGGCTCAGATTATGCCAACCGGTGATACTGCCTTAAATATTTTGGGCTTTTCTACTCAAGTACCGATGAACGCCGTATATATTACCAACGGAGCTAAGCGAAAAGTGCAAGTTGGCGAAAGAAATATTATTTTCAAAAATGTTGTTCAGAAAAACTTTCAATTCAAGGGTAAGCTTCTGCCATTGATAATTATTGCACTAAAAGAACTTGGAGAAAATCAGGTAACGGACGAAATAAAGGACAAAATAAGTAAGCTTCTTTCGGAGAGTGATGCCGAAGAGCGAGCAACAATGATGCACGATTTATACCTGTCGCCGGTATGGATGAAAGAATTGCTATTACCAATCATAAAAACAGTAACAGAATGAGTATTTGGCTGAATTATAGCGAAGATGAAAAAATGGTTTTGCTACAACAAACAGCAGTGGCCAGAAAAATTTCAGCAGAACAGGCAATTGAAAAGGATTGGTGGGTAACGGCCATTTTGGCAGCATTGTCAAAATCTTCGTGGGCGGATTTTCTGCAATTCAAGGGCGGAACTTCCCTCAGTAAAGCGTGGGGATTGATTAGTCGCTTCAGTGAAGATATAGATTTGACTATAAGTCGTTCGTTTTTCGATCTACCTGAAGAAACCAATCAGCAACGAACAAAAATTCGCCGAGAAGCTTTCCATTACATAGAAGAGAAGTTGCTCCCCGAGTTAGATGGTATACTTTCTTCAGAAGGAATAACAGGTTATAAAATTGAGCTTGTTACAAAAAACAGTAGCGATATGGTAACTTTAGTAGAAGTAAAATACAAAAGTATTCTTCCGACTAAAATAGATTACCTCCTTCCGGTTGTCAAGATTGAGTTCAGTGCCATGTCTCTTGACGAGCCGTTTGAAAATCGAGAAATTGCAACGCTTATCCATTCCCGGTTTCCTGAAATTGATAGCGAAATAAAGTCACTTTTTAAGTCCGTATTACCGGAACGTACCTTTTTGGAAAAAATATTCTTGTTGCACGAGGAGTATCAAAAGGAAAATCCACGCACGGATAGGATGTCAAGACATTTATACGATTTGGAAAAGATGATGGATAGCTCTTTCGCTCAATCAGCGTTGCAAGATACGGACTTATACAAAGCCGTTGTCAGTCATCGTCAAAAGTTCAACAGCATAAAGGATGTTGACTATACAACACACGAACCTGTTCAGATCCGGATTTGTCCTCCCGACCACTTGATGGGGAGTTGGAGAAAAGATTACGAAAACATGAAAGAGAGTTTCATTTATGATAAAGAGAAAAAAACATTCGATAAAATTATCGAGAGGATGGAAGAGCTTACCGGCAGGATAAGAAAAATCAACCTATAATGATAGAGTACTTCAACATACCGTCCGGGGCATTAATCAATACGCCTATCAGCAAAAAACTTTTTGCCGAGAAAGCGCCTTTGTCTTCCGGGGAAAAACGATTGTTGCGTGAAGAGATAGAAAAGCTCACGATGAAAGGTTTATTGCAGACCCGCACCATTGGATTGGCTGCATACATGGATGATGAACAGGCTTACGACCAAATCACCATTGCCGAAGCAAGTATCAAGAATCCGGCTAAAGCGATGCCGGTAGCTACCATGGTACAGAAAGCCTTTCCTGCTCCGATGTTTTTAGTGATTCATTGTGGCGAAAGTTTTTGTGTGAATTGGTGCGTAAAACGAATCAATCAGGCGGATAAAACAAGGCGGGTGATGGAAGAACATCAAATAACCCGTTTCTTTGTACCTGAAGGCGACGATAGCATTATCCGTGCTTGGTTGCCTTCGTTAGATATAACACGCATCCGCTGTAATTCACTGAAAGAACTATTCGAAGCCTTGGCAAACCGCCTGTTGATGCTGGCAGTTTCCGACGAGGCAGGTATCTATCTCGAAAGCGACAGGCAGAAAACAGAGCAATACCGTGTCTTGCTGGAACAGTTAAATACCAACCGCATGGAACAAAAACGAATAACCGCTGAAGTAAAAGCGGAAACGCAATTCAACCTCCGTTTAAAGCTGACAACAAAACTGAAAGAGTTACAACAACAAGAAAAAATATTGAAAAATCAATTGATATAGCTATGCAAAAGACAAACATACCGCAAGCCGAGAGCAAAAGTGCCGACTTGGTTGCACAAAATCTGGAACAACTCAAACAGATTTTCCCCGAAGTTATCAAAGAGGGAAAGGTCGATTTTGAAGCCCTCAACGACTTGTTGGGTAATTATGCTGATACAGCCGAAGAGCGTTTTGCACTCAATTGGGCCGGCAAAGCCAACGCACGCCGTGAAGCACAAAAGCGAAGCACCGGCACACTGCGCCCTTGCCCCGAAGAGAGCGTGGATTGGGATACGACCGACAATCTCTACATTGAAGGCGACAACCTGGAGGTGTTAAAGCTGCTGCAAAAGAGCTACCACAGCCGTGTAAAGATGATTTACATCGATCCGCCCTACAATACAGGAAAAGACTTTGTATATAAAGACAACTACAAGGATAATATGAAAAACTACCTCGAGCTAACGGGGCAGGACAAGAAACTATCTACCAATACCGAAAGCGACGGACGCTACCACTCCAACTGGCTCAATATGATGTATCCACGGTTGAAATTGGCACGCAACCTGCTGACAGAGGATGGGGTGATATTTATCTCCATTGATGATAATGAAGTAGCGAATTTGAGGAAGGTTTGTGATGAGATTATGGGGGAGGAGAATTTTGTATTTCAGATCGCTTGGAGAAGGACAGACAATCAATCTAATATTGGAAACATAGCAAAAGTAAAAGAATATATTGCTTGTTATGCTAAATCAGGTAGTAATGTATCTGTTGGAAAGTTACCATTATCTGAAAAGGCAAAGAATGAATATCGTTATGAAGACAAAAAAGGCTTGTTCCGTAGAGATATTTTATTTCACAAAACTCGAGGTCGTCATTATTTTGAAGTAAAAACAAAAAGTGGTAATATTCTTAATGGACCTTGGATGATTAAAAAAGAAGATTTTCAAAAACTTGATGCCGAAGATGGAATCTACTGGACAAGCGGAGGAGACGAACAGCCTTATGGGAAAATTTATCTTTCCGAAAGTCAAGGACAAATACCCAATGATTTTTGGGGAATCGAATATGGAACAAATCAACGAGCGAGTTTAGAAGTTGAAGCATTATTAGAGCAACGATTGTTTGATTTTCCTAAACCTATAAGCTTACTAAAATATCTTTTAAATATAGGTTCAGCGAAAGACTCTCTCATTCTCGACTTCTTCTCCGGCTCCGCCACTACCGCCCATGCGGTGATGCAACTCAATGCCGAAGACGGAGGCAACCGCAAATACATCTGTGTACAAATACCCGAACCAACACCCGAAGAGAGCGAAGCTCGGAAAGCTGGTTATGCCACCATTCCCGAAATAGCCAAAGAACGCATTCGCCGTGCCGGTAAAAAGATACTCGAAGAACAAAAAGCGAAAGTCGAGAAAGAAGGGTTGTTCACTGAAGAACCAAAGAAACTCGATACCGGTTTTAAAGTCTTCAAACTCGACAGTTCCAATATCAATGCTTGGGATAGCAATCCCGATAATCTGGAAACAGCGCTTAATAACTCTCTGTTCAATATCAAAACGGATAGAAGCGAAGACGATCTGTTATACGAGATATTGATCAAGTACGGCATAGAACTGACCGAAAAGATTAATCGTCACACCATAGATGGAAAAACAGTCTACGAAATGGGAGCCGGGTCGTTGATAGTTTGCTTGGCAGATAACCTATCCACAACAGTTGCCGAAGGCATCGGAAAACTCTACAAAGCAGTTAGCCCCGAAGGTGTAGATGCCAATTGTCGGGTGGTATTCAAAGAAGCCGGATTTAATGGTTCGGACGAAGTGAAAACCAATACGCTGCTGATCCTGAAACAGCACGGCATTACGAATGTGGCAACCGTTTAAAAAGAGGACGCAGTATGGCTAAAAATATGACATTAAAATTCGAGAGTCACCTCGAATATCAGGACGACGCAGTAAATAGTATCTGCGACATCTTTGAAGGCGAAGAGATTTTCCAAAGCAACTTCTCTATCACGCCCATCAAGGGCGAAGAAAGTTTGCTATTTCAACGTGCGACCATCGGTATCGGAAACTCCATAAAGATGATCGAGGAGGATATGCTTGCCAATATGCAGCGTATCCAATTGCGCAACGGCGTGCCGCAATCGACGACCGAGAGTTTCAAGAAAGAGGGAATGAACTTCTCTGTAGAAATGGAGACCGGTACAGGTAAAACCTACGTCTATCTGAAAACGATCTTTGAACTCAATAAGCGTTACGGTTTTACCAAATTTATCATTGTAGTGCCGAGCATCGCCATCAAAGAGGGTACATACAAATCCTTACAGATCACCAAAGAACACTTCAAAGGCGAATACGAGAATGTGGTGTACGATTATTTTGTGTACGATGCTGCCAAATTGGAGCAAGTACGGTCGTTTGCCACGGGTGACAGTATTCAAATTATGGTGATCAACATCGATGCATTCCGCAAAAGTTTTGAAAGTGAAGATGAAAACAGCAAGTCAAACATTATCCACCGTTACAACGATAAGTTGGGCTACAAACCCATCGACCTGATTAAAGAAACGAATCCGATAGTGATTATCGACGAACCGCAAAGTGTGGATAATACCGACAAAGCCAAAGAAGCTATCGCTGCGCTCAATCCGCTCTGCTGTTTGCGTTATTCTGCCACACACCGCACGCCCTACAACATGATGTATAAGCTCGACTCGGTAGATGCTTACGAATTGAAATTGGTCAAACAGATTGAAGTGGCGACTGCCACTGTGGAAGGTTTCCAAAATGATGCATATATTGACTTGGTGAAAGTGGATAACAAAGCCGGTATTAAAGCGCAAGTGGAATTGGACTTTCAAAACAAAGGAAAAGTTGACCGCAAGAAAGCGTGGGTAAAACAAGGTCAGGATCTATTTGATATAACCCGGCGTGAACAATACGAAGGGTATATCGTGGAAGATATTTGGTACGAAAACGAACGCTGGAATATGTCGTTTACAAGCAATGATCAGATTATAGAACAAGGCGTTGTCTCGGGGAGTTTGAGTGACGACCTGCTGAAGCGAGAGCAAATACGCATGACCATCGAGGCGCATCTTGACAAAGAAATAGTGCTCAATCCGCAAGGAATAAAAGTGCTGAGCCTGTTCTTTATCGACAAGGTGGCAAACTACCGGGAGTACGATGCGGAGGGAAACCGCCAAAACGGCAAGTATGCCCGCATCTTCGAAGAGGAATACAACAGTTTGATACAGAAAGCGAAATATCGATCCTTGTTCAAGGAGCTGAAAGACCGGGATGTGGAGGTAAGCCAAATTCACGATGGTTATTTCTCCGTGGATAAGCAAAGTAAAGCATCAAACAGGAGAGATAAGTTCGAACGTTTTGTAGACACCTCCGGGAAAACGGCTAAAGACGATGATGCTTTCAATTTGATTATGCGCGATAAGGAGCGGTTGTTGAGCTTCGAAACGCCACTACGCTTTATTTTCTCCCACTCCGCCTTGCGTGAGGGTTGGGACAATCCGAATGTGTTCCAAATCTGTACGCTCAACGAAACAACCAAAGAGATAAAGAAACGGCAAGAGATTGGGCGGGGACTTCGCTTGTGTGTCAATCAGGAGGGTGAGCGGGTAAAAGGTTTTGAAGTAAACACACTGACGGTCATGGCAAACGAAAGTTATGAAGAGTTTGCTAAAGCCTTGCAGAATGAGATAGAGGAAGATACCGGAATCAAGTTCGGTTACCTGCACAAACACTCTTTTGCCCGTATCGAAGTAGGTGCAGAAAATGATAAGGCGATTTATCTGAACGAAGAAAAATCTGTACGTCTGTACGACTATTTTGTAGAGAAAGGCTATGTAAAAGAAGAGGTTATCAATCGGAAGAGCAAAGAATTTGCCGCCAAAGTACAGGAAAAGTTAAAAATAGACTTGCGTGATAACCGGGTCGTTATTCCCGAAGAGTTCGATTATATAAAAATGCCGATTCTGAAAATCTTGAAGCGTATCAGCGGAAACTTCATGAACATTAAAAATCGGGATGATGCACGTCGGGTAACGTTTAGGAAAGAGTTCTTTATCAACAACGAAGATTTCAAAAATCTGTGGGATCGGATAAAATACAAAACGACTTACTCTGTAAAGATTGATTCTGACAAGTTGATAACGCAATGCGCTCAACGAATATTCGAGGAAGTGGTTGTAGGCAGAGGACGTTTTGTTACCCGTAAGGTAAAATTAGCTATAACAGAAGGCGGTGTTCATGAAGGAGAAGATACACCGCGTGAATCGACACGGATTATGGACGATACGGTTTCGGTACTGCCGGATATTGTTACCTACTTGCAAAACGAGACCGGATTGACCCGGCAATCTATCGTTTCCATCTTGACCGGAAGCAAACGCTTGGAAGCATTTAAGAAAAATCCGCAAGCCTTTATCGAATCGGTTATTGATATCATCCGTAACGAGATGCGCCTCTTATTGGTTGATGGCATCAAATACAAGCGGATAGATAAGGATATGTGGTGTCAGGAACTGTTTGAAAACAAAGAGCTGCAAGGTTATCTAAGCAGCAACTTACTGGAAAGTAACAAATCACCCTACGATTATGTGATTTATGATTCGGAAACAGAGCGCAGTATGGCACAACGATTTGAAAGCTCCGATAATGTTAAGGTGTTTACCAAACTACCCTCCTGGTTTAAGATTGATACGCCATTGGGAGCCTACAATCCCGACTGGGCACTTGTTTGGGATGATGGTAACGAACAGAAACTTTATTTTGTTGTAGAGACTAAGGGCGGTTTGTTTGAAGACGCTATAAAACCAACCGAGAGAGCAAAAATAACCTGTGGCAAGAAACACTTCGCTGCCCTTGAAACCGGAATAAAATTAGAATTAGCAGATACATTTGATACATTGCAGGGGAAGATCACCTCTTAATTGAGGATTATATACAGGCATAAGAAAGACTTTGTATGTCTATCACATAACGTCTAACATTAAAAAATTATGTCTATGAATGATTTAAAAACCAAGGAGTTTTTCAGACTATTGTCTGAACCTTCGCAAGTATCGAACAAAGAAATTCAAACTTCGTATGAATCTTTTGTTAAGCAGATTACAGAAACAAGCAACTCAGAGGCAGATTACTCGAAAGTGTTTCGTCTATTGAATCACTCCCGTATCGAGATAGATTCAATAAAAACATCATCACTTTACGAGTCGGGGGGGGGATATGATTAAGTTTAATTACATCCGAAAGGCTTTGAGCTTTCTACATTCTGAAATGGAATTGCTAAAACTAAAGATACAATACCCGGAAAGATTTTCTCTAACAGAAGAACTATCGTTTAAGTCGGAACTCTATGTAATCCCCAAAGCAAAAGGACTGGGAATTATCGGGTTGGCGGAATTAGTGATAAGCATTTTTCTTTCAAAAGAAATAAAGAACCGAAACGGTAAACCTGCATCTTTGGTGCAACTGGCAAGAGCTTTTGAATATGTTTTCAATTGCAACTTCGGAAGTATATACGATAAGCAGGCAGAGGTATATAACCGAAAATCTTGCAACCTGACAAAATCATTAGATTTCCTCAAAGGGAGTTTGGAACGAGGTCGAAAAATCAACCTTTTGAAACAAAATGAAAAAGAATGATTTTTTATTTGTCTGAATTACTGAGTATTATATTCTAAACTTCGGGGAGTAGTTAACTACTCCCCCTGTTTTTGTATTATCCTTTCCCCGACCTTTGCAACAAATCAATAAGTTGCAAATATGGAAGTCATTACAATAGACAGCCAAGCATACAAAGAACTGGTATCTAAAATTAATGCGATAGCCAAGTTCGTCATCGATCATCAGGACGATGATACTGTCAATCCAGACGAAATGTGGGTGGACAGTTACGAAGTATGCACCTTCCTCAAAATTAGCGAACGAACACTTCAACGTTTACGCACTAAACGGCTAATTTCCTACTCTATCATATCCGGCAAATCATATTACACCATTGCAGAAGTTAAGCGAATGCTCTCAGAAAAGAGAATCCGCAGTACCGACGAATGTATGAATGACCTTATAAACAATTATCAACTCCATGCTCAACAAAGACGAACTGTTAAGACGGACAAATAGCGGTTTGGATGTATTCAAACACTATATTCCTGTGCAATGGAAAACGGGGCGGAATTTCCTCAATCCTTTGTACGAAGACCGTAAAGCTTCATGTAATGTATATTTTGACCGTCGAAATAGTGTTTACAAGATAAAAGACTTTGGAAACGATGAGTATAGCGGCGATTGCTTTTTCTTCGTTGGCAAGTTGAAAGGTTTGCATTGCAACGATGGAGCGGACTTCGTTGAAATTCTGAAAACCATAAACAGGGAGATGTCATTGGGATTGGATAGTTCGGACTATGCAACTCATATTCCGCAGTCAGTTCCACAAAAGAATAATTCGACGATCCCGGAACTACCCAAAATCAAACCCTATAATATCACACAACAGAAGTTTACTCAAAAGGAACTGGACTTTTGGTTAAGGTCAGGTATCACTCCCGAAATACTGAAACTATACAGAGCCGTATCCCTGAAAGAGTTTAGAAGCGAAAATAAGGACAATAAGCCTTTTTACTATACTTCATCAGAGAACGAACCAATTTTCGGTTATATGGGAAAACGGTATGTAAAAATATACCGTCCGTTCTCTGAAATTCGTTTTTTATATGGAGGTAATATCGGGGAAAGCTACTGTTTCGGTCTGGAACAATTACCTGCCAAAGGAGATACGCTGTTCATCACGGGGGGAGAAAAGGATGTGATGACTCTTGCCGCTCACGGCTTTCATGCGATTTGCTTCAACAGCGAAACTTCGACCATTCCGACAGGAATAATCTACAAACTTACATTTCGCTTCAAACATATCGTCCTACTCTACGACGTGGATAAAACAGGACTAGAAGCCGCAATCAAACACGAAAAAGCATTGACAGAATATGGTGTTAAACGTCTTGTGTTACCGCTTTCGGGCGAAAAAAGGGAGAAAGATATAACCGACTATTTCACTAAAGGCAACAGCCGAAAGGAGTTCCGCCAACTATTCATTGATTTTCTTGACAATCTATATAACGAAACAATGACCATGCTTAAATCCTGTGAAATTGATTTCAACAATCCTCCTGCCAAAGCCGAAGAAGTAATCTCGGCTGGCGACGTACCATTGGGAACGCAGGGTAATATTCTTTGCATTACTGGCGGAGAAGGGACCGGCAAAAGCAACTATGTTGCCGCCCTGATTGCAGGTTCGATAATCAAAGACAATCGCACTATTGATACGTTGGGCGTGAATGTCCGTGATAATTCCGACGGCAAAGCAGTTTTGCTTTATGATACCGAACAATCCGAAGTACAACTATTCAAGAATGTTTCCAACCTTTTGAAACGTGCCAAACTGAACGAGAAACCTGAAGAACTACGGGCGTTCTCCCTTACGGGAATGTCCCGAAAAGAACGACTGCAAGCCATAGTTCAAAGTATGGACAAATATCATTACGAATATGAGGGTATCCGATTGGTTGTAATTGACGGTATTGCCGATTTGGTATTATCTGCCAATGACGAAGCGGAAAGTATTCGCATTGTGGATGAGTTATATCGTTTGGCAGGAATATACCGCACCTGCATTGTTTGCGTACTTCATTATGTACCAAACGGGTTGAAACTTCGCGGACATTTAGGCTCGGAACTGCAACGTAAAGCGGCTGCAATCGTGAGTATCGAACTCGACAGCGAGCCGTCGGTATCGGTGGTTAAGGCACTCAAAGTACGGGACGGCAGCCCGCTCGACGTTCCTTTGATGCAGTTCTCTTGGGATAAGGAACTGGGAATGCACATTTATATCGGTGAAAAGCCACGAGAGGAAAAGGAAAAGCGAAAAGAAAAGGAGCTGGCGACAGTTGCCCGTGAGATATTTGGCGTACAAAAGCACTTGACTTATATCGACCTGTGCGACCGCATCCAGCAAACAATGGATGTAAAGGAACGTACCGCCAAAAGCTACATTAAGTATATGCGAGAAAAAGAAATAATCATAAAAGATCCGTCCAATCAGAATTACTTTATGATAGGGCATATCTTCTAAACACTTGAACAATTATGTATATCAGCAGAGAAGACTTTGAAGCATGGATGGAACGAGTCATGTACCGCTTCGACAAACAGGATAAAACCCTTGATAAAATGAGTAAACGTAGGAATATGTTAGACGGAGAACTATTGCTTGACAATCAGGATTTGTGTCAGCTTCTCCATATAAGTAAGCGAACGCTGCAACGCTATCGCAGTACAGGCGAACTGCCTTTTCAGACGGTTTACCAAAAGACCTACTATAAAGAGAGTGATGTACATACGTTCATCAGAGAAAATTTCAATAAAAAACGGAATGGCAGGAAGCCTACGGAAAACCCGTGAGGGCTGTTTAATTTCAATACATTCATTTTTAGAAATTTCAGTTTGACAGAAACCCGTACCGTCGTGATGACAGGCACGGGTTTTGTCTTTTCAAATTTACGTCAAAAAAAACTATTTATTGACGTAAATTTGATTACCTTTGCAGAGAATTAAAGTAGCATATATGAGTAAAATAACAAATATCGACAAGCTGCAAAAAGAGTTTGGCAGCAAAAATATCATTGAATTAAAAGATATTGATGCTTTTTATAGGAAGGAAGAACCCTCTATTCCTAAAACAACTGTGAATTGGCGTGTGTATGCTCTTGTTCAGGAAGGAGTACTTCAAAGGGTGGGCAAAGGGTTATACCGTTTAGGTAAAACAGAAATATTTGTTCCAGAAATTACCCATAAGAAAAAAAGCATTAGCCAGTTTATAAACAAAAATTTTCCATTTGCCAACTATTGCCAGTGGGAATTGTCCCACGTTAATTATTTCTCGCAACATCTTATCAATTTCAACATTCTATTTGTGGATGTAGAGAAAGATGCGTTAGATGCTGTATATTATGCTTTGAAAGAGCAATATTCAAAAGTGATGCTGATTAGTAATCTTTATGGAGATATATCGGATTTCAGCGACACAATTATTATTCGTCCTTTGATATCGGATTCTCCTACACAAAAGGTGAAAAACTGCTATGTGGCTACTCTCGAAAAAATGTTGGTGGATTTAGCAACGGATAAAGAACTAATATCTTTTCAAGGAAACGAAATATATACGATTATACGCACTGCTTTTGAGAAATACACGATCAATCAAAACACGATGCTTAGATATGCAGGGCGTAAAAATAAGAGAAGGGAAATAGAGGATATCTTGAAAACTATAAATCGTCAATAATCGTCATAAATTGACGTAAATTTGAAAATATGATAAAATCAGAAAACGCATCAAAAGAGTGGATTGAAGCAATAACAAAATCCACAAAGGCAAAAGATAAAATACTTGTCGAAAAAGTAGTGAGAGCTTTAATGCTTTTAGAAGGTCTTGCAAAATCTAATTTGGATTTTGTTTTCAAAGGGGGAACTGCTTTAATGTTATTATTCCGTTCGAGCAAACGGTTATCCATAGATATTGATATTATTGTACCCGAAAAAGAAGCGAAATTCGATAGTATATTAGACGAAATCTGTAAAGAATATGGGTTCACTCGATTTGAAGAACACCCACGTAAGGCAAAAGCCAAAATAGACAAAGTACATTATAAACTGTATTTCCATTCGGTTATTGAAGAAAAAGAATCTTATGTATTACTGGATATTCTGAAAGAAAAAATAAACTATCAAAATGTGGTTGAAGTTCCTATAGATAGTTTGTTTGTGAAATTAGACGGAACAGCAACACAAGTAAGAGTTCCTGATTTCAACAACATACTGGGCGACAAACTGACTGCCTTTGCTCCCAATACAACAGGCATACCCTATAAGAAGGGCGAAAAAGAAATGGGTATGGAAATTATCAAGCAAATGTATGATATAGGTTGCTTGTGCGACCATGCAGATAATGCGGAGATAGTTTCTTCTGTATTTTCATCATTTGCCGAAACGGAAATACAATACAGGGAAAATATTTGTACGGTTTCAGACGTACTCGATGATATTATTGATAATTCATTAGAGATATGTTTGCGGGGTAATCACGGTAAGGCGGATTTCGCTATTCTCTCCAAAGGTATATTGCAAGTAAAGGGCTTTATTTACTCGGAAGTGTTTCATCTTGAAAAGGCAATTACTTATGCGGCAAAAGTGGCATATATGGCTACCGTAATAAAATATGGACAAACGGATATAAAGAAATTCGATGCTGAAAAAATACAAGAAATGAAAGATTGGCTGATAAAAGAACCGACAAGTACCAAATTTAATAAATTTAAAAAATCAAATCCAGAAGCGTTCTTCTACCTATACCAGTTATCTGAAATAACTTCAAGCACAGAAAAAAAATAATAAAAGTGGCGATTGGATATGTTCAATCGCCATTTCTATTAAAGCTTGAATGCCTTAGATGTATCTTTCTTCTCCACTTTCGGCGGACTACCCCCCACCGATGCAATTAAAAGCCTGTCACCCATAATGTCTTTCACTCCCTGTAAATTGTTGGGTAAAGGAGTGTCCCGGACAGAGGCAGTAGGCTGGTTTGCACTATTTATCGAAACGGCATCGTTCTGTACGCTCTCCTCGATTGGTTTGAGCGAGAGTTGGATTTCACGGTCTAATTTAATCAGGTCATCTTTCAGCACTTTCAGTTCCGGTTCTTTCCGCCAAGTGGCTTCGACGACTTCTTTGAGAACGGGAATATCCTTTTGCAATTTCTCATTATCCGATTGGTATTTCTCCAACAATTTAGGCATCGTATCAAGGGCATTCAGAAAATTCAGTGCTGCTGTCTTCGGGTCAGAAGCAATATAACCGTGATTGTAATTGTAAAGAATACCTCCTTCCCCTTTGGCAAAAAAGCGGTTTTGTATCACATCAAAACCGTCTTTATTACTCGTTTCGGATTTTACCAATAAATCAAAACCATAAAGTGTACCGATTTTATCGTGTGCTCCGTGAGTCCGGGCTTTGTCGGCTATCTCATTTAATTTTATTCCAACCTCTTTCGGATTACTTTCCTGCAAACCGTCCAATAAAACAGGATTCAGGCGGGTAACGCCATCCGATTGAAACTGAACACGGGAATTGAATGCTTCCATATCTTTGGAAATACGGCTAATTATACCGTCATTTTTCTCCACATCGGACATAATACCTTCCAACTTATGGCGGGATGATGATTTACCTCTGGTAAACGCCTGTCGTTCCGATTCAAGGGAAGCGATCTTCTTCTCCAGCCGTGCTTTTTCGAGTAACTCGGTATTACCTGAAAGGATAGCCACGTATTCAGAAAAGTTCATTCCGCCTTTTTCGTCCATGCTGCCTTCGTCAATGGTACGGCTACCCATTGAGTTGTTTTTCAACTGGCGGATGAAAAGCTGCTTATTATGCAACAAACCGAATTTATAAGCGTCCAATGATTTTTCAACGGCGTAAATCAGTACATCCACTTTATTGCCGGCATACAGTTTGGCAATATCATTACCTTTACGAATGCCCCGACCGTCTCGCTGTTCAAGGTCGGACGGTCGCCAAGGCGCATCCAAATGGTGAATGGCAACGCATCGTTTTTGGGCATTTACACCTGTTCCCAACATTTCGGTAGAGCCAAACAACACACGGATCTTGCCCTCGTTCATATCTTTTATCATTGTTTTGCGAGCCTTGTCCGTTTTTGCCTCCTGAATAAAGCGTATTTCGTGAGCGGGGATTCCGTAGTCATCCATCAGTTTACGCTTTATCTCGGAACAGGGATTCCATTCTCCGGGTTTGTAGGTCCCCAAATCAGAGAAAACAAACTGTGTAGCCTTGTGATCCTTGAATTTGGTATAGTAATCCGATACCATCTTAGCAACGTGTGAAGCCTTGTTATCTATATGGTCGCCGTACTTTACGGGGTCAATCAACCGCATATCGAGCGACATTTTGCGGGCATAGTCCGTCGCGATCAGCATCTTTGCTTTTTCTTCGCTTTCCGATAGCGGAGCACGTCCCAATACTTCGCCTTTGCCTGTCTTGGCAAACTCTACCAACTTCTGAATAAATTCCTGTTGGTCGGGCGTAGGTGGAATATTGTGCAGGATTTCATTCTTGACAGGCCGGTCGATTCCGATATCTTCGGCGGAGCGATAATCCGTAATTTCGGCATAAAAAGCCGCCAATTCGGGTACTTTGATAAAATACCGGAAGCGTTCTTTCTGTACAATCTCGTTCGTAACCGAAAATTCATAGTCTATCGACTTTTTGGCAAAAATAGCCGCCCAGGCATCGAACGTATTTATGTTCTGCCGTTCCAGTTCGTTTGGCCGGAGATACTTGAAAAGCAAGTATAACTCCGTCAGTGAATTGGAAATGGTTGTACCTGAAAGGAAAGTCGCTCCCAAATCCTTTCCCGTCCTGTCCTGAATGGTACGCAAGGCGAACAGCATATTTAAGGCACGTTGAGAACCTTCGGCATTTCCCAATCCTGCCACTCTATCGTGACGGGTGGTAAAGGTCAGGTTCTTGAAACGGTGGCTCTCATCAACGTACAAATGGTCGATGCCCATTAAACGAAAATCGACTGTATCATCTTTCCGGTTTTCAATCTGATAAGCGATCGTATTTAACTTGGCTTCAAGATTAAGTTGTCGTTTAACCAGACCTTTCTCCATTGCACGGGAAATCTCCTTGCCCTGTGCCCTTAATACTTCCAAATTTTCTTCGACCGAATCGAGTTCCGCCTGTAAAATGCGTTGCTGTATCTCGGGCGACTGGGGGATCATACCAAATTGTTCGTGCGTCAAAATGATAGCATCCCAGTTGTTGTTCTTCATTTCGTTGAAGATCTTCGCCCGTTTTGCAGGGGTAAAATCTTCCTTACCCGGATACAGTACCTTTGCATTGGGATAAGCCGTACAGAAAGTTTGGGCTATCTCGTGTACATTGGCTTTGAGAGCCATAATGAGGGGTTTGTTAACTAATCCCAACCGTTTTTTCTCGTAGGCGCTTACGCACATTATCAGGGTTTTTCCACCGCCCACCTCGTGGTCGATGATGCCCCCTCCATTGAGTTTATCCATCCAAACCGCATCTTTTTGGCTCTTGTACAGGTCGGGGATACCTAAACCCTTCAAGTCCAATCCGGGAAACTCCTGATGACTGCCGTCGTAATCGGGACGAACGAAGCAGTTGAACGTGCGGTTGTATTTATCCGCCAACCGGTCTTTGAACTCCTGCGACTGTTCGCCCAACCATTCGGTAAAACCGTTGCGTATCTCGTCAATCTTGGAATTGGCAAGTTGGATGGATTCCGAATCTCTCACTTTAACGTCTTGCATTTCTCCGTCAACCAATTTTCGTACTTTCTTGGTAATATCGGGAGAGGTATTGTGCAAAGCGTGCTTCATCAACGCAATCCCGTCATAACTCCGACTTTGTGCCCTGACAGCGTATTGATCCCAAATCTTGATATTCTTATGGTCGGCTTTCAGACTGTATTCATCCCGGCTTTGTGCATAGTGTACCGACACATCGGTATCGAACAAGTACGAAGCATACTTGCTGTAAATACCTGTCGGAATCCATCGTTCTCCAAAATTGAAGTCCAAATCCTCAAAGGATATCGGACGGGGCGTTGCTTCCCGAAGTGCTGTGAGGGATTCTTTTGCGGATTCATTATCGGGATGATTGTCCAGATAGCGTTCGACGTGTTCGGCTTTGGAAATTACATTGCCACTTATGAATTTGTCCGCGATTTCATAAGCACCGATCATCGGGTTGAAGAATACCTGCCCTTTTAGTTCGTATAAAATCTCTTCCGAAGTGCCGCCTGTAAGCCCTGCCATATAGTCAAGATCAACAGTCGCGTATTTGTTGAGCGAAGCGGTCAGGGCTTCCCGTGCGTTATCGGCAGAAGTTATTTCGTTTGGATTAAAAGCAACCGGTTGTTGGAAAATATCGGCTTTGACAGCTTTGCCGTTGACATAGCGTTCAAGGGACAAAATTTCCGTTCCTCCGGCATCCATTTTAATAAGGCTCAGGTTTTTCGCGTCGTTTATGTTTCCGAAACGGCGGGTAAAATCATCATAAAGCCTGTTGAGCATTTCACGCAAGGCGGGATTTGCTTCCAACCTTGTTGCTTCGTTGCTGTACAGGTGGTGATAAGTATCCCGTATTTCGATGTAAAGGGATGCTTTCGCCTGCTGTGTTCCGGTGAGCTGAAGCGGATGGAACATCGGCTGAAATCCGTTCAAATCACGTAAATAACCGATACGGTTGTTATTGTCCGTTACCAATGTGCCTTCCCTGTAATGGGATGGAATATCTTCCGGTTGGAAAGGGACAGGTTTCAAACGCTCTTGTTGTTCCCGTTCAGCTTCCGCCCGAAGGTTTTCCAATTGTTCTTCCCGACGGGCATCGAATACGGGATAAGCTTGTGCTGTTTCCTGTTGCAATTGTTCCCTCTTTTGAGTGGCTTCATACTGCAATTCTTCCCGCCAATCCATAAAAGGAAGTTCTTGTGGTTTGCTTTCCTGCTTTTGAGGCTTCTTGCTCCGTTTTCTTGGTTTATTTGCCTGACTGCGTTCCTCTTGGGTAAATCCGAAGAGGTCATAGAGCGTAATTAATGGTTGCTCTGTAACAGGCTTCGGTTTTGTCTCCGGAGTCGGCTCTTTTTTAATGGCAGGGTTGTCCATATCGAAAAGAGTAGTTGCAAATCCCGAAGTTGGCTTGTTTAGGGTTTGCTTTTCAGATTCATTTTTTACCGATTGTTCTATGGAAACAGTTTCTCTTGTATTCTGTGAAAGCATATTTTCATCAGAAAACCAATGTTCTTCAAGTGCTTCCCAAAAAGGATCAAGCTCATCTGTTTGCCAAAGGGGATTGAGGTCGTTGGCATATACGGCTTCTTCTGATTCAGGTTTCAACTCTATTTCTTCGGTGGGCAAAGACTTTATTTGTTCCGAAGCATCTTGTGCAAAGTTTTGGTATCGTTGTAAATCCAAATGTTGGGAAAAATCTTCATCCAGCATTTTACGCAGGTCTTTGGCAATACCGTCCACTCCACCCTCGTGTGTAAAGACAATGGCAGGTTTGCCATAAGGGTCGGTATCTATCTTTGAACCGGTCTGCACCACCCTGTCGAAATCACGAAACAGGTTATTGATGGAAATATCGTTTGACAACTTGCGGGATTCGATAAAATTCTGCTGTCGTTGGTTCAATTCCGTATTTTGACTGTTGCGTTGCAGGATAATCAAATCGCTGCCGACATCAGTTCCGGCGTGGTCGGTAAAGAGGTTGTTCGGTAAGCGGACAGCCGAAACCACATCGCAGGTGCTCATCAGGTATTCACGTATCGGCTTGTTTTGCTCTGAATTAAGAACGCCCTGTGAAGTGATAAAGGCGATTATTCCGCCCTCTCTTGCCGTCATAACGCTTTTGGTAAAAAAGTAGTTGTGGATAGCCTGTGTCGATTGTTTGACCGCCGGTATCTCGTGGGTGGATAACAGCGGGTCAAATACGGCAATATCGCCAAATGGAATATTGGATGCTATCACATCAAAATGCTGTGCGTAACGTCCTTCCATTTTCTCGTAACCCTCAATCCGCACTTTATCTTGCGGGTAAAGGTGTGAGAGGATTTTTCCCGTAAGCAAATCCTTTTCAAATCCGGTTACTTTGGCTTCGGGTGCGATTTCTTTGAAAGAGGCAATAAAAGCACCTGTGCCGGCACTGGGTTCTAAGAAGCGAGTCGGTGTGATACCGCTATCTTTTAAGGCATCCGCCAACGCGTTAATAACAGGCTTCGGCGTATAAAATGCCGTTAGGATAGAGCTTTTCAAGGAACTGACATAGCGTTTGTAAACTTCCGGTGTGGGAGAACTTTCACGGAGTACCTCGTGAAGTTCCTGCACTAAGGGAAAAAGCTCGATTTCGGATTTAGACCACCGCTCAATATCTTCGGGCTTTTCCGCAGGATTAAGAATTGCCTTAATTCCTCCGAAACCTGAATAGTTGGCGAGTATTTCCCGCTCTTCGGGAGTTGCTCTCTTCTGTTCCTTGTCGAGCCTTAACGCCAACTTGACAGCATCAATGTTCTGACGCAAATGAGTTCGCTTATTGTAACTCATTTTCGAGCAAAATCAGGATTGTGCCGACAAGCTCCGTATAGAGCGACTGGTACTCTGTCGTCTCGGCAAAATCATCATTCAGGTTGTAGTTGGAAAATACCGCTTGACATTCGGGCAATAGTTCTTTTGCCTTTGCTTGGGCTTCATTGGGAGAAACTTCGTCGAAGAACTCGTTCCAAAGAATTTCAACAATCACATTGTAAGGAGAGAAATGCAAACCTTTGAATAAGGTTTCGTTGGCAATTTCGGCTGTCTGAATATGGTCTAAACCACTTTTTACGGCTTCGCTGTACGCTTCGGCTGCCATATCCCCACGTCCTGCAATAAAGGAAAGGTCGTTGGCTTTGTCGGGGTGGGAATCACGTAAAAAGGATAGTAAATTAAGGCGGAAGTAGGACATTTCCGCAGGCTCTAAGTTTGAATTGTATTTCATACTGATGAATTTTTTAGTGGTAAAATTGTTGATGTAGATATGCAAAAGGCACCGGGGTATCCCTCCCCAGTGCCACCACTAAAAAAATCCAACAGTACATATCCAACAATTTCTCGTCAAACTTGTGGCTGTATGAACTTTCTTAGCGGTAAAGATACTACTTTTATTTCCGTTTTTTGTTTCTCGGAGGAAATTCAAAAACTGTTTTATAGGCTTCGTCAAAAGCGATAGCAGCATCAAAAAACTTATTTTTTTTGCTCTTAAAACCTTTGATAATGCCTGTTTTCCCTTTGGTGAGCAGGTCTTTCAGTTGTCCATCGGTCAGGTCCTTGCCCGACTTGTTCCGGAACACAGTCAATCCGCAATCTTCGTTATTACACTTGGCTACTTTTGGGTAGAAAACGATCTGACCGTTTTTACATTTGGGACACGGACAACTTTCTTTTGTATTGCCGCCTTCAATTTTACTTCCCAACAGTTCGGTGGTAATCTGCGCGGCATACACTGCAATCCCCCTGTGGAAAGTATCTGCATTCATTTCTCCCGAAGCTATCTCATTCAGGGCACTTTCCCATTCGCCCGTCATACCGATATCCGCAATCTTTTTATCACGGACAGCTAAATACACCACCAATCCTTTGTTGGTCGGCACAAGGGATTTTTTCTCCCTTATGATATACTCACGTGAAAATAAGGTTTCAATAATACTTGCTCGTGTAGCAGGTGTACCGATACCCGATTCTTTAATGGCTTCCCGCTCAGCTTCATCGGTCAGATCTTTGCCGCAGGTTTCCATTGAAGACAATAGACTGCTTTCCGTGTGTAACGGACGGGGATTGGTTTGTTTCTCCAATAAATCCGTTCCGTTAATAGGAAGTACGTCGCCATTGGATAAGAAAGGAAGTGTAGAAACATCATCTTCGCCTTTCTCATCATCGGGTGCATTCAATACCGCTCTCCAACCCGGAATAAGGACAACACTGCCTTTAACCGAAAACGGAACGCCCGCAGCATCCAAAGAAACGTTTGTGTTTTCTTTGGTACATTTACCCGAAAAGGCTTCCAATAGCCGGGCAGCAATCATATCATAGATAATACACTGGTCGGCTGAAATATCTTTCGGCGTATTTTCGGTAATTATCAGGGCGTGGTGGTCGGTAACTTTCTTGTCGTTTACTGAACGCCTGTTCAGACTTGCTTCCGACAATGTTTTTGCATAGTTGCCGAATGAAGAATGATTAGAAAGCATACTGATTAGGGCCGGTATTTCAGCAAAAACGTCATCGGAAATATAACGGCTTCCGGTTCTCGGATAAGAAATGAGCTTGGCTTCATAAAGCGATTGTGCCACCGACAGGGTTTTATCTGCCGAAAAACCGTGCCGGCTATTGGCTTCTTTCTGCAAGGTGGTCAGGTCATAAAGTAATGTCGGTTCCTGACGTCCTTGTTTCGTTTCCATATTGACGATGCGGACTGATTCTGACGAGCGGATACGCTCTAAGATTGTGTCTGCATCCTGTTTCGTATTGTACCGTTCGGTAGAAATTACAGCAAATTGGATTTCATCTTTTGCTGTGTGCAATCTGAATTGAAAATAAGTTTGTGGTTTGAACTCCTTGTTTTCGAGGTATCGGCTGCATATCATCGCAAGTGTGGGCGTTTGTACCCTGCCTAACGACCATACGCCGTGTCCGGCTGATATGGAAAGGGCTTGCGAAGCGTTTATTCCAACAATCCAATCGGCTTGGCTGCGTGCTTTGGCGGAACCGTACAAGTTGTCATATTCTTTTCCCGGACGAAGATTTTCCAGCCCTTTTCGTATAGCTTGGTCGGTAAGCGAACTTATCCAAAGACGGTCGAAAGGTTTATTACACTCCAAATAACTATAAATGTATCTGAATATTAGCTCTCCTTCGCGACCCGCATCGGTTGCAACCACGATACGCTCGCATTTATTGAATAGTTCTCGGATAACTTTTAGTTGCTTCATCGTTCCCGGATCGGGCTTGTATTCCTTGCCGTCCTTTACTTGACGGGGCAGCAACTTAAATTCTGACGGAAGTATCGGTAGGTTTTCAGCCTGAAATCCTGTGATACCATAATCCTGCGGCATCGCCAATCCAACGAGGTGGCCGAATGCCCATGCAACACAATATCCGTTACCTTCCAAATAACCGTCCTTGCGGTTACTCGCACCAACGATAGCCGCTATATCACGGGCTACGCTTGGTTTTTCTGCAATTATTACTTTCATTTTTGATGTGGATTTTTTTAGTGGTTGATTTTACATTTTATGTCCTGTATTTTTCTTTACAGTTCGTCGATTGTTCTGTTGCTGATTTTCGGTCGGTTGCTGCTGACCTTGTTTCAAGGGCTCTTTGGAATGTTTGGTCGCTTCATTGGTTTTTCCTTGCGAATTAACAGCCACCTGTGTTTTGTTTCCTTCGGCTACTTTAATGTCTGCTCCCTGCTTTTTGGCTCTATCGGGATTCCATTTGAAAAAGTCAAGTTTGCCTTTTTCCTGATTTACTTTCACGTATGCGTTAAAAGGTTCGCCTTTTTCGTCTTTCAACATTCCCTGCACATAGACCGATTTACCTTCACGGAGTGAGTTTTGTTGTTTATCGTCCAAATCTACTCCTAAGAGTTTTTTGGGAATACGGACTTTATTCTGCTGGTCATCGTTTTGACTTTGACTTTGACTTTGTTCACGTTTGTTCTCTTGTCTATACTTATTACGGTCCAATCCGTCGTAAGAAAAATCGTATCCACCTTTGGCAGCGTTGAACTGAACGTAAGCATCGAACTTTCGGGGGTTCTCCGTGCCGATAGTACTCTTAGAGGTCATTTCTTCGACCAATACTTTCTTCCCCTCTTTGAGCGCCTGTTGCTGTTCGGGAGATAGTTCCGCACCTTTGAGGTTTTGAGAAACGGTCAGTTTGTCAAGGGGTACGGCTTCCAAACGGTTGGTCAGTTTGTCGATAGATACCAACGACGGTATTTTTTCGCCGTTGGGTTGTAATTCTACGACACGACCGGCATTGCCTGTTGCCAACAGGTTTTCTTTCACATCATTTGGCAGCATAATTCCTTGAAACGGTTTATCCAAATCGACCTGTTGCTGAAGGGGATGCGGAATGAATTTCAGGCTTCCGTCGGGTTGTTCTTCCAATGACAGGCGGGCTTTCATCGGATAGTCCACTCCGTCAATATTGGGGTTAATATCTACCAAATGCGGGGATTTATAGCCGTAACTCATCGCTTTGAGTTCGCCTTCCAAATTTTCAGGGTTGATGCCGTACTTTTGATACTCGCTTTCATGGATACGGCTTGTGTCGAATTGCTTAAATTCGGTTTTCTGTTCGGTTGTTGTTTCCATTTTTTTCTCTTTTTCGGTGGTTGATACTTTGTTTTCTGATTGTTTGGAAGATTGCTCCTGCTCGTTGTTCAGGTAATCTTTCGGATTGATACGGTGCTTTTGCAAATCTTCTTCCTGGATATGCAGTATTTTGTCAAGCATATCAACCGTAACAGCATAAAATCCCGTATGCGAGGGATTTTTGGCTTGATTGAGGAAGTTCTTGAAAAAGTTTTCGATTGGGTCGGCGTGTTTGTCGATTTTTAGAAAATCGGTATTTTTCGCCTTCATGGGATCAATGGCATTGATTTTTCCTTTCTTGTCAATACCTTTTACAACTTTGAGTTTGTTGCCTTCCCCTTCATCCCGCATAAGGAGAACCTTGTCTTTCGGATTTAATTTTTCATCCATGATTAAAACTGTTTTTTGTTCTGCATCACTATTAATGCAGAATAAAAGTAGAATTAATCAGCGTGTTAGCGGTTGGTTTTTAGTGAGGTGGTAGTGTGTGGCTTCGGTTTGGTAATGTGTGGCGTTGAAAGCAATAAATAGTAATGAGGCTGTCCCATAAGGGCAGCTTCTTTCTTTTTTTTTCTTATGCTGCAATTTCAGGATTTGAGAAATCATTTCTTGTAAATTCAGCACTTTTTTTTGTGTACTGAACCACAAAAAAGATCAAAACACATAATTGAGTGTTTTTTACGGTTTTGGGTGTGTTTTTGTTGATATTTTCAGTTTTTCGATACATTTTCCCCAAATTGAATGCAATAGCAAATATAGCAAAGTCCATCATAACTTTGTCTTTATCAAAATGCCTGAACCGGTTGTAGTGTTTATTGGATTTAGTCTGACCAAATACCGCCTCAGGCTCTATGGGTCTTCGGCTTCTGTGTAAAAGCCCTTCCTCAGAGTTTAGCAGCTCCCTGACTTTGTGCTTATGTCGGTTTAGATTATGGTTAACTTCTATCCTGCGATTTTCTTTCGCTTTGTGGCACAAACACCTCAGTGGACAATCCTGACAGTTTTTTGCCTCATAAACACTTATTTTCGAGATATATCCGTTATCAGTTTTTCTCTCCGTAGTTCCGGTTTTTTCCATGTGTTGGCCCATGGGACACACAAAGTAATCCTCGTGAGCATTGTAATACAGGTTTTGAACAAGAAAACCATTGTTTTTGAATGACCTCTTCTGCTCCTTGTGAAAATAGTTGTATTTTACAAACGGTTCAATTTCATTTGTTTCCATAAACTCATAATTTTCCTCGCTGCCGTAACCCGAATCGGCTACTGTTTTGGCAGGAAGAAGACCGTAACGTTCGCTGAACCCATTGACAAAGGGAATAAAAGTAAGTGTGTCTGTAGGATTAGGGTAAAAATCATAATGAGTAAAGAACTGGTTTTCTGTTCCTATCTGAACATTGTAAGCCGGTTTGAGTTGACCGTTCATCATGTGATCCTCCTTCATTCGCATAAAGGTGGCATCCGGATCGGTTTTAGAATAACTATTTCGGCTGCCTAACGTTTTGAGGTGTTTTTCGTATTCCTCAAGTTTTGGCAAATACTTATCTTCAAGCGTTTTTATTGATTTTTTCTCTTCTTTCGAGCGGTTCTCCTGATTTATCTGAGCAATCCGTTTTTTTAATTCTTAACTGTTGATGGGTGTAGGAGGCTCATCGTCCGGTTGATTGTCCTGTGCAATACCCTCTTCGACCATTTCCAGTACTTTACGGATTTTTGCTTCTAACTTTGCTTTGTTCTTTTCTACAGATTTGCGCCATACAAAAGTATAACGGTTGGCACGTGATTCTAATTTAGTCCCGTCCACATAAATCACATCCAAACTTAAATAGCCCATATCCACCAGCATGACCACCACCTGGGTAAAGATCTGATGTATCGTATTCTTTAAATGAGAAGATCGAAAGCGATTAATCGTATTGTGATCAGGGGTTTGATTGCTTGCTAACCACATAAAACTAACTCTATCTAAAAGTGCCTGTTCGATTTTACGGCACGAATAAATATTGTTCAAGTAGCTGTATAATATCACTTTAAGCATCATCCGGGGATGGTATGCACTGGTGCCGCCACCTTTATAAGTATCGAATACGTTGGTGATATCCAGATTGTCAACTATTTGATTGATTGTGCGTACAGGTGAGTCTTGTGGAATTTTCTCATCTAAACTGGCGGGAAACAGGCTTATTTGACCTTGATTGTATGACTTAAATATTGGTTTTGACATATCTTATATGTTTGATATACAGTCATAAAGATACAAATAAATTGTAAAAATAGAAAATTTTTGGAAGAATATTTTATATGAAATTGCAAAAAAAAAAAAGAGACTGCCTCCCTTTTGAGACAGCCTCATTACTCCCAATTCTATTTCAAGAGAATATATTTTTTAAATATTACCAGACTAAACTGGAACTATTTTTTTAGAAGTTATACATGTATTGCTGACATATATTTAGCCTGTTTATAAGAATCTCTGTCCTTGCCGAACTGTCCAAAAGAGCGTTCATAGTTGTATTTGCCTTATCTTTACATTCTTTCATCAAAGCTGTATTTTTGCTCTGTTCGTCGTTTAATAATTTGATAGTGTCATTTTTTAATTCGGCAATACAATTGTTTTCGTCGTGTGATATTTTATCAAGTTGTTTGTTCAATTCCGTTTCTTTAGAAATGGTGTCTGCTTTTCTTGAAGACATATCCATTAAGAATGTATTTTGGTTATTTTTAATTCCAATGCTCCAACGAAAAAAAGAAACATTAGGAATATCTTTAATGCAACTATCCGCGAATATCGTACCTAAATCCTTTGTTCCTATCACTTTAATTTCTCCTGGGAATTTTTCCACAAGCCATTCATATTTTTTATCAGGCGTAATTATAGAGTATATTATTCCACCAATATCGCAGGTTAAAAATTCATTTATAAATGTTTTTTTTGGAATAATTTCTGTTCTTAATTTGGTTTGAATTTCATTTTTGGCATTCTCGAATCCTCTTATTTGATCTTCGTATTTGTCTTTGATAGAAGAAATATCACAATGTCGATATAAGGGATTAGAGTCATATCTCCATGCTTTATTGTTATATTTTTTTAGATAGTTGTACATTTTCTCCACAACTTCAATTATATCATTTTGTATTTGAGATATTTCTTCATTCTTGATTTGAAGCTCGTCAACTTTATTCTCTAATTGTTTTTTATCTATCAATAATTCAGATTGCTTTTCTTCTAAACAGTCAATATCAGATTGTATAAAATTAATTAGTCTTTTACATCTTGATACTTTAAGTTGCTTTATTCGTTCCTGCTCAGCCAATCGCTCCTCTTCCTGTCGTTGAATACGTTGAATTCTTCGTTGTTCTAATCTATACTCTTCTTCTTTTTGTTTCAACTCTTGTTTTGCATATTCTTTATCTGCAAAAGAATCATAGAAAAAGGGCTTGAAATTTTCAGCATATTTTAAATCCTTGATTGTAGCAACATCTGTATCCCACTGGCTGTAAATTTCCCACCCGTCAACATGAAAAGTCTTATAGTAAACTCTTAAATGTAATTCCTTTTCTTTAATAGATAAGTCGAGCATTTCGTCGTCCAACACAAAAGCATTTAGTCTATTAGGAACGTATATGTCTTTTTGGGTTAATCGTTGAAGCCCATCTTCTAAAGGAAAATGCTTGAAAATCCATAGAATAGAAACATCATTTCTTTCATAAAATACCTCCCTTTCTTCAATTACACTAAGAAACGTTGTGTTCAACTGTATCTCAAATGCATATTCTTTATCATCAATAATAGCGTAAACGTCTGGTTTTCGTCTTTCTCCATTACCTGACTTGTCAAAGTAAAATTTATCATCAATGCTGATTTGTTTTGGTGAATGAAATTGTTCAATGATATATCCTAATCTATTCTTTAAATCTATATGTGGAATGCTCTCTTTTACATTTTCATATTTTCGAGCCAATAATACACCCACAGGCAATCGAGAGTTTGTTTTAATGGAACATTCATTAACGTCTTTATAATGCTTGAAGAAATAGAAATCTTTCCCTCTACTTTCGCGACTCAATTTATTGCATCTCAATTCTAACTTGGTTGAGCATTCGGCACAAACCAGTATAGGTTTTCCTTCTCTGTTAGCAGTACGCAGTTTCCTTCTTAGCAGTACAATATCATCGCTATCCATATTGCCAAGCAATGCGGAAGCACTGATATTCTCGCCCGTTTCTAAATTGAGAATATCTTCAACTGTTCGTATATCTTTAAAATTGTTCAATATATATAATATCTGAATGCTGCAAAGGTACGATTTTATTCCGCCTTATAAGAAAGTTAAGACCTGATTTTATTCCCCTTGCTGCAACAAATGAACCAATGCAGGGTCGTCTTTAATACGTTGTAATTCCTCTGCAACAATCTGTTTGGTTTCGGCTTTGATTCGGTCGTAATTTTCCTTAATCATATCTTTCATTCGATTAACTCCGTTTTCGTCCGTAAAGTCGGTAATCACAGGAATGGATTGATACGCCTTCGTTTCGGCAGCGACTTTCGCATTATCCACCACTATTTCGCAATGGAAAATCTTCTGCTCAATACGCTCGTCAAAATTATCGGCAATCGCACCGACGAACATACCCTGTGTCAGATTGGAGATTTTGGAAGCAGGAATAAGACTATCCATTTGGGTACTGATAGAGGTTGATTTATCGTTGCGGTTGATAGTCATTGACTGACGTTTCTGTAAGACTTTCCCGAAGCGGTCGGAAAGCGTTTTGGCAGTATCTCCAACCACCTGACCGCTGAAAATATTGCCAACAGTATTCATTACGACTTTGGCTTCTTTATCGCCGTAATCCCTTGTTAATTGTGAGAAATCCTGAAAACCCAATAATACTGCTACTTTATTGCTTCGGGCGGTCGCAATCAGATTATCCAAGCCTTTGAAATAAATGGTCGGTAGCTCGTCAATCACGACCGAACTTTTTAGCTGTCCTTTCTTGTTTATAAGTTTCACAATGCGTGAATTATAAAGTCCGAGAGCTGCACCGTAAATATTTTGTCTATCGGGATTGTTACCGACCACCAACACTTTCGGGTCATCAGGATTGTTTATATCAAGCGTAAATTCGTCCCCGCTCATTATCCAATACAGTTGTGGCGAAATCATTCTCGAAAGCGGAATTTTAGCACTCGCTATCTGTCCCATTAATTGGTCGGCTGCACCACCGAGCCATGCGTCCATAAATGGACTCAGATAGTTTTCGAGTTCGGGATAGGAAGTCAAAATCGGGAAAATATCTTCGTATCTTTTATTTAGGAATTCAATCGCATGTGGGAATGTACAAAATTTCCCTTCTTTATATATACGCAGATACCAAATAATCGAAGCAAATAGGATAATCGGCGATTCTACAAAGAAGTCGCCCTGTTTCTGCACCCACGTTTTATTGAGATTGAGCATGATGGTATAACTCGATTCGTATGCGTCCGATATGTCTTCCATGAAAGACGGATTGATAGGGTTGCAACGGTGCGAATGGCTCGGATCATCGAAGTTAATCACAAAGAAAGTCGGCACTTTTTTATAGCCTAATTGATTATTAAGCAAGTGATTGTAGGCTATTGTGGAAAGGTCTGGGAATTTGAAATCATACACGTACATTGAAAATCCTTTTTCAATCTGTTGTTTTATGTATTGATTGACAACGGCGTATGATTTACCACTACCCGGCGTTCCCAATACAATGCTCGCTCTAAACGGATTTACTACGTTTATCCAACCTTTCCATTGCTTCTTTTTATACCAAAACTTAGTTGGCAAATTCACGGAATATTCGCTCTGTAATAGCCGTGTTTCCTGCATAAACGATTCGTTCTCCATATTGAAAACGTCGTCCATAAGATTGTTCTTCAGCAATCGGCTCATCCATAATCCTCCAACCAACAGGAACAGATAACCTGTTGTCATTGTAAGAACATAAAACCCCGTTATTGCTGCTGCGGGTAATGGCAGGTCGAGTATCCACCAGTTCATAAAGAACAGGATAAAACCGATTGTCAGAAAAACATAAATTTTCGGCCAAGTGATTTTTTCCTCTTTCACGCCCTTTGTTCCAAAGCACGACAGGGCAAGGAAAACAACGGCGAATATTTTGGTGTAAATGATACAGCCGAAAAGTCCAGCGGTGCGGTCGAAGTTCAGGAGTATCTTATCTACTACTCCGATGTTGATTCCCCATTCTCGAATGGCATAATAGCAAAACCAGTATATGTTCATAACCACGAACAAAATACTGATTGCCCGCATAAACTCCATGACTTTAGCAAGTCCTCTTAAATCGTCTTCTTGTTGCATTTTCTTAAAAATTAAATTGTTTAAGAAGCGAAAGTATAGGGGATATGTGAGGTTTTATGCAGTTTTGCTTTAGGTGGCAGTATGTGGCTTCGGTTTGGCTGCTTGTGGCACTTGTCTATATGAAAATTAACCCCGAATACTATAAAATACCTTATCTTTGCAGATGTGTTAAAGTTTAACGAATAATCAACAACTTATAAGCATCAATAAAACTATGTATATAGAAAAGTTCATTATAAAAAACTTTAGGGGAATTGCCGATTTAGCTCTTCACTTTAGCAAAGGGCTAAACGTACTTATCGGAGAAAACAACTCCAGTAAAACGGCGATTATTGACGCTTTACGCATCTGTTTAAGTTACGGTAATCAGAAAAGGGACATTTATATCTCGTATCCTGACTTTCATATAGAAAAAACCGAAATAAGTGATACCCTAAACGATATAGAATTTCACTTGCATTTTAAAATAGAAGACCCAGCTGAAGCGGGTTGGTTCAACGATTTATTGAGTGTTCAAGAAGACGGGACACAGGATTTGCAATTACATTTCCGCTATTATCTTGATGAAGAGGAAAGAATCAGGTATAAGGTATGGGGAGGAACAAATGAAGGACAGGCAATCGCTCCAGAGATCTTATTTCTTTTGTATCATGTTCATTTGGACGCATTACGAGATGCAGAAAATCATTTGCGCCCAATCAGGGGAAACCGTTTAGGGCAATTATATGCCAATATTCAAATTGATCCGAACGCTGAAACCGATAAAGAAAAGAAAAAAGAGATTGCAAAAAAGGTTCGTGAAGCAGTTGATAGTGATACTGATTGGACACAACACATTGGCAAAGGGAAAGAAAAAATAAACGAACATTTGAGAGAAACGAGCTTTGCGAGCAAACAACAGCAAGTTGAAATTTTGTTTCTCCCATTTGATTTTAACCGATTAGTAGATAATCTAAAAATTCAAATGCCTATCTACACTGATGAATTGCTTGAAGGCGATTCATCAAAGCAGAAGCATTTCGAACTATATCAAAACGGACTTGGATATAACAACCTAATTTATACAGCTACTGTTTTAGGGGATTTGAAACAACGAAAAGAACTCAACAAGGAAAGTTATGCAGCCCTACTTATAGAAGAACCCGAAGCCCATCTACACCCGCAACTACAAAATCTTTTCTTTAAATACCTGAATAAACTTGATACGGAGCAAGGATTTCAAATATTCATATCATCACACTCTCCGACAATCACAGCAAAGTCAGATTTGAAGTCCGTTGTGGTTTTGCAGAATCAGGATAATAAAGTGTCTGCCTTATCTCTTGACAAATCAGGCTTGTCAGGAGATAACCGAAAATACTTGCATAAATTCTTAGATGTAACAAAGTCGCAACTATTCTTTTCTAATGGGGTGATTTTAGTTGAGGGTATTTCGGAATCATTACTTCTACCGATTTTTAGCAAAATTATGGAAGAGAATGGAAAGTACGATATCGAAAGTGCTGGAGTTGAATTAGTCAATTTAAATGGTGTCGCATTCTCTCATTTTGCTAATTTGTTTAACAATGATGATAATGACAAAAATTTGAAAACAAGATGCTCTTTGATTACCGATGATGATAGAGATAAAGAAACGGACGAAATTGCTTCAAGAGCAAAGGTAGCCAGTGAACTTGAAAGAAAGAATCTAAAAGTGTTTTTGGCAGAACAAACATTTGAATTTGAACTTTTCATTGCAGGAAACAAAGATATTCTCATAGAAATATTCAAGGAAATGCATCCTGTCGCAGCGGGTAGAATTATTGAAAATGCTGACGTAAAAATTCATGCGACAAATTTCTTAGAGAAAGTTATCTCAAATAAGGCAAAATCAGAATTAGCACATAGATTGGCTGTGAAATTGGCTTCGGACGAAAATGCGAGAAATGCGTTTGTTGTGCCTACATATCTCCAAAATGCTATAAAATACGCTACGAAAGGAGAATAATCGAATGTTTAGAACGCTATCAGATAGTCAACGAGAAATTGTATTCAACAAATCAGGAAAATTTGTTGTGAGAGCCTGTCCGGGTAGTGGAAAAACTTATTGTGTAGGTGCAAGATTAGCTCGATTAATCCATGATTGGAAAAAGAGACATGAGGGAATAGCCGTGCTTTCTTTTACAAATGTTGCATGGCAAGAAATAGAGAAAAAGTGCAACGAGAAATTTAGTATTAGTAAAATCGCATATCCCCATTTTCTTGGGACTATCGACAGCTTTGTAAACAAATACATTTTCCTTCCCTTTGGGCATTTAATCTTAGGATGTAAAGGAAGGCCTATTTTAGTTGGTGAACCTCATGGGACTTGGAGTGGAAAAGACTTTAGTAGCACTCTATTTGACAATATAAGTTACGCTATTGATGGTAGTATGTATGCCATTCAAGCAACAAAAATGAATGCTAATTGGCAGCAAAACAAATATATTACAGGAGCAAAGAAGCGCTATAATAAAGCGGGGTATGCCACACAAAATGATGCAAACTTTTTTGCGATGAAAATCCTTGAAAAATATCCTCAAATCGCCAAAGCTATTGCCGTCAGATTTCCTTATTTGATAGTAGATGAAGCCCAAGACACATCTGATATTCAGATGAAAATAATTGATATACTCATTGAAAACGGATTGAGTGAAATAATGCTTGTCGGCGATCCAGACCAAGCTATTTTTGAATGGAATGACGCAAGACCGGAATTACTCACTCAAAAATATGACGAATGGGAAAACTCCATTATACTGAATGAAAACCGAAGAAGTTCGCAAAATATCTGTGGTTTCACTTTTGGAATTTCTTCTTTGAGTGATGCTTCTGTTTCTGTAAACGAGCAAGTCCGGGAATTTGCTCATCGACCTAAAGTAATTACATATAACAGCAATTTGCCTCAGATAGTATCTGACTTTATTGATGAATGCCAGCAACAGGGAATCAATGTGTCTAAAGAATCTACCGCGATAATTTATCGAAGTAAAAGCATCGTTAATGAAATTCTTGGCATTCCTGAAATTACTTTTGGTACTAATGTATGGGTAGATAGTCATACGCGAGAATTTGCAAGAGGAAAATTCCTATATGATAACGGGCGTTTCAAAGACGGCTTTAAAATATTGGAGCGAATCTTATTGAAAACCTTGAGCAATTTATCTTATTGTTCAGAGGATGATATTAATGATGCAATTGCTCAAATGGGATTTGTTACCTTTAAAAGCCAAATCCATGCTTTTATAAATCTGCTTCCTCGAACAAATATTTCTATTGGAGAGTGGGTTGATGCAGCAAACAAGGCTCTAAAAGAAAATAATTGTGGTTTTGAATTACGTGTTCATAAAGACGGCTTACGCCTTTCGTTTCCCCAATTATTTTTAAATGAAGACAAACAGATTATTGAGAAAAATTACAGATATGGCACGGTGCATAGTGTGAAAGGAGAAACATTTGAAGCTGTTCTTTTAATATTAAAGACTAAAGGCATTGGTAGTGCATATAAAACACTACTCAATAAAAATATATCAATTTCGGCAAGCGAAGAATTAAGAATCGCATACGTTGGAATGACACGACCAAGCAAAATCTTAGTTATTGCAGTTCCCAATGATGATAACAAAAATGCTTGGGAAAATAAGTTGGTTCGTAATTGAAATATAAATAAAAACAAATATGGTAGCGCAAAAACCAAAGGTAGTCAATTTCCACGAAAGCGAATGGGAATTTGTATTTCCGCCCTCCATTGACAATGAGGAAACGTATAATGAATATTATGAGGGTGTTGAGTTGTTAGACTATAATGATGTGGAGGCAGAGCAGATTTTCAAGAAAATTATCAAGAAGCACCCATATCATATCGACGCTTACAATCATTTAAGCATTGCATTCAAGAATCAGAAAAAGTCTTTTGAAAGTTTCTTGACAGCAGAAAAATCATACCTTATCGGAAAATCGTGTTTCCCAAAAGAATTGAAGCAATCCAAACATAAGCTACGTTGGAGTAACTTGGATAATCGTCCATTTTTACGGTCTTGCCACATTTTAGGAATGGAGCATCAGGACAGAAAACAATATGAGGAAGCAATACTGCTCTATTCCGAAATACTTGGTTATAATGAAGATGACCATCAAGGCGTGAGATATTTGTTATTGGAATGTTATTTCGCTCTGAAAGACTATGAAACAGCTGCCAAATTATTGAGAAAGCATAAGGATGATTGGGGTATTGAATTTGTTTATGGAAGATTACTGCTTGCAATCATAAACAATGAGAATGGCAAATTGAAATCTCTTTTGGCGGAAGCAATAAAGCGAAATAAGTTCGTTCCCGAAGAAATCACAAAGAGTAAACACGTTGCTCCTCTTCCTTTCAGGATTCCCGGCGAGCCGTATTTTGACGCAGGCATTCCTATGGGTTCCATTCAAGAGGCATATGAATATTGGAAAAACAATAAGTCTTTATTAACAGACAAACGAGTTAAAGCCTTTTTCAGTTCTATAAAATAAGAAAGAACCATAGTTTTGCCCTGATAATTCCACATGAACTTTCGGGGCAATTTTAATTTTCGACTACATCTGCCTCCCATACCTCCGTTTCTTCTTTTTCTTGCGGCGTGGCAATGGCATATCATCTTTCGGATAATTCTCCGGCTCCGGAGTAAGAATTGAGAAAAGCCCACCTGTTACGTTATCCGAACTGTGGCTACTTTCATAGTGCTTACTTGACTGTTCGGTATTTTTATAAACATCGGAAAGTCGGGTATCTTGAATTGGCTCTTGTATCTGCTGCTGATTCCCACCGTACAAACCATTGAATACATTAGCGGAATAATCTTTGCCCAACCGAGAACCGTTCAAAACGGTACGAGTGGTATGGTCGATAAATGTTGCCCCATAAATACGTCCTTCGTCATTCCGCCGGAACAAAACATCAATACCCTGCTGCCTTAGTTTCGCTCGGAACTCGCTCTCACTTTGGCTGCCCTGTTTGGCTTCCGATACCACTTTTAACGTATGTGCTTTCAGGTTTTTGGTTTTAATACGTTCGGTCGATTTCTCCATACGTTTTTCAAGTCCATCATAACCGACAGACTTTCCGAAAATGGAAGATTTTAACGGATTGCCGACTTTGTTACCCTCGCTGTCCATTGCCGAATAAAGCAACCCCCGATATGGTTTGCCTTTCGCTTCGCCTTTCAATTCCTCTACATTTATATTATACAGAGAAAGAACGGCTTTGTATTCGCCCATTGACTGGAAATGGTACATCGAAGCCAGCGGTTTGATAACTGAAGCAATCTGCTTTTTCAAATCGCCTTTGGAAATATCGACAGGCGAAAGTTCCCACCCTTCGGAGCGTTTCTGTCCCTCCGCAGGATGCAAGTCATACTTGCGTTCCAACTGTTCGGTTATCTCTTTGCTTCGCTCATGTTCCTTGTAACCGTCAATTTTCTTTCCCTCACTATCCACCCGGAGCGAAACGATATGTATGTGTTCCCGCCCGATGTCTTCATGCTTGAAAATAAGATAAGGCTGATTGCCGTATCCGAGTTTCTCCATGTACTCCCGTCCGATGTCTGCCAGTTGGTCGTCCGTCAGGCGGTCATCAGGATGTGGATTGAGTGATACATGAAAAACGGGTTTTTCGGTACGAAAGTGAGCCGGAACAAACTGCATAAAATCATTCATACATTCTGCAACATTGATCTGGCCGTCGGCAGGTTCAAAGACCAGATTGCTTCCCAATATCTTCCCCAGACCTTCGTCCACCTTCTCCTGATTGTATGCCAACGCACCATACAGGTTGCTTCCGATATTTATTTTTGCAACCATTTTTCCTTAAATTCTTCCGATAATTCCAGAATTTTCTTACCCGTTTCTGCCAGTTCCACGGTTGCCTTTTCCAATTTATAGAGCAAAGCCAATGCTTTTTTCTCCGAAAAATTGCTGTGCAACTCCTTTACAACTTGGTTGTAATTCACGCCCACCGCACGGAATTGTGCGTAAAGCGAAGTGAGTTTGGTAACGTATTCCATAGCGGAACGGTCGATTTTTACCACCCGAAACTCGTCCCCGAACACACGGGCAGCAATAAAACGTGCCATTGATTGTACTCCCGATTGCTCAAACATGGAGAGAAACCGGGCGTGTTCGGTAGCCGTGAAGTTTACCGAGTATCGGTAAGCGGCAGCGTTATTCTTGGGGGGACGTCCCCCTTTTCCCTTTTTTGAGGAGTTCTTCACATTTTCATTCATACGTCGGATTTTTTTAGTGTTACAATCCGTCGTTCCGGCATCCGACGCCATACAATCATTGCCCGAAATGATTCAATCAGCAACCCGACTTCGGAGGTTTTGCGTCCCCCTTGTGGGGCAAGCATTTTTTGCAGCAAAACGGTTTCCGTGCAGCAAAAAATACAGCTTGCTATTTGCCATGTCGCAAATAAAATCTGCCCTGAACAGGGGCAGATATGAATGCGAGCCAAGCGAGCTAAAATGGCGGTCGAATACCTCCCGACGTTTCATGCTGCAAAGTTACAGTCTAAAGTAACGTGCTGTATTCCAGCGAGAGAAGCCACTTGCCGCCAAATCGACGCCACTTGCTGCCACCTCGTGAAAAAGTAGTGTGCAGGCGAGATTTTAGGTTTTTATTTGCAGAGAAAAACGGCTGTATGCACAAACAGACGGACAGCCCAACGAATAGCTGTACGGATATAAAAACATACAGTCGGCTGTATGGAGATAGAGCCAAATAAATGGCTGAACAAACAAACGGCTGGCTAAACGGCTAAACATTCCAACGGTTAAACAGAGGGACGGACAAACAGCTAAACAGCCAAACGCTCGAACGTGCGGACGGATAAACGGATAGACAAATGATTAAACGAATGGCTAAACAGGCGGATAGCTGTATAGCCGACCAGAGATACAAACAATGTTTATTAATTAAAAATTTCAGACAATGGAAAAGAAAATTTTGAATGTGGCTTTCAGCACCCAAAAGGGCGGAGCCGGAAAAACAACTCTTACGGTGTTGGTAGCTTCCTACCTGCACTATGTACGTGGCTACAATGTAGCCGTGATTGACTGCGACTTTCCGCAACATTCGATTGCAGAAATGCGTGAGCGTGATATGCAAATGACAATGGACGATGAGCATTACAAACTCATGGCTTACGAGCAATTTTCCGCGTTGGGGAAAAAGGCTTACGAAGTTATCGAGAGCAGTCCCGAAAACGCTATGGAAGATGCACAGGACGTAATCGAAGAATTGAAGCCCGACTTCGTATTTTTCGACCTGCCGGGAACTATCAACAATCCTGCGGTGGTACATACGCTTTCACTTATGGACTATATCATAGCTCCCATAAGCGCCGACCGCTTGGTATTGGAAAGTACCCTGCAATATGTAATTACGGTCAATGATGCCCTGATTACGCCGGGCAAAGCCAAAATCAAAGGATTGTACCTGCTTTGGAATCTTGTCGATGGGCGTGAAAAAACGGAACTCTACGAAGTATATGAGGATGTGATTGACAAACTGGGTTTCCCGCTTTTCAAAACATTCCTGCCCGACAGCAAGCGATTTCGTCGAGAACAATCGGTAAACCACAAAGCCCTGTTTCGTTCTACGCTATTCCCTGCGGACAAAGCACTGGTAAGGGGTAGCAACCTCGATGCCCTGATAAATGAAATGTTGGAAACCCTAAAATAATCAGTCATGGCAAAAAAGAAAGAAGAAGTGAATTTGAATGAGATAGACGCAAGTTTTGTCATATCCTCATTCAAAAATAAGGAACGACGAAACAATCCGAGTTCCATACCCAGAGCATTAGTTCCCGAATACGAGAAAAAGCAGGAACAGGAAGCAGAATCCGAAGAAACGGTACAACCCGTTGCGACCGTTCAGGAAGAAACTTCCCGTGAAGAACCGAAACGCAAACGAAGCAAATCGCCCGATTACGAAAGCCTGTTCATTCAGGAAGTCGGGATTACGGCACGTACAGGAAAATCGGTTTATATCCGCAAAGAACACCACGAAAAGATAACGAAGATAGTTCAGGTTATCAGTAAAAATCAGGTGTCTTTGTTCAGCTACATTGACAATGTGCTGACCCAACATTTTGCCGCTTATCAGGATGAGATAACGGAACTGTACAACAAAAATAACGAATCAATTTTCTAATCCATAAACAACAAATGTATGATACCCAATCCGATTTTTTACAATGACACCACGATGACGATAGGTCTTATCGTGTGTTGCCTCGTGGTGCTTGCTGCGGTAATGATACCCAAAGCAATACGCCACCGAAAACAAGTGAAACAAAACGAGAGTGAAAAAGTTGTTCCGGGCGAACAGGAAGTAGAAATGATAGTTATTCCAAGCGAAGAACGTAAATCTACCGACATCTATAAAAGACGATTTCTTGTAAATGCGAACATACCTACAAGAAACGGAAAACAGGTCGCTATCCGCCAAAAATACCACAATCGGATTTCAAAGATTGTGAAGACCATTGGCGACAATGAAGTTTCCATTTTTAGCTACATAGACAATGTGTTGAAGCACCATTTTGAAACCTTTCAAGACGATATTTCAGAACTATACAAAAAGAGTTGCGACGATGACTATTTAAGCCCCAATAAGTAAGATGGAAAAGATATTTATAACCGTAGTTATCCTGTATGCCCTTTTCGTCGGAATTTATCTTCTGCGACTGAAAGTAGGCAAAAGGCGAAGAAAGAACATTGTCGGACAAGGTTCTTCAATCCAAGAAACAGGGCGATTGAAGTCGGATATTGTAGGAAAAAGTAGGTTCGATTTAAGTGCAGCGAAGCCACTTACTGCCAAATCGGAGCCACTTGCTGCCAGCTCGCCAAAAACTGAAAATCCGACAGGAAATCCCAATACATTTGTTCCGCCTAACGAGGTAAAACCGTCGGCAGAAGTACCGCAGGAAGAATTGGACGAAACATTTTCCGACACTCCGCCCGATGAAGATAACGAGCCGATGGATATAGATGTCCCGCTCGAATATGAACGGGCGGACGACAACGAAGATGAGCCGGAGAACGAGGAAGAAGAAGTCGAAGGCACGGCACAAGCCGCACTTGCTTCAGGAGTTCAGTTTGATGATTTGGGAAATATGGTTCGCACAGTAAATAAAACCGACGAAGCCACTCCCGAACAAAAGAAAAAGGCTGGCGATACCCTGTTGGATATACGGCAGACCGATATGTTTGAACAGGTGGTTTCAGGTAAACCCGATGCAAAGAAAATCGTTTCCGACCTCATGGCAGAGAGCCTTTCGGCTTTTTATGAATTGAAAGATAAGGAAGCCGGAACTACCGGAAGCGGAAAGAAAGCTCCCGACAGCTTTAATATCAAAGATTTCGCATAGAGCGAACAGTATTAATAATGTAAAACGAAGAAAAGATGAAAGAAAGAGATTACGGCTAACGACGATAGCCACCACTAAAAAATTCAATAG
>NZ_JACCCY010000005.1 GCF_013409575.1 Macellibacteroides fermentans | reverse complement strand
TCTTGTTTGGCTCTGTCAATTTCCTTGTTTGCACCTAATAAAAATACTTTGCTCATATTTCTGATTTTAAAAAATTAATAATGTGATGATTACGAGAATAATCCCGATAGAAACAACTGTCAGAAAGAGAGAGAAAAGCAAGCCTACAAACTTGAAAAAGAGTCTTAATAACTTCCAGATAAGCCAACCTGCCACCACAAGGGAAATAGTTCCACCCGAACGAGATAACAACCCTAAAAACGCTATCCAAACCACTACCGCCACCAATTTTATGATGATTCCGGAGCCGAGGGAGTTTTGTTTCAGTATGTTTTTCTCTTTTCTCATAATTCTGACATTTTTTTTGCGTCATCCATCACGTCGGTCGTTTTTTGTTTCGAGGGCATAAAAAGGGATAGTGCATAGGACTGTCAAGTTTTTTGCAATAAATACGCTCGCCCGACCCCAATTTTTCAGGGAGGGAAAGAGGAAGATTTGTGGCAAAACCACTTGTGGCTCGAACTTTACAGTCCGTAATCTGCACGTTCATACCTTTGCCCGCAGAACAAAAGCGACCGCTCAAAAGGATGACTTTAACCGGAATGTGGAAGAATTAGGAAGGCAAGGAAAAGAGAGAAATATACCGTTGAAAAGTTTTTTGAACAGATTTCTTTTATAATGAGAAAGATGCTTGAAATCCGGTTATACGACACAAATATTTTAAGATTAAAAAAGAAGGAGATAGCTCAATAAATTCTATTTTTGTAGCTATGATTAACAAGTCAAAACACAAAATTCGCATTTACCGTTCCGACACACAAACGGAACTCGCTCTGCCTTTTGCCAATGAAGGTATAAAGGCTGGATTTCCTTCTCCTGCCCAAGATTTTTTAGACCAATCGATTGATTTGAATAAGGAATTGATTAAAAATAAAGAGGCGACATTTTACGGTGTAGTGAATGGCGACAGCCTGAAAAAGATAGGCCTTATGCACGGTGATATTCTCGTTATCGACCGCTCGATGGAGTTTTGTGATAATTATTTGGCTGTGTGCTTTATTGACGGCGAATTTACGACCAAATTTATCAAAAGAGACAATGATATTATATGGCTGATGCCCGAAAATGACGATTACCAACCAATAAAAGTGACAGAAGAAAACCAGTTTATGGTGTGGGGTGTGGTAACATACAGTATCAAAAATTGTCTGCATATTAAACGATGATAGGACTTCTCGACTGCAATAATTTCTATGCTTCTTGCGAGCGCGTATTCAATCCCGCTCTCAACGGACAAGCTGTGGTTGTGCTAAGCAACAACGACGGCTGTGTTATTGCCAGAAGTAACGAAGCCAAAGGACTTGGCATTAAAATGGGAACCCCTTTTTACCAGATAGACGATTTGGTAAGGACGAAAAAGGTTGCCGTTTTCTCGACCAATTTTACACTTTACGGTGATATGTCGAACCGAGTGATGAATATCATCCGCCAATTTACGCCCGATGTGGAGATTTACTCGATTGACGAAGCATTTTTAGCATTGGACGGATTTAGTGATTTAGCTAATTACGGCAAAAAAATAGTTGGAACTATCACAAAATGGACCGGCATTCCTGTTTCTTTGGGCATCGCGCCTACCAAAACATTGGCAAAATTGGGTAACCGTTTTGCTAAAAAATATCCCGCTTATAAAAATGTCTGCATTATCGATTCGGACGAAAAACGTATCAAAGCATTACAGAAAACAGAAATAGGTGATGTGTGGGGTATCGGAAGACAGCACCGGAAGTTTTTAGAATCCCAAGGCATAAAAACAGCATTTGACTTTACGCAGAAAAGCAGTTCGTGGGTACGCAAATATATGACCATTGTTGGCGAACGCACCTGGCGTGAGCTCAACGGCGAAGCCTGCATAGGCTTGGAGCAGGTACTTCCCAACAAAAAGCAGATCCTCACATCCCGAAGTTTTGGTAATATGGTTTCGGAATATATCCCATTGTCCGAGTCGGTAGCTACTTTTGCCTCGCTTTGTGCCGGAAAGCTAAGAAGGCAAAAGTCCTGTGCCACTTCACTGATGGTGTTTATCCATACCAATAAATTCAAGGAAGATTTGCCGCAATATTATCAGAGTAGCATTATCGAACTGCCCGTGCCGACAAATTTCCCAGCTGAAATAATTCATTATGCGCTTGAAGCGTTGAAAAAGATTTTCAAGGAAGGATATCAGTACAAGAAAGCGGGCGTGATGATTACCAATATCGTTCCCGACAGTTGTATCCAGACCAATCTTTTTGATGGCTTGAACAGAGAAAAACAGAGGAGATTGACAAAAACGCTTGACCTGATCAATTCCAAGTATCCAAAATCGGTTATTTTCGGTGCTCAGGGCATAGACCACGAATGGAAAATGAGGCAGAACAATCTTTCTCCTTGTTATTCCACCCGCCTGAAAGACGCAATACGGATTAATTAGAACGGGGAAGATTATGTGCTTCAAGCATAATTGCGTGAAAATAAAAACCGTCTAAATACATTGTTCCGACAAAACAATCTTTACAAGGGTACGATACGCTTCAAAAGAGTATGCTTGTGTTTTCCTACCGAAACTTTCTTTGATGTGTGAGTGCAGTTCTCGTAACTTCCTGCCCGGCGAAGCGTGGCAGACAAGAAGATTACGCAAACGAAACGGAAACACAAAGAGTGTTGCAGGTGCGATAAAGAAAAAGCCTATCTCAATGAAGAAATAGGCTTTTGGTCTGTTTACAAGTATCGTTTAAATTCTCTTTTTACCATAAAGTTTTTTGCCATCGGGAGATAGATAAAAATCGAATGTTTCTTCAACAGCCTTTCCGCCGATAGTAAGCGAATATTTACATCGAACAATTACGGCGAGGGCATCATCCGCACTTCTGCTTTCATACCCTTGCAGGTTATCAGGAGTAAGATTTTTAAGCGAGTCGATACGGTTGTTCATTACTACAATGTCATCGTCGTATTTATCAACTTCACTTTTGAGCTTAGTATTCGCCCGCAAATCAGAGGTCATTTCCTTAGCCAGTTCGATACGTTTAACAATAAGTTCTTTATCCTTCCGAAATTCGTCAGTAAGGAAAGCGATACTGTCGGCAACTGTTATTTTGCCTTGTTCGTTTAACTCAATAATCTTGAAGTTTAGGTCGGAAGCAGAGCTTCCTTTTAGCAATGATTCGCTAATCGTTTTTTCGTAGATGCTATTGCTATTTGAGCCACCGCAGGCGACCAACAAAACCGCGATTAATAAATAAAATACATTTTTCATAATGCCTATGTATTAATAGTTTGACTTAATTCAATGAAATATCAAATAGTTTTGATGATAGGTTATATACAATCAAAACCTCTGTTTCTTTTCTGGGTTTCGTCCGGGTATATTCGGTTAGTGCTTTCATAACCCATTCCCTGAACGCTTTCGCTTCATAAGACGCGATGCGATAACTGACAAAAATCAGTACTTCCATATTATATAATGTCGTCTCGCTTTGGCGACCGTTATGCCCGTATTTGTGTATTCGGGTTACGTCTTCTTCTCGCAATAAACCCGATTTGAATATAGACCGCAGATTATTACCGACTGTATTTACAAATACGTTGAACAAATCAGCTATCTCGTGCTTAGTCATCCACAGGGTGCAATTTACGAGTTTTGCTTCGATAATTAGCTGATTTTCGTTGTTTTCTTTGATTCTGATATATCCTCGTTCCATAATTTTGCTATTCTTTATCGTGTTGAATATTAAAGCCTATTCGCCTGCGAGGCTTATTTTCCTGCTCCTTTTGTGAAGCCAGTTCGGTGAGAACCTGATAAATATCGCTGAACTGCATATTGGTTTCTATCATAAAATCCTCTAATTTACGGTTTAGTTCTGCATAACCGAGTGCGTATTGGCGCAAAGTTACGAAAGCTCTGATAATAGAGATATTGACTTGAATTGCCAAAGAACTGTTGAGTACGCTCGAGAGTTGGGCGACCCCTTGTTCAGAAAATGCGAATGGGGGATAACGGCTACCGCCCCAACTTGAGGTGCCAAAATTGCACCTCAAGTCTTCGTTCTCACTATCAGTTAGTTCAAACATAAAATCCTCCGGGAAGCGTTCTATATTACGCCTTACAGCACGTTTCAGATTTTTTGTTTCTACTTGATACATTTCTGCTAAATCAAAATCCAAAAGGACACGCATCCCTCTGATTTCATAAATCTTACTTTGTATGATTTGTAGTTCCATGATATTGTGATTTATTGATTTACAGCTATTTTTTGTACTTTCATCATCGGTTTGAATGAAAATGCTTCTTCTTTCTCAAATGTATTCGCCCAAAGAGAAAATTTTTCTTCCTCTGAAAGACTGTGCCACATCATAGATATGCGTTTCACTCTTTCAGGATCATTTGATAGAGTAATTGGAAGATTGAATAATGCCATTTTCTCACCCAAAGAAAGACACTCAAAATGTTTATCCAAGTTAGATTTAGATTTAATCTTTTTCTCTTCCAGTTTTTCAGCAAATGAAGCCATGTCATTGCTGACCTTGACATCTGTGATTCTTGCGTAAATTTGGGTAGTTTTGATATTGGTATGCCCTAACATCTTTGATACGCTTTCGATAGATACCCCTTTGGTCAAGGTAAGGGTTGCAAATGTATGTCTTGCAAGGTGATAGCTCAAATTTTTATCAATACCGCACACTGTTCCGATTTCCTTCAAGTATTCATTCATCTTTTGATTGCTCATAACCGGAAGAACTTTATCATCCGGTAATTTTCCAGAATACTTATCTATAATTTGCTTTGGAACATCAAGCAAAGGGACGTTGTAATTAACACCAGTTTTCTCCCGTTTACCCATAATCCATAATCCATCATCAAAAGAAGTTCGGATGTTAGAGTTGCGTAAGTTCTTTACATCTATGTAGGCAAGCCCCGTGAAGCAACTGAAAATAAATATATCCCGTACTCGTTCAAGGCGTTCGGAAGCAAATTTCTTTCGCATAATTATATCAATTTCTTGCTGTGTCAAGTAGCCACGATCTGTCTTCTTGAAGCGTATCTTAAAATTGGCAAACGGATCAATGTGTATCCAACCATTATTTTTTGCCATGATGATAATTGTACGGAAACGTTGCAGAAATTTTGCGGTAGTATTCTCTTTACAGTTACAGGAAGTCATCAGGTAAATTTCAAAGTTGTGCAGGAACATATGATTCACCTCTTTTAAAGAAATGTCTGATACATTATAATACTCCTTTATAAAGTCAGCCATTCGTTTATAGGCTACTACATATTTTTGGAGTGTTTCTTTGGATTTGCTTATACCAACTAATTTGGCAATATCATCATTATGGCGTTGAAAAAGTTCGAGTACAGTCTGATGTTTTACTTCAATGCCGAGAAAGAGATTCTTAACTCTTTCGGCATTTACATTGTTTTCCTTTGTCTGTAACTCATGATACACATTATGAATACTTGTTTTTATAGTATTCAATAAGGCATTGACTTCAACAGCTTCATTAGATTTGCCGATAGCGATACCGGCTTTTGCGTCCCAGATATTGGGATTGACATTTACTTTTGTGTTAAAACGGCTTGGTTCTCCGTCGATGGTAATACGGCACATGATAGGATAAGTGCCGTCTGCTCTTTTTTTGTCTTTCTTTACATAGAAAAGAATGCGAAATGTACTTTTCATAAACTCATTTTTTAATGTTACAAAATTACCGATAACTATCTAAAAATGAATTTTATGCACTATGCCAAATCAGGACAATACGCTGCCAATTTTGACCAAACTGTACCCCCTTCGCTTCGAATTACTGTACCCCCTTGCGTTTTTTCGGAAAGGGGGTACAGTTTAGGTTAGCTGCTTTGTCTTTTTTCGTCTTTTTCTTGGCTTTAGACCAAGACATGATAAACAAAAAAAGCCCCTCATATTCACTGAATATGAAGGGCTTGTCTTTCTTTTGGCGCCTCTTGTCGTAGGCTCTCTGCGGTATGGACGGGAAAGCCACCTTTGTAGGTTAATTTGCTTTCTTTTAGCGTTTTATCCTTTCGATTTCTCTTAGGGGGTACAGTTTAGGTTAGGAAATCCTAACTGACTGTTTTTCAACGCTTCCAACATTGTATTTCAAATTTCCTTTTCTTGGCGGTCCGGACGGGACTCGAACCCGCGACCCCATGCGTGACAGGCATGTATTCTAACCAACTGAACTACCGAACCATTTTGTTTGTAACTGCTATTCCTCTGAATTGCGATGCAAAGATAGGCGATGTTTTTGAATCCTGCAACACCTCCTCTCAATTATTTTTTATATTTTTTTATTCTTATCTGATTATTAAGCAATTATTCGTTAAAAAAAAATGAAGAAAAATTATGGACTGTATTTATAGCTTTTATGGATTCATACAACAAAGCAAGTGGCCAAAAAGGCAATTTATCACAAAACAAGTCCAATACGATACTTTTTTCAACACAAAGGCATATTTGTGTTTATATATTGCTACTTTTGTGGCCTAAATCCAAAATGATTGAATGATGGAAGAAATACAACGTCCTGCTACGGCAATATTATTGATGCACTGCCCGGATTCGCCGGGTATTCTGGCTACGCTTACCGGATTTATTAATGTAAATGGCGGAAACATTGTGTATCTGGACCAACATGTGGATCGTTTGAAGAATGTGTTCTTCATGCGTATTGAATGGGATTTGAAGAATTTTGTTATCCCAAAAGAGAAAATAGACGATTACTTCAGCACCTTGTATGCTTTTAAATACAACATACAATACCGCATCTATTTTAATGATTACATTCCCCGCATGGCTCTGTTTGTTTCCAAGATGTCGCATTGTATGTACGACATACTGGCGCGTTACACCGCCGGCGAATGGAAAGTGGCTATTCCGGTAATCGTAAGCAACCATCCGGATATGGAAGTGGTGGCCAAAAGATTTGGAATAGACTTCAGGTATTTCCCTATCACAAAAGAGACCAAGGAAGAGCAGGAAAAGCTGGAGCTTGGGTTGTTGGAAGAATATAAGATAGACTTCATTGTACTTGCCCGTTACATGCAGGTAGTGTCCGAATCTTTTATCAAGCATTTCCCCAACCGGATTATAAATATCCATCATTCGTTTTTACCCGCTTTTGTTGGAGCAAAGCCTTACCATGCTGCCTTCGAGCGTGGCGTGAAGCTGATTGGGGCTACAAGCCATTATGTAACAACCGAACTGGATGCCGGTCCGATTATTGAACAGGATATTGCAAGGGTTTCTCATAAAGATACGGTAGAAACCTTGATAAGAAAGGGAAAAGATTTGGAAAAAATCGTACTTTCGCGTGCTGTAGAAAAACACATCGACCGGAAAATCCTTGTGTTTGAAAACAAAACAATTATTTTTAATTAATCAACGGATGAAAGTTGCAATAGTCAAATACAACGCAGGTAATATATACTCGGTAGCCTATGCCTTGAAAAGGCTGGGTATCAATCCTATTATCACAGCCGATCCCGACGAACTGAGGGCTGCAGATAAAGTCATATTTCCAGGAGTGGGTGAAGCTTTAACGACCATGCAACATTTACGGGAGACTGGCCTCGACAAGGTTATACGCGATCTGAAGCAACCGTTGCTGGGCATATGCCTGGGTATGCAGCTGATGTGTGCCTCTTCTGAAGAGGGAAACACGCCTTGCCTGGGTATATTCGACACTACGGTGAAAAGGTTCATTCCTCAAAGACACGAGGACAAAGTTCCACACATGGGCTGGAATACCCTTACAGATGTAAAAAGCGGTCTCTTTTCCGACCAACTAGCCAATAAATTTGTTTACTTTGTACACAGCTATTATGTTCCGGTAAACGAACATACGGTGGCAACCACCGATTACATTCTTCCGTTCAGTGCGGCAATGCAGAAAGATAATTTTTTTGCTACGCAGTTTCATCCCGAGAAGAGCGGAACGGTGGGTGAATTGATATTGCAGAATTTTATAAACTTATAAAAGATATGATTGAGCTTATTCCGGCAATTGATATCATTGACGGCAAATGTGTGAGACTTACTCAGGGAGATTACAGCAGTAAGAAGGTGTACAATGAAGATCCGGTAGAGGTTGCCAAATCTTTCGAGGCACATGGTATTACCCGTCTGCATGTAGTGGATCTGGATGGTGCCCGTGCCGGCAGGATCATTAATTACCGCACGCTCGAGAAGATTGCCACCCGTACGGCTTTACGGATCGATTTCGGCGGGGGACTCAAACAGGAACAAGATCTAGAAATTGCTTTCGAAAGTGGAGCTATTATGGTTACAGGCGGAAGCATTGCGGTTAAACAGCCGGAGGTGTTTACCTCGTGGATAGAAAAGTTTGGATGCGAAAAGATTATTCTCGGCGCAGATGCCAAAGACCGTAAGATTGCTGTGAGCGGTTGGGAGGAAACAACCGAGCACGAATTATTTCCTTTTATTGAATCGTATCGGCGCAAGGGTATAACCAAGGTGATATGTACAGATATAAGCAAAGACGGTATGCTGGAAGGACCTGCAGTCGACTTGTATAAGGAGATGAAGGAAGCGTTGCCGGGGATACATATCATTGCCAGTGGCGGTGTTAGTTCGGTAAGCGACATTGAAGAGCTGGAACAGGCGGGAATTCCATCAGTCATATTCGGCAAGGCAATTTACGAAGGAAAGATTCAGTTGAAGGATTTTCTTCGGTTTGTATAAATATTTAGATAAGACCAGCATGCTAGCAAAACGGATAGTTCCTTGTCTGGATATAAAGGACGGAACCACGGTTAAAGGGATTAATTTTGTAAACTTCAGGGATGCCGGCGACCCGGTGGAACTTGGAGCTCAATATAGCGATCAGGGTGCCGATGAATTGGTTTACCTGGATATTACGGCATCGCACGAAGGGCGGAAGACTTTTACGGAGCTTGTCAAAAAAGTGGCGGCACGCATCAGTATTCCATTTACCGTGGGCGGTGGTATAAATGAACTGAAGGATGTGGACCGGTTGCTTAGCGCCGGAGCGGACAAGGTTTCGATCAATTCGGCGGCATTACGTAATCCGTCGCTGATAAACGAGATAGCGGCCAACTTTGGCAGTCAGGTTTGCGTGGTGGCCATAGATGCCAACATGGAGAATAATGGCTGGCTTTGTTATCTGAACGGAGGGCGAATCCCGACGGACAAACAATTGTTTGATTGGGCTAAAGAGGCGGAAGACCGTGGTGCAGGCGAAATTCTGTTTACCAGTATGACGCACGACGGTGTTAAAACCGGATATGCCAATGAGGCATTGGCTACGCTGGCCGATGCGTTACATATACCCGTAATTGCATCCGGAGGAGCCGGTAAGATGGAACACTTTCGCGACGCATTTGTTTTAGGTAAAGCAGATGCCGCACTGGCTGCCAGTGTATTTCATTTCGGCGAGATAGGTATCGGTCAGCTTAAAGACTACCTGCATCACGAAGGCATAAACGTTAGGATATAATAATACGATATAAAATGAAAATTGATTTCGAAAAGATGGGGGGACTTATTCCTGCCATTATTCAGGATAGCGCTACCTCGAAGGTGCTTATGCTTGGATTTATGAACGAGGAGGCTTATGCCAAAACAAAGGAAACCGGGATGGTTACATTCTTTAGCCGGACCAGGAACAGACTGTGGACTAAAGGCGAAACCAGCGGTAATTTCCTGAAGGTTGTTCAGATGCTGGTTGATTGCGACAACGATACATTGCTTATTAAGGCAATTCCTGCCGGTCCGGTTTGTCATACCGGTAAAGACACCTGCTTTGGCGAGAAGAATCAAGAAGATGTGATGTTCCTTAAGTTTTTACAGGATTTTATAGAACAACGCCGACAGGAGATGCCGGAGGGTTCATATACTACGTCTCTTTTCAATAAGGGTGTAAACCGCATGGCTCAGAAAGTGGGCGAAGAGGCTGTGGAAACGGTGATTGAAGCAACCAACGGTACAGAGGAAGGTTTTATCTACGAGGCTTCCGACCTGGTTTATCACCTCATCGTATTGCTTACCAGCAAGGGACTTCGCCTGGAAGATCTGGCTAGGGAGTTGAAAAAAAGACATAAAGGATAATTTGGAAAGAACATGGAAGAAACAACCCTGTTGAGACTGGAGAACGTTGATATTTGTCGCGAAGAGAACGTTATATTACACAATGCATCCTTTGTATTGAAGAATGGAGAGTTTGTGTATGTAATTGGCAAAGTGGGTTCCGGAAAAAGTAGTTTGCTGAAATCGTTGTATTGCGAAATACCCATCATGAATGGCGATGCATTCCTGATGGAATACAACTTGTGTAAAATAAAACGAAAAGAGATTCCCTATCTGCGCAGGAAGCTGGGTATAGTCTTTCAGGATTTCCAATTGCTTACAGATCGTTCGGTAATAAAAAATCTGGAGTTTGTACTGAAGGCTACCGGCTGGAAAAACAAGGAACAGATTGCCGAACGTATCGACAATGTGCTGATTCAGGTAGGCATGCAGAACAAAGGCTACAAAATGCCTCACGAGCTTTCGGGAGGCGAACAGCAGCGTATTGTGATTGCAAGGGCCTTACTGAATGATCCGAAACTTATTCTTGCTGACGAGCCAACCGGAAATCTGGACCCCGAAACCAGCGGCCAGATTTTACAGTTGCTGCACGATATCAGCCGGAGAGGAACTTCGGTGGTGATGACTACACACAACTATACACTGGTGCATAATTATCCGGCACGTATCGTGAAGTGTGAGAACGGATTACTCTGTGATCTGAATAGTGATAAAGAGGGAGAATAAATAACAAATCTGACCTTGTAAAATTGCACAAAATATATACCTTTGCACAAGGTTTAAGGCATTGAGAAATAATTTAATATTGAAGTAAAAAAATGAAAGTTTTAAAGTTTGGCGGTACTTCTGTGGGATCTGCACAGAGAATGAAAGAAGTGGCAAAACTGATTTGCGACGGAGACCGTAAGATTGTGGTATTATCTGCCATGTCGGGTACAACCAACTCTCTGGTTGAAATATCGGATTATCTTTATAAAAAGAATCCGGATGGAGCCAACGAGATCATCAATAAACTTGCTCTGAAATACTATGATCATATTGACGAGCTATATGCAACGGATGACTATAAACAAAAGGCTACTGAACTTGTAAAATCTCATTTTGACTATATACGTTCCTTTACAAAAGATCTTTTCACTTTGTTTGAAGAGAAGGTTGTATTGGCTCAGGGAGAACTTATCTCTACAGGAATGATGAATCTGTTCCTTAACGAGTGTGGAGTGAATTCTGTTCTGCTTCCTGCACTGGATTACATGCGTACAGACAAAAACGCAGAACCGGATCCTTTGTACATCAAGGAAAAGCTTTCGAAGATGCTTGAACAGCATACCGATGCGCAACTTTTCATCACACAAGGTTATATCTGCAGAAATGCTTACGGCGAGATAGACAACTTGCAACGTGGCGGAAGCGACTACAGTGCATCTCTGGTGGGCGCTGCCATTAACTCGGAAGAAATTCAGATCTGGACTGATATAGACGGTATGCACAACAACGACCCTCGTGTGGTTGACAAAACAGCTCCGGTACGTAACCTTCATTTTGAAGAGGCTGCCGAACTGGCTTACTTCGGTGCTAAGATTCTGCATCCTACCTGTATCCTGCCTGCTAAATTGAACAACATTCCGGTTCGCCTGCTTAACACCATGCAACCTGAAGCTCCGGGCACGCTGATTTCTAATAAGACAGAAAAAGGCAAGATCAAGGCAGTTGCTGCAAAAGACAATATCATTGCCATCAAGATTAAAAGTGGCAGAATGCTGTTGGCTCACGGATTTTTACGCAAGGTATTCGAAATATTTGAAAGCTACCAGACTCCCATCGATATGGTTACAACCTCGGAAGTGGGTGTGTCCGTAACAATAGACAACAGAAAGCATCTGGAAGAGATTGTAGACGACTTAAAGAAATATGGTACCGTAACCGTAGATACCGACATGGTGATTGTATGTGTTGTGGGCGATATGCAATGGGATAATGTTGGTTTTGAAGCAAACATTATCAGTTCACTGAAGGATATACCTGTACGAATGATCTCTTATGGAGGCAGCAACTACAATGTTTCCTTACTTGTAAAGGCAGAAGACAAAAAACGGTCACTACAAGCATTAAGCGACCATCTTTTTAACAACAAGTAAAAATCATCTATGAAAGGAAATTTTCCAATCAATAAATTAAGGGAGTTACAAACTCCCTTTTATTTCTATAATACCGACCTATTGAGGGATACGCTGGCTCTTATCCGGGCTGAAGCAGACAGATATGGGTTTCATGTGCATTACGCTGTTAAGGCAAATGCAAATCATAAGATATTGTCTATTATCCGCGAAAACGGTCTGGGTGCAGATTGTGTAAGCGGTGGTGAGATTAAAGCAAGTCTTGCTGCAGGATTTCCTGCAAAGAAGATTGTTTTTGCCGGTGTGGGTAAAGCCGACTGGGAGATAAACCTGGGACTGGACAATGACATATTTTGTTTCAATGTTGAGTCGGCTGCCGAACTGGAGGTTATCAATGAACTGGCTGGAGCTAAAAACAAAGTGGCTTCTGTGGCTCTGCGTATAAACCCTGAGGTTGATGCACACACCCATGCCTACATAACAACGGGATTGAAGGAAAACAAGTTTGGTATAAATCTGAGTCAGCTTGACAGCGTTCTTGATCTGTTTGAAACATTGAAGAACGTAAAACTGATTGGCTTACATTTCCATATCGGTTCTCAGATTACGGATCTTTCTTCTTTCCAAAGTCTTTGCTCGCGGGTAACCGAAATTCAGGAGAATATGGCACGCCGCCGTATTCTTGTTGAGAATCTTAATTTTGGAGGTGGTCTGGGTATTGATTACCACCACCCAAACCATCTGCCCATACCCGACTTTAAAGAATACTTTGCCATATTCCATAAACATATGAAGCTACGTCCGGAACAACAGGTTCATTTCGAGCCGGGCCGTTCGGTTGTAGGACAATGCGGAACACTTATCACAAAGGTTCTTTATGTAAAAGAGGGTGCCAGCAAAAACTTTGCCATCGTGGATGCAGGTTTTACAGAACTGATACGCCCGGCCTTGTACCAGGCTTATCACAGAATTGAAAATCTGACCAGTGAGGAAGCTGAAGAGGTGTACGACGTAGTAGGACCAATTTGTGAATCGTCCGACAGTTTTGGAAAGTCGGTCGACCTCAACAAGGTACGGAGGGGCGATCTTATCGCCTTACGTTCTGCCGGAGCCTACGGCGAAATTATGGCATCGCAATACAATTGCAGGCAATTGCCAAAGGCCTATTTTTCGGACACGTTATAATCTGAAACATAAAAAAAATAAAGTCGTATTGCCACACAGGGATACGACTTTATTTTTGTTTATGAGATTTTCGAAGATGTACTTCGTACTCATTTTATTAGATGAGTTCTTCCTTTTAATAATGAAAAACTTTATGTACGTTTGTGGATTGGAACAGAAGATATGACAATGGAACAACTTATATTTTTCACTAACATAGAGATTGCGATTTTAGGTACAATCGTTTTTTTATTTTTAGTTCAGCTGGCTTACTACGCCGGAATTTATGCCAAACCTCTGCGCATGGCGAAACGAATGAGTGCCTCCGCAGATTCTTCTAACGGTAAAGATATGCCACCGGTTTCGGTTATTGTTTATGCTAAAAACGAATCTGAAAATTTAAAAAGCAACCTGCCGCATATCCTGTCGCAAACCTATCCCGATTACGAAGTGATAGTTATAAACGACGGCTCTACAGATGAAAGTGATGAGGTTTTAAAAAGACTTGAGAACGATAACAAACACCTCTACCACACCTATATTCCCGAAAATGTGAAGTACCTGAGCCGTAAGAAGCTGGCGCTTACAGTTGGAATTAAAGCGGCGAAGCATGACATTCTGCTTTTTACCGAAGCCAACTGCTATCCTAAAAGCAATCGGTGGATTTCAAGTATGGTGGGCCCTTTTACAGATGGAGCCGACATGGTTTTAGGTTTCAGCGCATACGAATGCAAAAAAGGGTTTTTCCACAAGCTGGCGGCGTACGATAATTTAATCATCGGGATTCAATACCTGGCCTCCGCACTTATAGGTCACCCGTTTATGGGTTACGGTCGTAACCTGGCCTATAGAAAGAACCTGTTTTTCGAACACAAAGGCTATTATAAATCATTGAATCTGCACGCTGGCGACGACGATTTATTTGTAAACGAGGTGGCTACTCCCACCAACACTAAGGCTGTATTCTGTCCGGACAGCATTACCGAAATGATTGCCATTGATCGTTTTAAGGTGTGGAAAGAGATGAAGGTTTCGAGGGCTGCTACCCAGAAATTTTACAAAGGGTTCTCGCTGTCGTTCTATCGTATTGAATCGGTAAGCCGCTTTCTATTTTTCGCAAGCATCGCAGCTGGTATTTTTCTTGGCGTTACAGGCAATCCTCTTGTGGCCGGTATAGCCTGTTTCTTCGGATTGCTTCGATTGGTAATCTTGTTGATGGTACTACATAAGTCATCTCTTGCCTTACAGCAAAAGCCTGTAACTACATGGCTTCCGTTGTTGGAAATCATACAGCCGTTATGTAATGTGTATGTTCGTTTTTACCGGATATTCAGAGGGAAAAATGACTATACTTTCCGGATGCAACGATAAGTTATTCGAACCGGATGCTCTTAGCCGGATCGATCTTAGTAATAAGGAATGATGGTCCAAGCATCATAAGCATGGCAACCGACAATGTTCCGATGTTAAGAAGAACCCAGGTGAGGATATTGATATCAACCGGCACCGCATCCAGGTAATAGATTGAAGAATCGAGGGAAATAGGCTGAAATTTTGACTGAATAAGACATAAACCTATACCAATTATATTACCCCATATCATTCCTTTTCCAATCAGGAAGAAGGAGATATAAAGGAATATTTTACGTATTCCGCGGTTATCATGCCCCAGAGCTTTAAGAATACCAATCATATTGGTTCGCTCCAGAATGATAATAAGCAGTCCCGAGATCATGGTAAATCCGGCAACAGCCATCATAAGCACCAATATAACCACCACATTGATATCCAATACATCCAGCCAGTTGAATATCATAGGATTCAATTCTTTGATGGAACGGACGTAGTAGGTGTTATCGTTCCGGTCTTTCTTCTCGGAATAGCTGAAGTACAGCTGCTCGCTGATGGAATCAAGCCGGGCATAGTCGTCCACATATAATTCGAGTCCGCTTACCTGATCGGCCTCCCAGCCGTTTAACCGTTGTACCTGTTTAATATCTGCTATTACAAAAAGCTTGTCGTAATCCAGAAATCCGGTTTCGTAGATACCCGTAATAGTAAATTTGCGGGCACGCACACTTTCCTGTACAAAATAGGTAAGAAAGCCATCCCCTACCTTCAGGCTGAGGCGGTCTGCCAGGTATTTAGAAATGATGACGGATGTTCCGCTTTCTTTGGGCGAAACAGTAAATACATCGCCCGATTTCAGGTTTTTACGGAAAAAGGTCCAGTCGTACTCCTCTCCCACTCCTTTAAGTACAATACCCTGGAATGCAGAGTCTGTTTTAAGTAATCCGGGCTTGGTTGCAAAACGTTCTACATGGCTTACGCCATCTGTGTGGGAAAGATCGGTAAGAACTGCTTCATTTACCGCAATCGGGCTTGTTTCGTAAGATACGTTACTGTCGAGGTTGGTTATCTGAATATGGCTTCCAAATCCTATAACTTTATTTCGCACCTCCTTTTTAAATCCGATTACAATGGCAACCGAAAGAATCATTACAGCCAGCCCCAGGGCTATGCCTATCATGGCAATACGGACAGCAGGAGGGGTTACCTGTTTGTCTCCCTCCTTGCTGAAATGAATTTTCTTTGCGATGAACAGTTCCAGATTCATAGGCTACAGGACCCTTCCCGGATAGGCTTCCAAAGCCTTTGATAAAACAACCAATGCCTTTGCAAGATCTTCCTTTTTTAACACATAAGCTATACGCACCTCGTTTTTACCTAAGCCGGGAGTGGTGTAGAATCCAGATGCAGGAGCCATAAAGATGGTTTGTCCTTCGTATGAGAACTCTTCCAGACACCAGGCACAGAATTTATCTGCATCGTCTACTGGTAACTTAGCAACGGTATAAAAGGCTCCCATCGGAATGGGAGAATAGCATCCGGGGATACGGTTTAATCCGTCTATTAAAAACTTTCTTCTTTCCACATATTCATTGTATACCTCCAACATATAGGTATCAGGGGTATCCAGGGAAGCTTCGGCAACAATCTGACCAATTAATGGAGGACTTAATCTAGCCTGGCACCATTTCATCACATTGGTTCTTACTTGTTCATTTTTGGTAATAAGAGCTCCGATACGCAACCCGCATTCGCTGTAACGTTTGGAAACAGAGTCGACCAATACCACATTGTTCTCAATCCCTTTTAAATGAAAAGCAGAAATATAAGGAGCTCCTGTATAACAGAACTCACGGTACACTTCGTCCGAGAACAGGAAAAGATCGTATTTCTTAACTAAATCACGAATCTGATCCATCTCTTTCTGGGTATATAAATAGCCAGTTGGATTGTTTGGGTTGCAGATCAGGATTGCTTTTGTACGAGGCGATATCAACTCTTCAAACTTTTCCATGGATGGAAGAGCAAATCCCTCTTCGATAGTAGATGGAACTGTTTTAATTACAGCTCCGCAGGATATGGCAAATGCCATATAGTTTGCGTAAGCAGGTTCGGGCACGATAATCTCATCACCGGGATCCAGACATGCCATAAATGAAAAGAATACAGCCTCCGATCCTCCGGTTGTAATTATAATGTCATCTACATCAACCTCGATATTAAACTTATGATAATATTTTACCAGTTTTTCACGAAAGCTGCGGATGCCTTCACTGGGAGAATATTCCAGCACGGTGCGGTCCAAATGGCGCGCCGCCTCGATCGCGACTTCAGGCGTAGGTAAATCGGGCTGACCGATGTTGAGGTGATACACCACAGTACCTTTTGCTTTGGCCTTATTGGCAAGCGGAACGAGCTTTCTGATTGGAGAAGCCGGCATATCGACTCCTCGTTGTGAAATATTAGGCATCCTATCCTATGTTAATTAGTAAATAAAAATAAAAATCCAATTATAAAATCACACAAAAGTAGGGCTATTTATAGTATTATGCAAATTATAAATAAACTATCCGCCTTATCTTCCCGGCAGAGGTGAATCTTTGCTGGCATGCATTGTTGAAACAAAAGCATCAGGATCGACTTCTTTGATTTCATTCTTAAGTCTTGGTAAATCTTTTCGTTCGGCAATGGTGAAAATGATCTCTTTCTCTTCGCCGGCATACATTCCTTTACCATGCAGGAAGGTTCCCCTCATTCCCAGTTTGTTGACTAAAATATCTTTCATTTCATTTGTTTTGCGTGAAACGATAAATACCGCCCTGCTGGGATTTTCTGTCTGAAGCATCTCTACTATCTTCCCGAAAACAAATATAGTGAACCACGAATACAAGGGTACTGCCCAATCCTGGAATGCAATCAGACCGATCAGCACAACCGTTGAATCTATCGCAATAATCATATCGCTTACCCTTAAGTTTGAATTATTAGCAAGCACTCTTGCCAACACGTCGGTTCCGGCACTGGTACTCTGGGCCTTGAAAATACAGGTTACCCCCATACCTAAGATCATACCTCCATAAAAACAGGCGATAAACGGATCATTTTCTACAAGCGTTCCTTCTCCTAAGATGTACGACAATGAGTCGGTAAACAAAGAGATCAGTACAAAAGTAAGCACAGTTTTTGGTCCTGATGACAGACCAATTTTCTTCATCGCAAGGAACATCAGCGGAATATTGAAACATAAAGCGGTTGCTCCGATGGGTAATCCTTCCGGAAGCAAAGGGATAAGTCCCTTTGTAGAGTAATGCAAAACAATGGATATTCCATATACCCCTCCAGGAACAATCTTATACGGGGCCAGGAATAATACGTAACTTAAGGCTTGCAAGAAAGAACCAACTATGATAAGTACATAATCGGATGGTTTAATGTTTGGCGCTTTAAACGCTAACTGTGATTTCATGTTATTATTTGTGTCGTTATTTGTGTTGTATTTATCTGCTCTTAAAATTGCGCAAAGATAGATAAAAAAAAGAGATCATATACTTTACATACATAATCTCTTTGTCCAATTTTAACGATCTACCAGTTTACTTCTCTGCATCTGCAAAATAGGTAACCTGTTCCTCTTTTGCAAACAACCGGTTATGGTTATTGGTGACATTAATCAGAACTAAATACTTACGATATTGCTCTTGATTCAGTGCTTTTTTCATAAGTTTCAAATTCCCGTAAACTGCTTTATATAATTTACCATTAAAACTGCTTTCTCTTGCAAATGATGCTTTCCTTAACTGATCATTGAAATAAGTATTAATAGCATACACATCATTCATTTGAGATGGTTTTAACTGCAAATACTGACTTAGCCTGTCATAATTGATTTCAGAAATCAAATGATCATTTTTGCCTTGTGAAAATCCCAATGCCGCAATACAAAATGTTGCGAACAAAATCATACCTAAACGTCTCATAATTCTTGTTGATTGAAATTGTTACATATTCAATTCTTCAACCTTTATTAGCTAATAATAAGTCTGTTAACTACATATAAGACGAGTTCCGCAAAAGAATGGTTACAGCATTAAGTCTTTTTTCAAAAAAAAAGAGACTACATACCTGCGTATGTAATCTCCCGATTCATTGTTTAATGTATTCGATTATTCATTAACCTCTGCCAGGTAAGTATCACCATATCCGGCACTGAACAAACGGTTGTTGTTGTTTGTAACATTAATCAAGGTTAAATATTTACGGTACTGGTCTTCAGAAAGAGTTCCTTTCATCAACTTCAGGTTGCTGTACACAGCCTGGTGAACTTTCTTGTCGTAACGACTTTCGCTTGCACGTGAAGCTTCGGCCAATTGCTCGCTGAAAAATTCATTAATGCTTGCGACCTCATTCATCTGTGATTGTTTCAGCTGCAAATAATTGCTTAGCTTTTCGAAACTAATATCTGAAACCAAATTCACTTTTTTACTCTGTCCAAAACTCATTGTAGCTACCAACACGATAGCGGAAAAGACTAAACCTAAACGTCTCATAATACTTACTAATTAAAATTGTTTCTACTCTTGTTCTCTTGTATTGCCCTAAACATCAGACTGCTGTCTAACTCTTTGACACAAAACTAAGAAAACGTTTAACACAAAAAATAGTGGTTCCGATTAAGAGTTAAAATGTGTCGGCAAAAGGGTTTATTATACCGACTAATTCTCAATCCTGTACTTTTCATAAGAGGGTTTAGCATAAAGCAGATAAACAAAGAGGGAAAGCAAACAACAAAAGGCTCCAACCAGATAAGCAGCAGATAAACTGCTGACTGAGGCTATAAACCCTGTTGACAACATTCCAATACCCATACCCAGATCTAATGACGTGAGGTAAGTAGAGGTTGCTGTTCCCCGTCGGTTAGGGTGTGCCACATTTACAAACAGAGATTGGAAAGCCGGAATACTTACTCCATATCCAATGCCTATAAAAAATGCGGCAACGAAAAAAATAAGAACGTTATGCAAGGTTGCAAAAACAACAAGTGATATTATTATTCCGACTATAGCACTAGTCAGCAATAAATGGAGCTTACCCCTATCAATCATCCTCCCGGAAAATATACGGGCAGAGCCTACACCTGTAGCCATAAAGATAAAGAAATAGCCCGGATTGCTCACATGAATCTCTTTACCATACAACACTGCAAAAGATACAACCATTCCATACCCGATGGAACAAAGCATGTGAGAGATACCTGCAGGAATTGCCTGAATCAGGATAAATCTATCCAAAGAAAAAGGAGGACGAGATACCTTCTCTTTTTGTACATGCTTGATGTTATATACGGCTATCACACCTAACAAGGCTGCAAGTAAACAAATTACAATCAAGGTATGAAACCCGAATGCATTGTAAACAGGCACCGCCAGAAGTGGAGCCAATGTCATAGCCAGACTTAGCGTTAGACCGTAAAAACCGATCCCTTCGCCCCGGCGTTTGGAAGATATTACGTCTATAGCAATGGTGTTGCCAGCCACGGACGATAATCCCACAGAACCTCCCTGAATAAAACGAACCAGCATTATTGATGCTACAGTTGCAGCTACCAAATAACCGGCAAACAAGGCTGTTGTAATAGTAAATGCTACAAGGTAAAGAGGTTTACGTTTAACCGCATCTACCACATAACCCGAAAACGGACGCACACACAACAAACCGATTGTATAACTTGCAAGTACAACTCCTACCCACGAAGACGAAATATTTAACTCCTCAACAAGGTAGACAGGTATTATTGGCATCAGCATATTCATCGGCAAACTCATCAAAAAGTGCGCCATGCATGCAAAAACAAAACTCCGGGTCCAAAGTCCCGGCTTCCGTTCATCCATTTCGTTTACTCTTTTATCAAGCCCACTCGCTTAATTCCAGCCATCGCATTGTCTTTTCATCAATCTCGTCCAGCAACTCTGCAATCCGCTGCGATTTGGCCATCAGGTCGTCATTACTTAAAGAACCGCTGCTCAGCGCTGTTTCCAGCGAAGATTTTTCGGTTTCCAATGAAGAAATCTCTGCCTCGAGAGCTTCGAATTCTCTTCGTTCATTAAAACTTAATTTCTTTTTTTGCTCAACACCACTTGATCGGGCTACCTTCTCAGTGGGAGGATTCAATTTTTGCTTGGCCGACTCTTCAGCTTTTGCGTTTTGCGATTGAATCTCCTTCCATTCGCGGTATTGAGTATAATTACCAGGAAAATCCTGAATATCAGCATTTCCCTTGAAAACTAACAAATGATCAACTACCTTATCCATAAAGTAGCGGTCGTGAGATACAACAATAACACAGCCCTTAAAGTTGCGAAGGTATTCCTCCAGCACATTTAAGGTCACGATATCCAAATCATTCGTTGGCTCATCAAGAACCAGGAAATTGGGGTTTCTCATTAAAACAGTGCAAAGATACAATCTTCTTTTTTCTCCACCGCTCAATTTGTAAACAAAATTGTGCTGTTTATCTACAGAAAACATAAAATATGTCAAAAATTGTGACACATTCATCGTTTTACCATCTCCTAGCTGTACAAATTCCGCTAAATCCTGTACAACATCGATCACTTTCATTTGCTCATCAAACTGTAGCCCATCCTGGCTATAATATCCAAACCTTACGGTTTCACCCACATCGAATCCTCCACTGTCGGGTTCAACCTCACCCATCAACATTTTAATAAAGGTAGACTTTCCTGTTCCGTTGTTCCCCACGATACCCATCTTTTCGTAACGGGCAAAAACATAATCGAAGTCCTTCACAATCTGCAAATTTCCGAAACTTTTGGAAACCTTCACCGCCTCAAAAATCTTAGAACCTATATAAGATGCCTTGACCTCCAAGCTTACGTTTCCATCCATCCGCTGTTGCTTTGCTTTAGCTTCCAGATCATAAAAGGCATCAATCCTATATTTCGCTTTGGTACCTCGTGCCTGAGGTTGTCTGCGCATCCAGTCCAACTCTTTTCTCAACAGGTTATTAGCCCGTTCAATCTCGGTATTGGTAGCTTCAACACGTTCTTGTCTTTTTTCCAGGTAATAGCTGTAATTTCCTTTATATTGAAAAAGTTGTTGACGATCGATCTCTATAATTTCGGAACAAACCCTGTCCAGAAAATAGCGATCATGCGTTACCATAAGCAGACTGATGGTAGAACGGCTGAGATAACCCTCAAGCCACTCCGTCATTTCCAGATCCAGGTGGTTGGTAGGTTCGTCCAGAATAATAAGTTCAGGATCGGTTATCAGCACATTGGCTAAAGCGACCCTTTTTAACTGTCCTCCTGAAAGTTCTTCAACCTTCTGATCGAAATTAGTAATCTTCAACTGAGATAGAATCTGCTTGGCTTTCTGTTCGTAGTCCCAGGCTTTATTGTTATCCATGCGCAACAGAATATCCTCCAGATTGGAATGATCTCCGCTAGCCATTGCCGCCTCGTATTCGGCAATCAGCCGTACTGTTTCGTTAGGAGAATAAAAGCAGGCCTGCATTACTGTAAGACCGGCCGGATATTGCGGAGATTGCTCCAGATAACCCACTCTTAAGTCGTTACGAAAAACAACCGATCCGGCATCGTAATCTTCTTTGCCGGCAATGATGTTTAAGAGTGTGGTCTTTCCGGTACCGTTTTTGGCGATAAGACCTATTTTTTGTCCTTGAACAATACCAAATGTAATCGAATTAAAAAGAACCAGTTCGCCAAAACTCTTAGTTAAACCGTCAATCTGTAAGTAGCTAATCATCTGCAAGTAAAGTTTGTTTCGATTGCAAAGGTAATATAAATAATAAGACGGAGTGAAAAGGATGATTTACCTTTAGTGATCTTTTAAGCTAACAATTACTTAAAACTGATATAAATTGCTAAATTTGCGGCTCAAATCAAGGAGTGAAATACAAACATCAAAACATCATAAACCATCATTATGTTAACAGCAATGACTCTTATCTTTTTAACAGGTTATCTGGCTATTGCTCTGGAGCACCCGTTAAAAATGAATAAAGCAGGAACGGCCTTGCTAACAGGAACCATTCTCTGGGTAATCTATACTTTTGCAGCTCCGGAATGTATTCCTACAGTATCAGCTGATGCATTCAAACTTTTTCTTACAACCAGACCGGAATTGGCAGAACTGTCATTTATCCAACAATGCAATCATTTTGTAGTTGAGCATCAAATCCTGGAAAGTATAGGTGAAATCTGTGAAACACTCATCTTCTTGATCGGAGCAATGATAACAGTGGAATTAGTAGATGCTCATGGAGGTTTTCTATTTGTAACCAACCGGATAACAACCAAAAACAAGCGGAAACTTCTCTGGATTATTGCTATAATCACATTTTTCATGTCGTCGGTGCTGGACAACCTTACAACATCCATTGTGATGATTATGGTAATCCGTAAACTTATCGCCAATTACAAAGAACGTTGGGTATTCGGTAGTATTATTGTAATTGCGGCCAATAGTGGAGGGGCATGGTCTCCCATTGGAGACGTAACAACAATCATGCTATGGGTGAGAGGAAACATTTCCACATCTTCTACAATACCTCATCTCTTTCTGCCAAGTGTAATTTCGGCTGTTATACCGATATTAATTGCTCAAAGATTCCTGCATGGAAATCTCTCTCAAGTTCGCGCTATTGATTTGGCCGAAGAGAACGAAATAATTAAAGAGCTAAAAACAAAAGAAAGGCTCTCTATACTGATTATTGGTGTAGCCTGTCTGCTTTTTGTGCCCGTATTTAAAACTATCACCCATCTTCCTCCATTTGTAGGCATATTATTCGGACTGGGTGTATTATGGTTCTTTACTGAAATGATGTACCGCAGGAAAGAACGCATACACGAAGATTTAAAACTAAGGGTTACTAAAATAGTACAAAGGATTGACGGAACTACCCTTCTGTTTTTTCTCGGTATATTACTTGCAGTCGATGCGCTTCGTTATGCCGGAATTCTAGATATGGTTTCTGAAGGTTTGGATAAATATATTGGAAATGTATATGCGGTGAATATGATTATCGGAACGCTTTCTGCCATAGTCGACAATGTGCCGCTGGTTGCAGGGGCAATCGCGATGTATCCGGTAGCTACAGATGCAATGGTAATGGCTTCTACGAATCCCGAATACCTCAATCACTTTACCCAAGATGGAATATTCTGGCAATTTCTGGCTTATTGCGCAGGAGTGGGAGGAAGTATGTTGATTATCGGATCTGCTGCCGGAGTAGTTGTAATGGGATTAGAGCGCATAAACTTCCTTTGGTATCTGCGGGTAATAACCCCAATGGCTGTTGCTGGATACCTGGCTGGTGCGGGCGTTTACATTATACAAAATTCAATTTTCCCTTAAAACATATTGAATAAAATCTTTTTCAATTTTATCCGTTAATCATTCTTTCTTTAGGGGACGATCGATTAACGGATAAATTTTAAAAGAGAGAATCGTTTCATTCCTTTTATATAGAAACTAACAAGCAGACTTCCTTTCATAATTTCAGGAATCTGTTTAACCACCCGTTGCTCCAGATTGGCCTTACGGATGCTTTCATATCTATATTTGATTCGATAAAACTCACGACGGGCTTCGTATACTGCTTTAGCATTGGAAGGATAGCCGTTCAACAAAAACTTTGCAGCTGCAATATAATCCAATATTCTCCTGGTCAACATTACTCGCCTTAATGCATATTCGGGGATATTCTTATATAACATCAATAAATTATTCCTGAAATTCAAAAATGTTTTTCTGGGACTTTCAGCCTCCAAAGTTCCACCGCCCACATGATATACAACTGAAGCAGGAATACAGCGCAACCTATACCCCCGGCATCTCATAAGCCAGCAAAGATCAATCTCTTCCTGATGCGCAAAAAATGTGGCATCCAGCCCCCCTACTTTAACAAATACATCCCGACGTACAAGCATGCAAGCCCCGGAAGTCCACAATACATCCGTTGGAGTATCATACTGTCCGTTGTCGGTTTCTAAGATATGCAACAAGCGGCCTCTGCAAAACGGATAACCATACCTATCCATGTAACCGCCGCATGCACCGGCATACTCAAATGAACTTTTTTCTTTCCATGAACGAATTTTAGGTTGCACCGCTACCACATCAACATGCTGTTCAACCTCCTCAACAAGCGGATAAAGCCAGTTTGGAGTAACCTCAACATCACTATTCAGCAAAACGACATAGGGAGTCTTAACTGCAGCAATTGCTTGATTGTATCCATCAGCAAACCCAAAATTCTTTTCCAGTTCTATAATGTGGACCGTAGGAAATTGCGTTTTAAGCAAAACGAGGGACTTATCAGTCGACCCATTGTCTGCAACCACAACATCGGCAATATCGTCCGGAGTATACTTCACAACAGAAGGCAGAAATTGCTTCAATAACTGCTCTCCGTTCCAATTAAGAATAATAACAGATACTTTTTTCATACATCAGCCGGTCTTTTATGTTTCCACCTTTTATGTGTCCACAACCAGTACGCTGGATTTCGTAAAATAGTTTTTTCCATTAAACGGGCATACTGTTCTGTGATCCAGAACTCTGAAGTTTCACGAGGGGACTCACAAAGTAATTTCATATCAACTTTATAGTAACCCCTTTTTAATTTTGTAGTATCTAAGTAGATTACAGGCAGATTCAATTTACGCGCGATGCGCTCCGGACCAGTAAGAATGGAACTGTCCTGATTTAAAAAATTCGTCCAATAGTGGAGGTTTGCTTTACTGGGTGTCTGATCGGCAAGGAAAATAACCACACTGGGAGTTTTATCCTGTTTCAATTTCATTATATCCCGAATCGTATCATTCTTCTTTATACCTAAAGATCCGAAACGAGTACGCAGATAAACAAAAAGCCTGTCGAATGCTAAATTAGTAAGCGGTCTGTATATCTGGTATACCCTGGCACTTTTAAAACGGCTGGAAGATGCTGAAAACCATTCCCAGTTACCATAGTGTCCCATCAGTAATATAAACGTTGTATGCCCTTTCTCCATTAAATCGTCGACCAACTCCGGATTACTTAGATAAGCCCGCCGCTGCACCTCTTCAAGCGAAATATGAGACAGTTTTAATGTTTCTACCACATAATCGCAAAAGTGATGGTAAAACTCCTGCTCCAGCTTCTTTAATTCTTCAGCAGATTTATCCGGAAATGACTTTTTCATATTCTTTCTTACAACTTTTAAACGATAGCCTACAAGTTTGTAAATAATAATATAAAACAAATCACTTAATATATATAGTATACGCATGGGCAGTACTCCATGAAGTTTTGCCCATGCATATAAAAAGCTATAAAGAATATTATTCATCATCTTACTCAATTATGGTTACCGTAAGAGCCGTTTTATCTTCGTTAAAATCGTGTAACAACACCCGGCGCGTTTCATTGACCAAATCTTTCCGATAGGGAGCCTCAACCTTTATATAATTCGCTGTGAATCCATGCATCACATCCCCATGTTTAGCCTCTTCGAACAAGACAACCTGTTCCTTACCAATATTTGCCTCATAAAAGGCATGTAATTTCCTTTCGGAGAGGTCAAGTAGTTGCTGACTACGAGTATGTTTTATTTTGGGATCTACCGAATGATCAATTTTGAGAGCCTGTGTACCTGGACGCTCTGAATAGCTAAACACATGTAATTGGGAAATGTCCAACCCTTCAATAAATACTCGTGCATCTTCAAATAATTCGTCGGTTTCTCCACGGGTACCAACTATTACATCCACGCCAATAAAGGCATTTGGCAGCAACTCCTTAATTTTTGAGACTTTGTGCTTAAACAATGAGGTATCATATTTACGCTTCATTAATCGAAGAACCTCATCGTTTCCACTTTGCAACGGTATATGGAAGTGGGGAGCAAATCGCTTGGATTGAGCCACAAAGTGAATCGCTTCATCTGTTATAAGGTTTGGCTCAATAGACGAGATGCGATAACGTACTATTCCTTCCACCTCATCAAGCGCCTTTATAAGATCTAAAAAAGTTTCACCGGTGGTCCGGCCAAAATCTCCAATATTGACTCCGGTAAGCACTATTTCTTTACCCCCTTTGGAAGCTACCTCTTCTGCCTGTTTCACAATGGATGCAATGGATCCGTTTCTACTTCTGCCCCTGGCAAATGGAATCGTACAATAGGTACAGAAATAATCACAACCATCCTGAACCTTAAGGAAATGTCTGGTCCGGTCGTCTGCCGAACACGACGGCGAAAAGGTTTTGATATCTTTTGTCTTGGATGCTACAATAGCCCCTCCCTCATTTTTCTTTTTAAAGTCATTGAGGTAAGACACTATATCCAACTTCTGTTCGGCTCCAAGAACCAAATCAACCCCTTCAATTGACGCAACCTCTTCTGGTTTTAATTGGGCATAGCAGCCCGTTACTACCATGTAGGCTCCGGGATGTTGTTTACTGATACGACGGATCGCCTGCCGGCATTTTTTATCCGCCAATTCGGTCACCGAACATGTATTTATGACGCAGATATCTGCTTTTTCTCCGTTACGTACTTTACGAATGCCTTGCGCAGCAAGTGTTTTGCCAATAGTTGAGGTTTCTGCAAAATTAAGCTTACACCCTAAGGTATAGTATGCTGCAAGTTTATTTTCAAAAACTGTATTATCTATCATTTTATATAGTAAATTTCGATGCAAAGTTACACAAAAGGAGCAAGTTACTCTCTTTTTTAGTTGTATATCTGCACTTTTGTCCATACTTTTGCGCAAATTTCACAATTTTGTGCTATGATTAAAGAGAATTTTATAAAGATTTACGAAGATAGTTTTAAAGCCAATTGGGACCTTCCAGCACTTACAGATTATAGCAAAGGTATCTCATTTTCTTTTGGAGAAGTTGCGACAGAGATAGCCCGCATTCATATCTTATTTGAAGAGTGTCAGATTCGCAGGGGAGATAAGATAGCTCTTATTGGTAAAGACAATTCCCGTTGGTGTATCACCTATATGGCGGCAGTTACTTACGGTGCTATCATTGTTCCGATTCTGCAAGACTTTAATCCTAACGACGTACATCACATTATAAATCATTCCGAATCTGTATTTCTATTTACAAGCGACCGTATATGGGATACGCTGGAAGAAGAAAAGATTGCCAATATACGTGGGGTTTTCTCTTTGACTGATTTTCGTTGCCTGCATCAACGGGACGGAGAAAGTATACAAAAGCTGCTTAAGACCTTGGATTCAAAAATGGCACATAAGTACCCCAAGGGATATTCTATAGAGCACATTAAGTATGCAGATCTTGACAATGAAAAAGTCGTATTACTAAATTATACTTCGGGAACTACAGGATTCAGCAAGGGAGTGATGCTTACTGGAAACAATCTGGCTGGAAATGTCACCTATGCCAAAACACTTGGTTTAATGTTTAAAGGTGATCGTGAACTCTGTTTCCTTCCGCTTGCTCATGCCTACAGCTGTACCTTTAATTTTCTGGTACCTATGGCTGTTGGAGCACATGTATTTTTGTTAGGCAAAACCCCTACTCCCAAAATCCTGCTTACTGCTTTCGAAGAGGTTAAACCTAATCTGATTCTGACAGTACCTCTGATTCTTGAAAAGATTTATAAGAAGATGATTCTACCCCAATTAAATAAACGAACAGTAAAACTGGCTCTGAATATTCCCTTATTGGATAACAGAATATATGCTCAGATACGAAAGAAACTGATTGATGCAATGGGAGGACGTTTCAAAGAAGTTATTGTAGGAGGTGCCGCAATGAATCAGGAGGTAACCGATTTCCTTTATAAAATCAAATTTCCCTTTACAATCGGATACGGAATGACTGAATGTGGACCGCTTATCAGTTACGATTCCAATGAAGCATTTATACCCGGATCTTGTGGCAAAGTATTAAACGGAATAATGGATGTGCGTATTGACTCGGAGGATCCCTATAATCAGGTTGGGGAAATTCAGGTACGGGGAGAAAATGTAATGAAAGGATACTATAAAAATGATGAGGCAACCAATGCCGTTTTTACCCAGGATGGTTGGTTAAAGACAGGCGATCTTGGAACAATTGATGTAGAAAAGCGTATCTACATAAGAGGGCGTTCCAAAACTATGATACTTAGCAGCAGCGGTCAGAATATTTTCCCTGAAGAAATTGAAGCCAAGCTGAATAATTTGCCTTACATTATGGAAAGTCTTGTCATCGAAAGAGACGGAAAACTGATTGCCCTTGTTTATCCGGATTATGACACCGTAGATGGTACTGGAATCATGCATACAGACTTACCTCTTATCATGCAGCAGAATCTGGTTGAGATTAATAAACTGGTTGCTCCTTACGAAAAAGTTGCATCCATACAACTTTATCCAACCGAATTCGAAAAAACGCCGAAGAAAAGTATCAAAAGATATCTTTACAGCAATTTTTAACATTAATGCAAACACTTAATATTCAGCATATTAAAAAATATTTGAAAAAAAACAAAAAAAAAGTGCTCTATGTTGTATAACATAGTCAAATTAATATATACATTTGCATCGTTTTACAACAACAAAGATATTATTGACCGTTTTAATTAAAAGACAAAATGAAAAAGTTATTTGCATTCGCTGCTATCGTTGCAGCTGTTTCTTTCTCTTCATGTGGTAACAAATCTGCTGAATCTACTGAAGCTGTAGCTGAACAACCAGCTGTTGAAGAAGTAGCTCCTGCTGTAGAAGAAGCTCCTGCTGTTGCTGACTCTGCTGCTGTAGCAACTGAAGCTGCTCCTGTTGAAGCTGCTCCTGCTCAGTAATTAGAAACTAAGCGTATTAAAAAATGGTCTGTATGTTAACATACAGGCCTTTTTTTTGTTTAATAAAAAACGGAATACTAATGAAACTTTCAACTTATCTTTTTCTTCTGCCTATTATTACCATACACCATCTTTCGTCCCAGTTTACGACTGATACGGTATTGACAATTCAAAATATAAATATTCAGGGACAATATTTCACTACGATAAACAGTGGAACGATCAAACAACTAAATACGTCGAGCAATATTTCCAGCAATTTGGGAACTACATCCGATATAATAAGCCAGCTCCCTTCTGTCAATACAGATATTGAAGGCTCCGTTTTTTTCAGAGGATCTTCTAAAAGTGCTCAACTGATCAGAGGTATTCCCTATGGATTTTTAGAAGAGCAAAGTGGAGATATTATAATCCAGTTGCCAGCCTCTTTTTTTAGACAAATAACCGTATTGTCTCAACCTGATTTATCTTTTTTGCCGGATGGGGAAAGTGGCGTGTTTTCTTATTCAAGCACTCCTGAATATTTAAAGTCGTCTTCTCTTGACCTGACTTTGGGTGGCGGAAGTAATCAACGATACACCGCAGGAATAAAAGCAACAATAGCTCCTGGGAAATGGTCGGTTACAACCAATTATAATTATAGAAGAGAATACAGGGAACGATCATTTTATAAACTAACCACCAATAGCAGTGGATCTACAGAGATGGATAACAACGCCTCTGCGCATCCGGAAGTACATATCGGAGACATTACAGTAGGGTATTTATTGTCAGACAAAGATTATCTTACAGTTTACACACTACTACAGCACATGCAATATGATAGATATGGTGGAATAAATAACACCAGAAGAAATTCTGTCGGAGACATTACAAACAAAATAATTCGTCACCGTTACAATAATCAAGGTCAGGATGCTTATGCCGCAGAAGCAACATGGTTACATACATTCTGGAATAAAGGAAAACTGAATATTCGATTCAATTATAATAATTTTTCGTACGACGAGAACAATCATTATGAAAATGAACAATTCACTACTGGAAAAATTATCGCACAAGACAACCTGAACGTAAATCAAGACAAGAGCAATTACTTTTTTTCAACGAAGGTGTATTATCCGTTCCAAAACGGTTACACGTTTAATATTGGATACATGGGTCGGATTCAAAATGAGGATTATAAGGCCAAAGCAGATAATCTAACAAATGGAGATTGGATGCCTAATTTATCTAAATCGACTGACTTTAATTTTGTCCGCTACATCAATTTAGGATATGCCTCACTTCAAAAGACAATCGCCCCTTTTACAATCGAAATAGGAATGCAAGCCGAACATACCAAAGAAGAAATAAACAGTCCTGATTTGAATGGAAAAATGAATAAGAATAAAGTTCAGATTTATCCCAAAGCAAACTTTGAATATCAGGTAGCTGAAAATGGGATTTTTAGTTTAGGTTATCAACAACGTACAAATCGGCCAATTGCTTCAGACCTTAATCCTTTTATTGACAGGGCGGATATCACCTATATTAAACAGGGTAATCCGAATTTGGCCCCTGAAGTAATACATTTAGCAGAAGCATCCTATGCATTCACAAATAATTACTTCAGCATTACCCCGGCAATATATTATAGACATAAGAGCAACAGAATTATGGATATTGCCAACCAAGTAAACGATGAAATTCGTTGGACAAAACAAAATACAGGAAATAGTAATACCTGGGGAATTGAGATTTCTACCAACTGGAAACCCATCAATCGGCTGTCAATGAGTGCCTCGTCTGACATTTACCGGGATCAGATTGACGGTCGCACAATTGGATACGATGAGAAAAAGGAGATGACCTGTATACTGGCAAAAGCACTGTTATCTTTCCAACTCACACCCAACACTCAGTTGCAAACTGATGGTTATTACATTTCAGATCAACTTACAGCTCAAGGTGAAATACAAAATCGCTATAGTGTTAATGTCGGAATAGCTCAATACCTATTAAAGAAGAAACTTAAGGCTTCACTGAGTGTAAATAATATTTTTGATAGTCTGGAAGAAACAACCAGAATTCAAACCAGCTCATTTCAGCAAAGACAAATTCGGAACCGCGACTCCCGAGTTACCTGGCTGACACTATCCTATAATTTATAAATAATAGAGGAAAATAGGATACAAAAAAAGAGGTATATCGAATGATATACCTCTTTTATATTTTTAGAATGTTGATTATTCAGCAACAACCTCAAAAGAAATTTCAACAGAAACTTCTTTGTGAAGCTTAACAGTAGCTTTGTAAGTACCAACTTCTTTTACAGATTCTTTGATGTAAATGATCTTACGATCTACTTCGAATCCAGCTTTTGCCAATGCTTCAGCAACCTGAATATTTGTTACAGAACCAAAGATTGTTCCTGTAGAACTTGTTTTTGCACCAATTGTAAGTGAAACACCTTCCAACTTAGCAGCCAATTCCTGAGCATCTGCCTTAATTTTGGCCAACTTGTGAGCACGTTGTTTTAAGTTTTCTGCTAACACTTTTTTAGCAGAATCTGATGCAATCACAGCTTTACCCTGGGGGATTAGAAAGTTACGTCCGTAACCGTCTTTAACTGTTACGATATCGTCTTTGTAGCCTAAGTTAACTACGTCTTCTTTCAAAATAACTTGCATATTCTGTTTCCTCCTTTTAAAATTATTTCATCAAATCGGTTACGAAAGGAAGCAACGCCAAGTGACGAGCTCTCTTTACTGCCTGAGCAATACGACGTTGGAACTTCAATGAAGTACCAGTAATACGACGTGGAAGAATCTTTCCTTGTTCATTCAGGAATTTCTTCAAGAATTCAGGATCTTTGTAATCGATGTACCGGATACCGTTCTTTTTGAAACGGCAATATTTCTTTTTCTTAACGTCTACTGATGGAGGAGTTAAGTATCTGATTTCTGATTGTGCTGCTGCCATAATTAGTTCTCCTTTACTGTTTCTTTAGATGATTTCAAATGTCTTCTCTTTGCTGCGTATTCTGCGGCATACTTATCCTGACGGAAAGTCAGGAAGCGAATCACACGCTCGTCACGACGGAAGTTAACTTCCAATGTAGCGATAGTTTCCGGATTTGCTTTGAATTCAACTAACTGGTAGAAGCCTGTCGTCTTCTTGTCGATAGGATAAGCAAGCTTGCGCAATCCCCAGTTCTCTTCATTCACGATTTCAGCACCTTCAGCTTTCAGAAGGTTTGTGAATTTTTCTACCGCTTCCTTCATCTGTGCGTCAGACAAAACGGGAGTCAAAATGAAAACGGTTTCGTAATTGTTCATAAAACGCTGTTTTGTTTTGTAATTAATAAAATTTAGCGGTGCAAAGGTAGGGAATATAAATTTTGCATGCAACCCTTTCTCTATATTTTTTCATTAAAGTATTTCGTGACTGCTGATTAACTATACAAAGTATTCGTTATCTTTGTGCCAGAAGGTTAATCTGGAAAAAATAGAATACTACCATTTTACCGGCTAACCGTCACTGGTCTGAAACTGAAATTTATCCAAACCAATTACAATGATGATAAAGAAGTTTTTATTTGCTTTTATACTGATATCTATTGGATTTTCTGCTCAAGGACAATATATAACCGAACTTCCCGGAACAGATTACAAATATAGGATACTGCATATGGCTGACGACTATGCAGGTAAAGTAGTTTGCACATTAGTAAAGAGAGAGCCTGTCAGTAAAGACGGACCAGCCATTTTGTATGTTCACGGATACAACGATTATTTCTTTCAACGAGCGCTGGGAGACAGTGCTGCAACACATGGATATAACTTTTATGCACTGGATCTACGGAAGTACGGTCGGTCCATTTTACCTGATCAAGATGCATTTTTCGCAAAAAACCTTTCAGAATATTTTGCCGACCTGGATACAGCAATTGCTATCATCAAAGCGGAAGGTAACCGGGATATTATCCTTATGGCACATTCTACAGGTGGACTTATTACTCCGCTTTACCTACAAAGTAAGGGCAACAAACTTCCTGTAAGTGCATTAATATTAAACAGTCCCTTCCTCGATATGAATATGAGCTGGTTTATGGAAGAGGTTGTCATACCTGTTATTTCATTTATTGGAAACTATTTCCCTAATCTGGAAGTGGAAGGAAAAGGAATTTCCCAATATGCACATAGCTTACTGAAACGCTTTCATGGAGAGTGGGAATATAACGAAAACTGGAAAAAAACAACCGGACATCCCAAAAAGGCAGGATGGATCCATGCAATACACAAAGGACATCAAACCATTCAAAAAGGATTAAACCTAACCTGTCCGATTCTGGTCATGTCGTCCGACAAGTCCATACCTGAAACGAAAATATGGAATGAGCTATATCATACTTCCGACATCGTACTTGATGTAAAAGATATCCAAAAGTACGGAAAGATGCTGGGAAGCCGTGTTACATGCAAGCAAATTCATAACGGCAAACATGACTTGATCTTATCCAACGAGCCTGCAAGAAAGGAAACTTATCAGGTTATATTCAGTTGGTTAAAACAACAATCAGGCAAGTAAGCACAACGTATCAGCGAATCAAACCAAAAAATTTACTTTTCTTAGGTTGTTCCTCCTGTACCATAGCACCCTTTAAAAAAACATCTGTAGAAAAACAGGCTCTGCTGTCATTGTTTTTCAGCGTATTGTAAATCAGCCCCCAATCAGGTAGTCCACCAAAGTTACGGTCGTCAATAAACAGATCGGCGGTCAGCTTACGTGGTGCCTTTCCAGCAACTTCTTCAGGATCATTCTTGTTAACGGCATAAAAGTTTAGCCCCCTCTCTTTACAAAAAGCAACAGCCTCATCTAATAGATCGCCTTCACGAACGGTCCACAAGATAAGTAAATGCCTACCCTCTTTCTGAATCAACTTAAGGGATTCAATGGCGAAAGGAATCTCTTCACCTATTTTAGGATATTTATGAGTTACAATAGTTCCATCAAAATCAACCGCAATTACCATAATTTATATTTCGTAAACTGATTTGAAGCACAAAGGTAGTAAATTCTCGCAACTAACAAAAGTAGATCTGTAATCACTAATTTTTAGGATCATAGATTTCGTATGGAGAATGGTTACTTATAAATTCGGGAACAAGTTTTTTCATTAAGCGAATAACCTGTTCAGATTCTTCCGATTCAGCCATCCGAATCAATTGATCCACAGCTGTACTAACCTCATTCCATTCATATCTTCTCACTTTCGCTATTCGGATTTTAGGGTGTCTGGTAGGAACTGTAAACTCCGAATCGGTCAGCAATTCCTCATAGAGTTTCTCTCCGGGACGCAATCCGGCAAAGACAACCTTCACCTGCTCATCAGGAATAAGCCCGGCCAATTGAATCATCCTCCTGGCCATATCAGCGATCTTCACAGGTTCACCCATGTCAAAAACGAATATTTCTCCACCTCTCCCTAAAGTAACAGCTTCGAGAACCAATCGAGAAGCCTCCGGAATTGTCATAAAATACCTGAAAATATCAGGATGAGTAACAGTAACAGGTCCCCCACGGCGAATCTGTTCCCTGAAACGAGCTACTACCGAACCATTTGACCCAAGAACATTTCCAAATCTGGTAGTAATAAATTGCGTTTTACCCCGTGCTTCATCTATTTTAAAACTAAGACTTTGTACGTACATTTCTGCAATGCGCTTGGATGCCCCCATAACATTGGTAGGATTTACAGCCTTGTCGGTAGATATCATAATAAAGCGCTTAACAGAATGCAAAACAGACATATCTGCAAGCTTTCTGGTTCCGTCAACATTGGTCCGAATCGCCTCACATGGATACTCCTCCATCAAGGGTACATGTTTATAAGCTGCAGCATGGAAAACCACCGTTGGAGCATATTTAGTGAAAACGAACTCCAATCTTGACTTAATACGTACATCTCCTATGATAGGTACAAAACTTTGCATGGGGTACCTATCTTGTATCTCGAGTCTTAAATCATGCATGGGGGTTTCTGCATTATCAAATAAAATAAGTTGTTTCACTCGGATACTTGCCAGCAACCTGCATATCTCGCTTCCAATAGAACCAGCGGCTCCAGTAACAAGAATCACCTCCTCCTTAAGTACTGATGAAATTTCATCCATGTTGATGGATATCTGTTCACGTCCGAGCAAATCCTCTATTTTAATTTCCCTCATATGCTCACGAGTCTTCTCTGGATTATCAAGTAATTCTACAGGAGGAGCTACAAGCAGTTCAATATTGGATTGAAGGCATACTTCAACAAATCGATTACGTTCGTGCTGCACTGTAGCATAATCTGGAAACATCACCGTTTGCAACCTCACATGAGTGAGAAGTTTCCGAAATGAATCAGGTGTACTAATAGCAAAAACGGGAAGTCCACCTATTCGCAATCCGCTTTGTGACATATCTGTAGACAGTAAACCCACAGCTACATAGGGGTGTAATGCACCGCTTCTAACCCAATTTATTAATGCTATGCTATGATTATCAGTGCCGTATATAAATAAAAGGCGATTTCCATTTAAATTACCTCCAACAAGAGTAAAATAGATACTAACCAACAAGGCCCTTACGCTGATTACCAAGAAGAAAGAGATTAGCAAATCCAGCAATACGATAGCAAGCCACTGTGAAGAAAATCCCGAATAAAGCAGGATAGCAATCAACAATATCAGTTCTTTACAAAATAAGGCAGCAAGCAATCTACTGGCTTCCTGAATAGAAGCGTGTCGGATTATACCACGGTATAGTTTAAAGACAAGTTGAATAAGCAGACCTGCTCCTAAAGCAAAACAAACAAAACGATAAAGCTCTCCCCTATTAAATTGAATTTGAAGAAATGCCAAAACAAGCAAGTAAGATACAATTGCCGAAAGGAGAGATAGAGACAAATCGAGTACCAATACAATCCATCAGTTCAGATACTTCATTGTAGAGAGCCATCTTACTAACGACGAAACATAACGAACCATTCGCTGTCTCATACTTTCCTAAATTGTATTAATAGATACCGGCAGATTCGAAGTGGTATCCTCTACTAAAATAACAATATAGAACAAGAATTGTTAGTCAGCTTCAGTATACGAAAATCAAATCTTTCGGTAGCCTCGAAATGCATACAAAGCTACAACCACAAAGCAAATCAAGGGAATCAAGAAACCATTCGCCATCTCGTTTTCTCCTAAAATTCCCATGCCAACGGGAGCAATAGCTCCACCAACTATGGACATAATAAGGAAGGAAGAGGCCTTTTCCGTGTGCTTACCCAAGCTCCGTATAGCCAAAGCAAATATGGTGGGGAACATAATCGATTCAAAAAGGTAACAAGCAAACAGTGCACCTACAGAAATCCACTGCAGCTGCATCATTACAAGCACCATAGTAATAATAGCACCTAAAGCACAGGATGCAAGAAGCTTTGCTGCCTGCATACGACGCATCAACCAGCTGCCAATAATTCTGCCGGTCATAAACAATCCCATCCCTCCCAGGGAGAGTAATAAAGCCGCATCACGATTCGTTATATCAGGAACTTCTTCCGTCACATAATTGATAAAGAAGCTATTGATTCCGGTCTGAGCTGCCACATAAAAGAACAATGCGACGACACCCCATACAAAATGAGGATAATGCCACAACGAAGCTTTCCCTTCATTGTCTTTTGATGACGTGACAGATGTACTTATTACAGGCAAAGGCAATTTCATAAACAATATTGCAAGCACTAAAACGACTACTCCTATAACCAGATAAGGCAACGCAATATCTCCAGCAGAACCATCTTCCGGGAAAATAACAAGTCCCCCTACAAATGGCCCCACAATCCAACCTAATCCATTAAAGGATTGAGAGAGATTAAGCCTGCTGGCACTCGTTTCGGGCTCCCCCAGAATAGTGACATATGGATTAGCCGCTGTTTCCAGACAAGTTAATCCACATCCGATTATAAACAGGGAAAACAGGAAAAAATTGAATGACATCAAAAAACTACCCGGGTAAAACATGAGAGCGCCGATTCCATAGAGTACTAATCCTAGTATTACTCCCCACCGATACCCAAACCGTTTCATAAATATTCCTGCCGGGAGTGCCATCAGGAAGTAACCACCATAGACTACGGCCTGTACCAAAGCAGAACGGGCTTTAGATATCACAAGAACTTCCTGAAAATGTTTATTTAAAACGTCTAGAATACTATGTGCAAATCCCCACAAAAAAAACAACGAGGTGATAACAATAAATGGATATAGATAAGAGACTCCTGTCTTAGTACGAACAATAGAATTTTTCATTTGGCAAATTAAATCGATTAAAGTTGGCTGTTATACCTTATATATACAGCCAACCTAAGTTATGAGGGCAAAGATAGTTTTTTAAATTTTAATAACCGAATTGTTTCTTATATTTGCGAGTATGCAAGCGGAGCAAGATAAATACTCTCCACCTTGGTTGCAGTATACGCATATTCTGGCTTAACCTTCATCTTATTCCACTCCTCACTAGATCCGAATGCTTTCCATGCTGCATCCCGGGATTCCTGATTTTTATTCCATGTAAGATACATCAAAGCCGGCATTTCGGGACCGGATAAGATATCTCCATAGCAAACTGACTGGATTCCTTTTTTATGGAAAAGATCTATTTCCTCTACATTAAACATACGGACTTTACGTCTGTTGGCATCTTCATTCGGACTTTTATAGATACGTAGCTCGTATAGCAAGCTATTCTTTTCTGCTGGTAACATAACCGGTAGCCGGTCGAAAGCTTCACATAGATAAGTATCGAAATGAGAATATACCGGAGCAGAAGCTGTTTGATCAAAATAAGTTTTGGAAGCAGCCAGATAAGTCTTATCCTCCCATATCTTTTTCTGTACCTGATGGTAAGTTTCGATGGATGGGTATACGAACAGATAGAATCGTTTTACAGCCGACTCCTCCTTAAATAATTTAAAAGCTCCAACTTTAACCTTGTATTTATTTAATGCAGGAGTCAAAGCCTTTTCAAGATAGGTATCCAGAACCGAAGCATCACCCGTCATGTTATAAATACGCCATTCGTAAATCTCTTTTTTAAGTTTATTACCGGAAACAGGTAACGCATTAACTCCTTTTGCTCCAGCCAACAGTCCTGCCAGAGCCGATAGTCTGATAAAGTTTCTTCTTTTCATTAAATTAGGTTTTTTACATGATCTAATTCATGCAAAGTAAACATTAATTTCAATTTAAAAAGAACATTTTGATTCTATTATTAAATAAAAAATCAGATACGGGATGATTCATATCTGATTTTTCTTCTGGACTATTTCCGCATAAAATAGGTATTTACTATATCCGGGGCTACCTTTTTACTCCACGAACTATATCCTTTTTTTCTCAATGTATCTATAATCGGTGCCGGATAAAATGGGGTAAGCAATTCAAATACCTCACCAGACTTTAGGTCATCCATCGCTTTAAGGATTTTGGGCATGGGAGTATCTCCGGAATCGATAAGAGGTCTCGCATCAAAAATTACTGAAATCGGAAGTCCCTCAAAACACTCCGGGCAATCTCCAAAGTCGCCCTCTTCTTTATCAGGTACAACCTCAGTGTCCGAAATTCCGGCTGCCCTTCTAAGCTCTTGAATCAGATAGCCGGCATTGAGTCCCCCTACTTTAGCCGCTTGCTGTAGCGTTGTAACACGGGCCACTGTTTTCCTTAGTACTGGATTTTTTAATTTTGCAAACGCCGGTGATAAAGAAAGCAGTGTATCCTCAATTTCAGGATAATCATTCAATAGTTCGGCAACCTTCATTTGAAGGGTTATAGGCAGGCGATCTTCCATATATTATCTCTTTTCGTAGGATAACAGCCGCTGATCACCCTCCAGTGCTCTTAACTGTGTAATATCCTGAGTAACTTCTATAACGCCTAGGTACTCATTATCTTTACCTCTTAATGCAGTATATTCAATATATACAAAACGGCCTTTAAAGGATGAAATCCAAAATGCAGCTTTGTTTTCTTTGCCAGATTTAAAATCGCTAATAATCTGCTCGACAATATGTACGCTTCCGGGAGGGTGACATAAACGCACATCCCTGCCAAGAATTGCTCTGTTACGCTCGAATACCCGGTTCGGACTATGGGAGAAAAATTTAACTTTATCATCTTTGTCGACAAACGTAATATCGACAGGCAATGTTACAAACAATGCCTCCAGCTCTTTGAGGGAGTAACTTCCGGAGGACAGTCGTATCGCCTCTCCTTGTATATAATTTGCACTTTTAGACCCGGTTGAATCTTGTTCGCTTTTAAACGTGCTTTCAGCAAGTGTTGGTGTCCATTCGTCCTGCGGATCATATAAACAAAATCCGAATTCCAGTGTTTCTGTGTAAATCTGATACCAGTTCTCATCGGTAAGTTTATCCAGGCACATCGGCAACAGAATCTCCTCTTCCTTCATTATCATACCTTCAATGGCATCTATGGCAGGTCTTAGTACAAGGTCGGCAACCGTTTGAACCTCCGATAAAGTAATGGAATCGGCGGTTTGCAACACTTCGTGAGCCGACTTTAACAATAACCTTGTTTCGTCGTGTTTACCCCACATAACGGTGGGAGGACCAGTTATACCGTATTTTTCCAGAAACGGGAATAGTAAATATTCTTTTCGTTTATAATGCTTGTCGACATCCGACAGACTGTTGAACAGGCCCTTTATCTTTAAAAAGTTTGTAGGAATATCTTCCGTTTTCCACTGAGACAAATCAGACAGAATAGCATGAAGCTTCTCTGTACACTTTCTCAATTCTATATTTTCTTTTTTGAACGTATCTACAGGATGTCCCGGAGGGTATGATTTTGCAGCAGAAACATCAATACTGCCATCCAATACCGCCGTATGTATATCGCAAAAACGAAGCACCTCTTCTTCTGGAAGTCCTTCCATAATAAGTTCCTGCTCTACTTCAACCACTTCATTATAGGGAATAGATCGTAACAAGTCTACCAGTCTGTTTCTTACCTCACCTGGAGCTTCCCCCTGATGCAATTGTAGAATCATATGCTTAAGCAACTCTTTTCTTTTTTCGGAATTATTTATCAGCTCACTCATAATAAAAGGTTTTATTGATTTATTTAACAAAAGTAGGTGATAGTATATAGGCAAATAGTCTCCTATGTTACAACCGTGTAAATATAAAACACGCCAATATGTGGAATGTTGATAATAACAAGCTAAACAATCATTTAAACAACAAAAAGCACCAGTACCCCGGGGTATCTGGTGCTTTTGAAGAAGCTAACATAAAATATTAGTATGATGCAAATAAAACGGTGCAACCTCTAACGGCAAAAAAAGCTGCCGATAATGATGTAACAAGATAAACAATACAGAAAAAATTACTCATCCACCTTGCGGTTTGGGGCATCTTCTCAATTTCTTTCAATATAGAACGATAACGTTCGTGTCTGCCATAATATAATGTATTAAAAATAAGAATGGCTCCTGTCAGAAACATTCCGCCTAAGTTTACATATATATTAATTTCGTCTAAAGAATCAAACGCCATTAAAATACATAGGCAAATAGTAAATATATTTAATACCTGATAGAACGATATTCCAACAATGGAAGGAAATACCGGAATTCTTAGATTCTGGGCAACAGAACCACTCAGGCTGTATAGTTTGCAAAACAAATAATTGAAGAATTTCATATTAGTTTCTTTTAGTCATTTTTTATTTACGACCACGCACGGGTCTCTATGGCGTTTTTCTTAGCGATTATATGAATCGTGCTTCCAGCAGGAAGCAAGTGAATTTCGTAGGAAATCAGGTCGGAAATGATTCTTTGTCCCAACACCGGATTCCAAACATCAAAAAAATCTTTATCTTTTTCCTGAATACATCCTTTAACAACGTAATTAACCACATCTCCAGCAACAATACCAAAGTTCATCTTCATATCCACTTTATATACATCATTAAAATGTACACTGTAAACAACTCCATCAACCGTTAGTTTCATCAAAAAAGAATCAACTACACCTGCGGCGCGTCTGTCGATATAAAACTCATTTATAATTGCCTTATGTTTTAATACATCATTAATATCCATACCTTGTTTGTTTTAGTATAGTAAGATCGTTTTTAAGTAAACTGCCTCCGGAAAGGATTTCCGGAGGACAGCTCTCCAGTGAACACTATTTAGTAACGGGTTAGTGCCTTTTTTTTATAAGTCTGCTAAAGTGAATACTGTGTACAACATTCCTTCGCTGTTTTCAATCATCAATAAATACATATCTGATGAATTTAATGTGGCAGGAAGAACAAATGAACCATTGGATACCTGTGGATACCCGTTATATAAAGTTTGTCCATCCATTGTTGAGATTGTAAATACCGAACCAACCAATGACTGATCGTACGATACTTTCATTATTCCATTTGCATAGCTAACAGTCAACATCACCGGCTGGTCATCACCAGCTCTTAAATTTTGATAATTAGCTCTCGTCATTGCCAAAATGTTATTTTCAGCAAAAGCTGAAACCGACAGCATCATTGCCATAAACAGTAATAAGAATTTCACTTGTTTCATTTTACATCTAAATTTTATACGTTAATATTTTATGTTCAGACGAACCCACCGCAGATTCATCCAATACAAAATTAGTCTGGACAGAGACTGAAACCTAATAAAATAGCAAAAAGAGTGTCTACAAGGCAAAAATATAAAGCCATGATATTCAGCAGAATACATGGCTAAAAAAAACAAAAGTGTCTACAAGGGGTAAAAAGACTCAAAAAAGAGCTCTTTTTTTGGCTACAGATTACATAAAAATTCTTCTAAAGTAGTTTGCGCATTGGTCAACCCGGCCTTAGCACGGATACGCATTTTACGCTGACGGATGGAAGATGGGTTAATAGATAAGACCACAGAAAGTTCCTTCGTTTCTAACCCGACAAGCAGTAAACAGCAAAAACGGATATCCTCGAAGGTCAGCTCGGGAACAGCCTGCTGAAGAGAAGTAGTAAATGATTTATAAACGGCATTCACCTCATTCAACAAGGAGGTCCAGTCAGCTTCCGAGAGCAATGACTTTCCGTCGTCCGTCCCCACCGTTACCTTCTGGGCACATTTGATAATCTTTTTGGAAATCGCCGTATTTTGAAGCACTTTGAGTTTTAGCGAGTTCACATCGTTCTTTAACGCCTCCACCTCTTTTTCCTGCAAACGGAGCTCTTCTTCCTGTTTTTCTATCTCATGCTCACGAAGTTCCAGGGCTGAGTTTTGTTTTTCAAGCAGGGTGTGATGCTCCTGCATCACCTTTCTTCTGTTAAGCAACTCGTATTCCTTCTTACTTAATTCGGTTTCCATCTGCCGTAACTCAAGCTGCTGCTTTACCAGGAACATATCCTTTTGATGCAGCACCTGCTCCTGTAGTCGTATTTTCTTATCTTTACGACGCATAATCAGCTGGAAAACAACAATAAGCAAAAGAGTGATAGCAATAATGAGAACCAGAGACAAGAAATAACGCTGACTTTTCAACCTTAACAAGTTATTTTCGTTACGAATCTTTTCAGTAGTATATTTCTTTTCTATTTCCAACAAATCAGTTTTTGCTTGGACACTTCGGATAGAATCGACATATGCCATTGATTCCTCGTAGTATTCCAAAGCTTTTCCCCAATTTTTGTCTTCTTTTTCTACAAGATACTGCTGGTAAATTAATCCAGCCTTCGCTTCTGGATTGCTCTCTGATTGTGAAATATTCTGTAATAATTCTCTGGATTTGTCAATTTTCCCCTGAAGCCCATATATATTACTTAGCGTTATATAATTTGGAATATTATCCCCTTTTGAATACTCCATCGATTTCAATAGATACTTTTCTGCTAAATCATACTTTTCCTGAACCCTATAAAAAAGAGCAATTCGATTATTAACCATTGAAGACACAACTGAATCTTTTAGCTCCAAAGCTAAAGAATCCGAAAGAGTGTAATAATTCAATACTATATTATCATTTTCTTTTAGAAAGAAACTCATAAAGCCTGTATTGGTCATAGCAATCACACGACTTCGTAAGTTATTTGCTTTTTCAAAATAAGTTGCTGCTTCCTGGTATTTCTCTTTTGCTTGGTTATATTTTTCTTCAAACTTATATTGGTCTGCCAAGTAAGTATTAATATATCCTGCTAGGTTGTAATCTTGTGAACGGTCTGCTAAATCAAGGGCAACCAGATAAATATTCATGGCTTTATCTCGTTGTTGACTCGCATTGTAAGCGTGTCCTAAAAACATCCCGATTCGGGCTTGTTCATTTATCCGCCCCTTGTTTTTAAAATAATTAAATGCACGAAGCATATAATCCGTAGAAAGAGGTTCTTTAAATAATATATCTCGTACATTAGCATTTGCTAAACACCAGGCTGCAAATGTTTCGTCCGATAAAACATCCAACTCTTCCACCGACTCAAGTAATGTAAATGCGCTGTCCGGATTACTCTGAAGCAGAGCATCCGATTTTGATAGAATATCCTTAACGTCTTTGTCCGAACCACAAGATATCCAAAGGAATATAGAGATACAAATAAGGAAATATCGTGTAAATTTCATATAAGCAGACTTAATCAGCAATTAACGTCCAATAACAAGAAACGCTCTTGAAAGTTCAAAAATAGTATTTATTTTTTTATTAACCGACAAATATTATCTTTATTTTAGAATTAAGAATGAAAAAAGCGTTTATATGTATAGAATTTAGTGATAAGTGGTAGAAACACTATTGTTGGGTAATTATTTCACATTAGTAAATAATAAAAACTCACTAGTGTCCCATTAAAAATAGGACGTTATTTATAATTAAATAAATTTGGCCCATTTGGTCCAAATCGTTCTTTGTCATTTTGAAATTTAGTTTTATCAAAGAGGTCTCGAAGAAGAGTTTTATCAGTCAATGAAATGCTTAATATTTGAAGAACTTCGTATGTACTTCTATCCAGTTGCATATCGTGTTGAACGATTGCCACCAGGCAGTATGTACATATGGCTGAATAGATTTGAACCCGGACAGCGTTTTCGGTAGTACCCCAAAACTTCTTGATTTTGAGGTGCTGCTTCAGCCATTTGAAGAACAACTCTACTTGCCAGCGGTTCTTGTAAAGTTCAGCCACCTGAAGAGCAGAAATGTGCATCGCATTGGTTAGAAATACAAACTCTCGTTTTTGTTCTTCATCCCAGTATCTTACAAGCCGGAACTGCTCGGGATAGTATTGCTTGGGATAAAAACCAATCAATTCGATTGTCACATCTGAAAGTACATTCTTGGGGAGTCTGCGTTTCCATTTGATGGATTTGTATTGCAGGTTTTTCTTTGCCCTGACAACGAAGAATGCGTCAATCTGATGAACCTTATACAACATCTTAAAATTGTTATAAGCCCGGTCAAAGATGTAGTAAGAACCAGATTCATAAGGGATTTCTTTCATTGTCTTTGAATCGTGTACTGCCGCTTCAGTGATATGAATGAATGCAGGTATCTGTGTTTCCACATCGTATAGTGTATGTACTTTGATACCACCTTTTTTCTTGCGGAATTTTGCCCACCAGAATACGGCCAGGCACAAATCAATGGTTGTCGAATCGAAGGCATAGATGTTCCCTCCAAGTTTAAAGATTTCCGTGGCTCGCTTTTGTCTTGCTTCGTTTATCAGGTAGTAGGCATACTCTTCAAAGATGTGATAGTCTCTATCTTGATTGGCTCTTGACAGAGATGATCTTGATACATTCCTTCCTATTCCTAAATGATAACATTTAGAGTGATGGGCATCAAGAGCGATAATCAAATCTCTCAAACTTTCACGATTGGAGAGTTGCCCGAACATCAAAGAAAGTAGTTGATTCCAGCAAGTGAAATGCTTGATGTAACGATTCCCTTGGAACTTGTTGACAATACGTCGGAATTTATCTTCATTCAGAAATGAGATCAACTGGGCAAACACATATTTCTCTTTATTCATTGCAGCCTTTATTATGGGCTGCAAAGTTATCAATTGAAATCGTCGCGCTCGAAAAACCTCTATAACTAACTAAATTTCAAATATTTCAAAGAACTATTTTAGATTTTAATGGGACAGCAATGATAAAAACTATATAAGAAAACTTCCCTCTTATAAGAGTTACATCTGTCTTTATATAAGGGATGTAATCTTTTACTAACGGAGATCTATGCAGTATGCAGCTGTCAAACGTAAAATATCCAATTGTCAAACGCAAGTTCTCCATATGTTGAACTAACAGTATCCAGCTGCCTACTGAATAGAAGCTCGTTATGTATGGAATAATAGATAGGATTATGAATTGTTTTTCATCGTATATGACAAAGTAGTCTTATAAGGTAAGATTTTAATATTGATCCTTAAACCTACATCTACTTCTAATTGTTTAATAATCAAGAAGAAATACTAATCACACCTAAAAAAAATACAATTATGGGGAAATTTATTATTTCAAAACGAACAAACGATGAGTTTCAATTTAACCTGAAAGCATCAAATGGCGAGATCATCCTTTCAAGTGAAGGCTATAAAACAAAAGTATCATGTAAAAACGGGATTGAATCAGTTCAAAAAAATTCGCCCGAAATCAAGATGTACGAAATTAAAGAGGCAAAGAATGGTAAATTCCACTTTAATTTGAAAGCATCCAACGGACAAGTAATCGGAACAAGTCAGCTTTATGCCTCCGAAGCGTCGTGTAAAAACGGAATTGAATCTGTAATGAAAAATGCTCCCACAGCAACTATTGTAGACGAAACGGAACAATAGACAACCATTACACACCAACACACAGATTAGCTTCCTACAATTTTAAGACGTTTATTTGTAAAGAAAGGCCTCCCAATCGGAGGCCTTTCTTTATCCTATTTTGTATATAAAATACATTTTTTATATACTAGAGATGCATTTGTTAAAAATAACAAATAGAATAGTTCTAGTTATTTATCAAATAATCCATGTATCATCAACGTGCTTATTTCAATGTTTTTAGACAATTCTGTAAAACAATTAGACGAAATCAAATCTTAAATCTGGCTTTTAAACCTTCCTTTGCAATGTATAAAATAGAGTCAACACACGAAGTGTTATGAAATATATTAAATTAATCCATGTGCAACACAATTATTATTTAAACAAGAGAAATAAATCACCCCACCTTCAATCAATAAATAAGAAACATTTTTATTAATAATTAAAATCAATATTTGTTAGTAAACTAATTTTATGAATTTAAAATCAAACACAAAAAAGAAAGTCTATGCCTTCAAATTAGGAAATTGGCCATTAGGTCTGGCGTTCCTGGCATTACTTTCGTCGACCTCTGTTTTCGCAGAAAACGGGTCAGAATTAAAAGCCGGTGTTACTGTTACGCAACAAAATTCGCGTACGGTTTCCGGTATCGTTAAAGACGCCACCGGAGAAACCATTATTGGAGCCAACGTTTCGGTAAAAGGTACTACAACCGGTACAATAACCGACATTGATGGTAAATTTTCACTGAATGTACCCGCAGGAAGTACATTAAAGATTTCCTATATTGGCTATCAGGATTTCGAAACGGTTATTACTACACAATCAACACTGGATGTTGTTCTGAAGGTAGATTCAAAAACACTTGACGAAGTAGTAGTTGTAGGTTTCGGCTCACAGAAGAAAGTGAACGTAACCGGTGCTGTTAGCATGGTTGGATCTGAAGTGATCGAATCGCGTCCGGTTCAGAACGTATCTCAGGCTTTGCAAGGGGTTGTTCCCGGTTTGAACTTTTCTGTAAACACATCAGGTGGTGCCCTGGACAATAGTTTAAATGTAAACATCCGTGGAGCAGGTACTATCGGAGACGGATCTAATTCATCTCCATTGGTATTGATTGATGGAGTAGAAGGAAACATGAATGCCATCAACCCGCAGGATATCGAAAGTATTTCTGTTCTTAAGGATGCGGCTTCGGCTTCTATCTACGGAGCCAGAGGTGCTTTCGGGGTAATTTTGATTACTACTAAATCTGGTAAATCAGGAAGAACCAATGTAAACTATTCTGGCAACGTGCGTTTTACAGATGCGTTGGCGGTTCCTGATATGTTGGATTCATACAAATTTGCCCAGTATTTCAACGAAGCAGCCAAGAACTCGGGTCAGGGTGCCGTATTCAGCGAAACACAGATGCAGCGTATTTTAGCTTACCAAAAGGGTGAAATAACTGATGGTGCTACGATAAACACAACAAACAATCGCTGGAACAACTATACCGGAGCTAATGCTGATACAGACTGGTTTAATGAAATGTATAAGGATTGGGTTCCATCCCATGAGCACAATCTAAGTGTTAGCGGTGGTAATGAAAAAGTAACTTATCTTGTTAGTGGTAACTTTTTGGATCAGAATGGTCTAATTGCACACGGAAAAGACAAGTTTAATCGCTACACGTTGAATGGTAAGATTAATGCTACTCTTTCAGATCACGTAAAACTAAATTATAGCTCTAAGTGGATTCGTGAAGATTACAAACGTCCGTCATATATGACAGGTCTATTTTTCCACAACATTGCCCGTCGCTGGCCGACAAACCCCGTATACGATCCAAACGGATATTATATGGAAGGTAATGAAGTAATTCAGATGGAAGATGGTGGTATACAGAAGAACCAGAAGGACTATTCTTACCAACAGTTGCAATTGGTAATTGAACCTATCAAAGATTGGAAGATCTATGCAGAGGGAAATATCAATTCAATTACCAACTTTCAACATTGGGAAGTACTTCCTGTATATGCACACGACGTAAATGGCGATCAATATGCATTTTCATGGGACGGACGTGCTGTAGGTTCAACTACTGTAAACGAGTATGGTTATAAGGAAAACTTCATGACAACCAATATTTACTCTGACTATTTCAAGCAATTCGACAATGGCCACTACTTCAAAGTAATGGCTGGTTTCAATGCTGAAGTAATGAAAACCAGAAGCCTGAGTGCGCAGGGTGATGGTTTAATTACGCCAAATGTTCCCACTGTAAATACTACAACTATCAATCCTACTATAGGTGGAGGTTATGCACATTGGTCAACTGCGGGATTCTTCGGTCGTTTAAACTATAACTACAAAGAGCGTTATTTGGTTGAAGCCAATGTGCGCTACGATGGAACATCTCGTTTCGTAGGTGACGAGCGTTGGGGTGTATTCCCATCCTTCTCATTGGGTTGGAACATTGCTCGTGAAGATTTCTTTGCAGATTATACAGATAAGGTCAGCACTTTGAAATTAAGAGGCTCATGGGGTCAGCTTGGAAATATGAATACTAAGCTTTGGTATCCTTTCTATCAAACCATGAGCGTTGGAACAAACAATGGTTTGTGGCTGATTGACGGTGAAAAGACAAATACAGCCTATGCTCCAGGTATTGTTAGCTCATTGATGACATGGGAAACAATCGAATCGTGGAACATAGGTTTGGACTGGGGTGCATTTAACAACCGTCTGACTGGTACATTCGACTACTTTAAGCGTTCTACAAAAGACATGGTAGGTCCTGCTCCCGAATTATCTTCGGTATTAGGTACAGGAGTTCCTAAAATCAACAATTCAGATATGGAATCGTATGGTTTCGAACTTGAATTATCCTGGAGAGACCGCATCGGAGATTTTTCTTACGGAATGAAAGCCGTGGTATCTGACGCTCAACAGAAAGTAACCCGTTATCCAAACAAAAGCTACAGCTTAGGTACTTGGTACAACGGAAGAATGAATGGCGACATCTGGGGTTATACAACGCTTGGTATTGCAAAATCACAGGAAGAGATGGATGCACACTTGGCTAAGGTAAATCAGAGCCGTCTGGGTAATCAGTGGGGAGCTGGCGATGTTATGTATGCCGACCTGAATGGTGATGGCGAAATCAGCAACGGAGCTAATACGTTAGAAGACCATGGTGATATGAAGATTATCGGTAACAATACGCCTCGTTACAACTATGGTATCACATTGGATGCTGCCTACAAAGGGTTCGACTTCAGCGTATTCTTCCAGGGTATCGGTAAAAGAGACTACTGGGTAAGTGGCGCTTACTTCTGGGGAGCAACTGGTGGTATGTGGCAATCGGCAGGATTTACAGAACATTGGGACTTCTTCCGTGGAGAAGACAATACATTGGGTGCTAACCTGAATGCCTTTTATCCTCGACCATTGTTTAATTCACAAAAAAACATGCAAACTCAGTCGCGCTACTTGCAAGATGCATCCTACCTGCGTTTGAAGAATATTCAGTTGGGTTATACCCTTCCAAAAAGCATAACGAGCAAGGCAGGTATGCAATCTGTTCGTGTATATGTTTCGGGCGATAATCTTGCTACATTCAGCAGTATGTCCAAAATCTTTGATCCTGAAACTATTGGCAGCGATTGGGGTGATGGTAAATTATACCCGTTAAGCAAAACGATTTCTGTTGGTTTGAATGTTAATTTCTAATTTATTTACGATCTTATGAAACTTAAAATAAGCAAAAACATAGCACTATCATGTATTGCAATGGGTGGTTTGTTATTGAGCTCCTGTAACGATTTCCTTGACAGAGAGCCATTAGACCAGGTAACACCTACACAATACTTTAATGCAGAGGCAGATCTGGCCGCCTATACTGTATCCTATTATAGCTTTCCGGTTCACAGCGGATGGGGAGTAGGTACACTTAACCTGGACAACGGAACAGACAACCAGGCAACAAGCAATGCCAACTATAACATGTATGTTAAAGGAAACTGGAAAGTTCCTGAAAATGCAGGAGGAAACTGGAACTTTAGCCGGATCCGCGCCTTCAACTATTTCTTTGAACAGGTATTGCCAAAATACGAAGTAAAATCAATTCAAGGTTCTGAGAAGAATATCAAACATTATATTGGCGAGATGTATTTCCTTCGTGCATTGGAATACTTTAACAAGCTAAAAATGTTTGGCGACTTCCCAATTGTTACATCTACATTGGTTGATCAGCACAATGTATTGATGGAAGCAAGCAAACGTCGTCCTCGTAACGAAGTTGCCCGTTTCATTATCGAAGACCTTGATAAAGCAATCGATCTGATGCAGGAAAGCTTTAAGAATAAAAACAGATTGACCAAAAATGCAGCTTTATTGCTTAAGAGCCGGGTTGCCTTATATGAAGCAAGCTTCCTTACATACCACAGAGGTACTCCTCGTGTTCCGGGAGAAGCCGGATGGCCAGGTGCAAACATGGATTACAACAAAGGATTTTCAATCAATCTGGATGCAGAAATTGATTACTTCCTGACAGAAGCCATGGAATCATCAAAACTGGTAGCAGATCAGATTGATCTTACACCAAATTCTGGAAACTTAAATCCTGCAGGTACTGCCTTCTCAAACTGGAATCCATATTTCGAGATGTTTGCTGCAGAGGATATGTCTAAATTCGACGAAGTTATTTTCTGGAAGTCTTACAATGCAGATTATACCACTCACGGTGTTAGTGTATATATCCGTAACGGTGGTAACTATGGCTTAACTAAAGGTTTTGTTGATGGCTTTGTGATGAAAAACGGCTTACCAATCTATGCGACTGGTTCTGGATATGCAGGAGATGAAAGCATTATGAAGACAAAAGCAGAGCGCGACGATCGTTTACAGTTGTTCCTTGCCGGCGAAGAAGATCGTTTGGCTACATCAAATGATACTACTTTCTTCGGCGCACCCAACATTATCGGTCTTGAAGAAGTTCGTGATGTAACTGGTTACCGCATGCGTAAATGTTTCTCTTATGATCCGGCTCAAGCTCCGGGTTCTGAGTTGATGTGTACTTATGGATCTATTGTTTATCGTGGTGTTGAAGCTTACTTAAACTATTTGGAAGCTTCTTATATGAAAAACAAATCTATAGATGCAACCGCAGCCAACTATTGGAGAGCAATTCGTGAAAGAGCAGGTGTTGACACCGACTTCAACAAAACAATCAATGCAACCAATTTAGCATTGGAAAATGACTGGGGAAAATACTCTGGCGAAAAGTTAGTTGATGCTACCCTGTTCAACATTCGTCGTGAACGTAGAAACGAATTCATGGGCGAAGGAATGCGAATGGATGACCTGAAGCGTTGGAGAGCTATGGATATGGTGAAAAACTATGTAGTTGAAGGGTTCAACCTTTGGGATGAAGCATACAAAGCTAAGAATTATTACGAAGAGGTAAAAGTTAACGGTGTACCAACCGGCGAAATCAAAAATCTTCTAATTTCTGACGGTAGTGCAAAAGCCAATGTAAGCAATAAGAGTCTGAGCAAGTATCTTCGCCCTTACCAAAAGGTACAGGCTAACAATGAGGTTTTCAACGGCTACAACTGGAGCAAAGCAAACTATTTGTATCCTATCGGTGTAAGAGAGCTTCAATTGGCTTCTCCAAATCAGGATGATGCTTCTCAATCAACTATTTATCAAAACCCATACTGGCCTGTTACTTCTGGTCCGGCTGCTGAATAAATACTGATTACAGATAGCTGATTAAGATTAGCTGAATAATAAAAAAAGGACTTAGTTACTATCCATATGGATAGCTGACTAAGTCCTTTCCTTTTCAACCCTATTCCAGCTATTCATTTATGGTATAATATAGATACCTATATTCCAGCCTACTGCTTAAACCAATTCCTCCCCTATTACAGTCAATACAAGGAACGCGCAGGACTTAGGTCCCAGTCTATTGCTTTTACCAATTCCGACCCATACAAACAGCCTCTAAACACACCTAATTACAGGGCTTCTTACCAAGGGATATGTACACACTTCAGATCGGATAAAACGAAACAAGATTCAACAAACAGGAAGTTACTACCAAACAAATAGAACAGTGTATATACATATTTATAATCCTTCATAAAAAGGCAAAGAAAGATTGAAATTAATAACAAAAAATTAATTAAAGCAGAACCCAGATTATAACACCTTATCCACATAGGGGATATCATCTATTAAGGATACTCTTTTAAAGAATATCACAACTTGATAAAGTTTATTTCATATGGGTAAATCCAAGGACTAAACGATCCTAATTAAGAGATAAGTAATCAAAAAAATGAGGATGAAACCTGAAAAGTTTCATCCTCATTTTATAATATCTACCACCGAAATAAGTATTTATCTCATCTGGGTTGTAAAGTGAATTCGAAAGTATGAGTCTTTAATGGAACACGATAAGATTCCTGTACACCAGGTCCGCATGTAGCTGTTCCAACACCCGACTGAACTGCATCGAGGTGAACGGTTACTGTACCATCTTCAACTAAATAATTCAAATGTGTAGCATTATCAATTACACAATCGTTATATGGTAAAGCACTGAATTCGAAAGGCTTTATGCTGTTTATATAAAGACCCCTACCCTGTTCGTCCGACAATTTCACCCAACGGGTATCGGTTCTGTTTCCGGTTGCCTGAGGTGTTATATAGGCATGATACATGGCAGGTACGGTTGTTTCATAGATACCGATACGCCCCGATTGTTTTCGGTCGGCATAGGTCTCATGTTCTCCGCGCCCAAGATAAGATACCTGATAGAATCGATCAGGCATTGCAAATGTAATTCCTACTCTAGCCAGAGATTTTACGACCGAAGTATCCGGTGTATAGGTAGCGCCAATGTGCAATGTTCCATCTTTCTTGATTGTATATATAAAGGAAGATGTACCGGTCTTAACATTCTTAGAATTAATTAAATCAACGGTTGTTTCTACCACCCTGTTATTACCGGTTCCTGTTACCTTAATATCTTTTACTTGTTGTGTCAGGCTATCTAAGCCTGCGGCATACCAATGTTTGCTTCCGAACCGGTCGCGGTTATCATTATCTGTTGGTGCACGGAACAGGTCTAGTCTGATTGGCGAGGTAAGCATTTCCTCTCCTTTAAAAACAAAAGAGGTTAGTTCGCCGGTTTTATCCGAGATAGTTGCAGAAACCAGATCATTGGTTATCGTATATCCATTCACATTTAATTTTTTACCTGCAATTCTATTATTTGCATTATTCATTCCCTTTGTTCCTTCCAGAACAAATTGATCGTACGCAACCTCGTAGTCGGTCGACAAAAACTCAGTTTCTTTTACAGGCGTCCAACGAAGGTTTAAAAATGCTTCACTTACTGAATTGGGCAATATCACTTTCCCGATAGTTATTAATGTTGTATCGTGAGGTGCACAAGCTAAAGACATGGTTCCATTCTTTAATACTATGCCCTGGTCGCTGGTAATATCCCAATGTAATGTATATGCACTTAGATCGGTAAAATCATTCCAGTTCTTAATCTTCACAGTAAGATTTTCTTTGGCTACCAACGTTGTTTTGATATATTGATAGATTTTTTTCACCTCCATCAGATGTGGATGAGGCTCGCGGATTGCATTTACAAGTCCGTTTCCGCAAAAATTCCCAAAACTAGGTACATCCTTTGGTCCGTAATCTCCACCATAGCTCCAGAACCATTTACCGTTGGCATCTACTTCCCTGAAGGACTGGTCCACCCAATCCCAGACACATCCTCCCTGGGCCATGGGTTCGTTTTCAAAAACATCCCAATATTCTTTTAAACCTCCTACGCTATTTCCCATTGCATGCACGTATTCACAAAGAATAAACGGACGATAGGGCTTTGGATTGGTCTGGGTAAGGTAGGCCTTGATTTCGTCAACACTACGATACATCCTACAGTAAATGTCAGTATTATAATTTTGCTCGGCACGCTCATACTGAACCAATCTGTGTTTCTCGACCGATTTCAACCAATCGTATGTCCTTTCAAAATTAATTCCGTTTCCGGCTTCGTTACCCAGCGACCAGATTACAATGCTTGGATGATTTTTCGACCGCTCGTACATACGCTTCGTTCTGTCCATGTGTGCATCCAGCCAGGTTGAGTCTTTCGCCAGCGATGCAGCACCATATCCCATTCCGTGGGATTCGATATTTGCCTCATCTATTACATAAAGGCCATATTGATTACACAGTTCGTACCATAACGGGTCTGTAGGATAATGAGAATTACGAACTGTATTGATATTGTTTTGTTTCATCAGCTTGATGTCTTGTAACATCAGCTCCTTAGTAACAGTTCGTCCTGCCTGAGAATGCTCATGACGATTTGTTCCTTTTACCAAAACCGGTACTCCGTTGATACAGAATCGTCCGTTCTTAATTTCTGAAGTTTTAAATCCAACCTGACATCCGGTGTATTGGACAACTTCTCCCTTTTCATCCAGCAACGAGATGATAAGTGAATAAAGTGTTGGCGATTCTGCACTCCAGGGTTTCACTCCGGGTATATTTTTCTTACTGAAAACGATGGCTTGATTTCCCTGCTCTTTAGATATTTTCTTTGTTTCGGAAAGTATCATATTCATTCCAGCATCCAACAATTCGTATTTTACAGATGATGAAGTGGCAGCTTTGGCAACATTTACAGTCAAATCAAACTGACCGGTTTTATAATCAACAGTATCCAAAGTAGAGATCACTTTATAGTCGGAAACATACTGCTTCGGGGTGCTATACAAATAAACAGAACGCTCTATTCCTGATATACGCCAGAAATCCTGGCATTCAAGATAAGATCCGGCACTCCATCTGTATACTTCAAGCGCAATGATATTCTCTCCATCTTTCAATTCCTTGGTAATATCCCATTCGGCAGCTGTTTTAGATCCTTGATTATATCCCATCAATTTGCCATTGATCCAGACATAATAAAAAGAATTTACACCCTCAAGGCATAAAACAACTCTACGGCCTTTCCATGTTGCAGGAACGGTAAAGGTCCGTCTATACGATCCTACCTCGTTTTCGGCATGAGGCACTACCGGAGGTGTAGGTTTACCAAACTCATACGTTTCATTTACATAAATAGCCGTTCCATACCCCTGACGTTCCCAGTTACCGGGTACTTTTATATCAGCCCAGTTACCTACATAATAAGATGGTTTGTAAAAATCTTTCGGTCGGTTATCGGGGTTTTTCACCCAATGGAATTTCCATTCTCCATCCAGGCTTTTATAAAAAGGAGAGGATGTGTGATCACGCCGAATTACTGATTCTTTTGTTTCATAAGGCCACACGTATGTGTGAGGCGCTAGTTTGTTGAGTCCGATGGCATGCTGACTTTGCCATTCGGGTAGCCCGTTTTCTGATTGGGCAGATAATCCGGAACAAAGCAGCATAAAGCCTAAGGCAGCAATAGTCTTTTTCATGAATTCATATTTAATGTTGAAATGTGTCTGGTGTAGAATCCAGATATCCACTCCTTCTGTTTGGTTAAAATCCGAAGACATTACCAAACAGAAGAGAGCGAACATCCTCTTGTTGTGTTTTTCTTATGTATTATAAATCTAGCTTTGGTAACGTATATCTTTTACCGTAAAACTTGTTACGGTCTGTATTTCAGCGTATTGTTTTAATATTGGCAAAGATAGCACTCCTAGTTCTTCAAAAAGTGTGTTTTTGTCTATTCTTATTACATTTTTGTTTATAATAGAATGAATGAAGTGTGGTTTTTTAATTTTCCAAAATAAAACTGTACTTTTACATTTATATAATTCATGTATATGACAACTAGTATGTATTATAAACGTTTCATCTGTTTCATTGCCTTATTTATTTTTTTTACTGTATCTGGCAATGCAATTCCAGAATATTATTTCAAACAAATTTCATTGCAAGAGGGATTGTCACAGTCAACCGTTTATTGCATGTTGAAAGACAATAAAGGAATGATCTGGATTGGAACGAAATTCGGATTAAACAGATATAACCAATCGGAGGTAAAATCCTATTACAACGAAATAAACAACAACCAGTCGCTCCCGGGGAATTATATCTACTTTATAGCAGAAGATTCACTTAAAAACATCTGGATTGGGACCGACAGAGGGTTGGCAACCTACAACAGGGAGACGGATGACTTTACAACTGTTACATTCGAAAAGCAGCGTATTAATCCTCAAAGTTTTGTTACTATGCATGATCGTATTCTTTTTGGAGAATCCGGTCGTCTTTTCAGCTTTGATTATAAGTCTGAGAAACTATCGATGTTGGAGGCAACAGATAATCCCATAAAAAACGAGATGATAAACAATCTGGCCCTTTGGCGATCTGGAGAATCAGAATACACGGGTAAGGTTATTATTACGTGTAAATGGAAAGGCATGTGGTTGTTCGATCTGCAGGATCAAACACTAAAAAAAATATCATCTATAAATGAAAGTAATATTTCCAGTTCTTATATTGATTCCTCTGATAGGATATGGGTGGCTCCTTATGGTCAAGGACTAAATTGTTATTCGAAAGAAGGAAAACTCATTCATCAGTTTTCAACCAGTAATTCGGGCTTAAGTAATAATGTTGTTCTTCGCATGATTGAAAAAAACAATCAGCTATGGATAGCTACAGACGGTGGAGGATTATCTGTACTTGATTTAAACAACTTTTCTTTCCGTGTTATAGAGCACAGACCAGGCGATCCTTATTCAATTCCAGTCAATTCCATTGTCAGTCTTTACAATGATGATGAAGATTATATGTGGGCCGGAAGTATTCGAAACGGGTTAATAGGCATTAAAGAGATATACATCAAAACATACAAGGAAGCTCCGTTGAATACTCCTTATGGTTTGTCGGACAAAACGGTAACCAGCCTTTTTGAAGATCCATCCGGAATTATCTGGATCGGAACGGATGGAGGCGGAATTAACAGGTTTGATTCCACGAACAAGACTTTTAAACATTACCCCTCTACATATGGTAATAAAATAATTTCACTTTCTCAATACAGCAACAACGAATTGGTTTGCTCTGTTTTCAGTAAAGGGTTATTTCTGTTCGATAAACGCAATGGCAGTTTTCGTAAATTGGAAATATGGAATGCAACGGAAAGTAACCGGATCTTCAATAGTGGATATTCCGTCAATATTGCATTATTAGACAAAGAAAATCTTCTTTTGCTAGCTGACACTCCCTACTTCTACAATTACAAAAGCAAAAAAGTAGAAATACTTCCTTCAGTAAACCAAGAAGTTGGCATTTGGTACCCCCAGAAATTTCATTTTAATGAAACACAAACACATCTCATTGCAGGAAATTCAATTATAGAAATTGATAACAGACAAAAAACGATTCGGACACTCATAACGTTTCCGGATTCTATAAGAAACATCGAAGCATTTTGTAAAGATGATGAAAATTATTTCTGGATTGGCACATCCAACAACGGATTATTTCAAATCAACGCTACCACAAAGAAGATAAAGAAAATTCAGACGCAGTTATTCAGCGGTGTAACATCTCTAACTTCCGATTCGAACGGAAGGATATGGGTAGGTACACACAATTCATTATTTGCCTATCTCCCTTCCGAGAACAAATTTGTTGCTTTCGGAGAATCTGATGGCGTTTTCGCCAATGAATATGTAAACAAATCCACCCTTCTTACTCGTTCGGGAGATTTATTCATCGGAGGAGTAAACGGTCTGGTTCAGATAAAAAACACAATTCCTTTCAATGATTTTCCGGAACCTGTTATCAGTCTGATGAGTGTGGAACTGGACGGAGCTATTTGCAATATAGAAGAAGGTGAGAACACTTTATCCATCCCTTGGAATTATTCAACATTAAGTCTTAATGTGATCGCCCAAGAGAAAGATCCAATGAGAAAAAAGATATTTCGTTACGAAATTATTGGTGAATCTCATGAATTAATCTCCTCACAAAGCAACTCCTTAACATTACACACACTTCCTAGTGGTAAATATCGAATTATGGCTTCTTGTTTAGGACGCGATGGTAATTGGAGTGCTCCTGTTGAGGTACTTAATTTACACGTAAAAGGGCCCTGGTGGAAAAGCGGATGGTTTACCGCTCTTTACTTATTGTTTTTCTTTACTTTAGCCTATGTATTATTCCGTTATAGTATTCTCAGAAAAGAGAATAAATTAAAATGGAAACTAAAAGAACAAGAACAACTCATCTATGAAGAAAAAATAAGTTTCTTAATTAACATCAGTCATGAACTAAGAACCCCACTCACCTTAATTTATGCCCCCTTAAAACGAATGCTTGATAAAAGCAATCTTGAGGAAACTGTAAGTAGTCAGCTAAGCTCCATTTACAAACAAGTGCATAAAATGAAAAATACAATAAACATGGTTCTTGATGCACATAAGATGGATGAAGGACAGAACTCGCTTTCTTTAAAACAGCACGATCTCAACAATTGGATTGTATCAATCGCCGATGATTTCCGGATGGAATATAAATCCTCTGGAATTGAGTTGTCTTACGATTTGGACCCAACGGTTGGATGTATCTCGTTTGATGAAGTTAAGATAGAGATCGTTCTTTCCAATCTGCTGATTAATGCATTGAAATTTAGTGAATCCGGAACTAAAACGATTGTTTCTACACAAAAGAAAGATAATAGTGTGCGAATCAGCATCTCTGATGAGGGAATTGGATTAAATAATGTAGATCCCAATAAACTCTTCAACAGATTATATCAAGGTGTACACGATCGAAGCGGTAGCGGGATTGGCCTTTCTTACGCTAAAGCTCTTGTAAAAATGCATGGTGGCTTCATTGGTGCAGAAAATAATCCCTCAAAAGGAGCTACCTTCTTTATAGAGTTACCTCTATCTCTAAAAGAAACTCAGGTGATAAGCAATAAAACGGGCATGATGAATGAGTTTATTTTCAACAGTTCAGAAGATAAAGCTCCTGTAATAACAGACTCCTTTGAATTAAATAAGTATACTATTTTAATTGTTGAAGATGAACCCGACCTTAGAAACTATCTGAAGCAAACATTAAAGGAGTACTTTAATCAGGTTTATGTGGCAGAAAATGGAGTTAGCGCCCTTAGTATTATAGCACAAAAACATCCTGATATAATTGCGTCGGATGTTATGATGCCTCAAATGGATGGTTTTGAATTATGTAAAAAAATTAAAGAAGATATTGAAATAAGCCATATACCAGTTATTCTTCTTACAGCTTTGAGCGGTCAGGAAAGTTCCGATTTGGGATATAAGTTAGGTGCGGATGTCTATATTTCTAAACCTTTTGAAATTGATTTACTGGTAGCGGTAGCCAAAAACATTATCAGAGGAAGAGAACTTACAAAAATCAGGCATAAGGAAACTTCTGTAGTGATTTCACCTATAGAATCTACATACAGTAATGCAGATGAAAAATTTATGATAAATTTAAATGCTTTGATAAACAAAAACCTAAGTAATTCCACCCTGGATGTTCAGTTTATAGCAGACAATCTGGCAATGAGCCGTGCCTCGATATACAACAAAATGAAAGAACTGGTAGGTATAGGCATAAAAGATTATATTAACAAAATCAGGCTAACGGAAGCTACTCATTTATTAGTCAATACAGATTTAACGATTATGGAAATTGCAGATAAAACAGGTTTCTCCAATCAACAATACTTTAGTACTGTATTTAAACAGGCATACGGTACATCTCCGTCCAAGTATCGATCAGAGCAGACCGGAATGAATGAAAAAATGAAAGCTGATTGTATTGATAAAAATAGGTCCGTATTAAAAAATAATGATAGCAACAGTGCCATAATTATAAAAAAACCACGTAATTTGCCGGGAAAAATATAACACTTTATCTAAAAACTATTAAAACTCAGAATTGTATGATTACATTTATTTGTTCAATCGTCTTATTAATTGGTGGTTATTTTATTTATGGTACTTTTGTGGAGAAACAGTTCGGAGCTGACGGGAACAGGAAGACTCCAGCCTATGAAAGTGAAGATGGGGTTGATTACGTACCCATGAGTTGGAGTAAAATTTTTTTGATTCAGTTTCTTAATATTGCAGGTCTCGGACCTATTTTTGGAGCAGTCTTAGGTGCTGTTTATGGACCATCTGCTTTTATATGGATTGTTTTAGGAAGTATTTTTGGAGGGGCCACTCACGATTATATATCCGGAATGATGTCGTTGCGTAACAATGGTATGAGTTTACCAGAAATAGCCGGCAGGTATATGGGAAACGGATTCAAACAATTAATGAGGGCATTCACACTAATGCTTATGATCTTGGTCGGTGTTGTTTTCGTTGCTGGTCCGGCCAAGTTACTTGCTAACATGACTCCAGATGTTTTGAATTATACATTCTGGATTATTGTTATTTTCATTTATTATACTCTTGCCACAATTCTTCCGATCGACAAATTAATTGGAAGAATCTATCCTTTTTTTGGATTTGCTTTATTATTTATGGCGGTAGGTATTGGTATTTCAATATTTATTCAGGGTGCTCCAATCCCTGAAGCCAGTTTATCCAATTTACATAATATGAATGCCGACCCAGATAAATTTCCAATCTTCCCGATGCTTTTTATTTCTATAGCCTGCGGTGCTATCTCCGGATTTCATGCAACTCAGTCGCCTTTGATGGCTCGTTGCCTCAAAAATGAGAAACAAGGAAGAAGAGTTTTTTACGGAGCCATGATAGCAGAAGCAATTGTCGCACTTATATGGGCTGCTGCAGCCATGAGCTTCTTTGGAAATGTAGGTGGGTTACAACAATTTTTAGCAGATAACGGAAATAATGCTGCTGTCGTAGTAGATAAGATTTCTCATTCCTGGCTCGGTAAATTTGGCGGATTATTAGCGATTATTGGAGTTATTGCCGCCCCCATTACATCCGGAGATACGGCATTTCGTTCTGCAAGATTGATTGTTGCCGATTTCCTGAAGTATAAGCAAAAAAAGGTAATCAACCGCATTATCCTTTCGGCTCCCATTTTTATAGCCGGTTTTTTCATTCTTCAAGTCAATTTTGATGTTATCTGGCGCTATTTCGCATGGTCTAATCAAACATTGGCAGCCTTTACATTATGGATGATTACAATCTATTTTGTCAGAATGAACAAGAATTATTGGATAACCCTGCTTCCGGCGCTGTTTATGACAATGGTAACTACAACTTATCTTATTGTTGCTCCCGAAGGATTCCGTCTTCCTCTGGACTACGGATATGCTATCGGATTTATATCAACAACGTCATTATTGCTCTGTTTTGCCTATTGGGCAACCAAATTAAGAAAAACAGCTACTATCAAAGTAAATTCAAAAGACTGATATCTACAATACCTCTGTAAATACTATTACTTTGTCAGTATATGCAGAGGTATTATATTTATTTATCAGAAAAAAACATCCTTACATACTATTTTAACAATCATTTCGTTTATTATTTCAATATTTAATAATTATATTTGACCGTTTATTTACATTAAATTGACTATTTATTAATTTATTGCACTAATTAGTAACAACCTATTAACATTATCCCAATTTATGGAAAAGCATCTTTCTGATTTGTATACGATGTCCACCTATGCAATTAAAGCTCCTTCAAGTCACAACACTCAACCCTGGATTATTTTTATTAAGGACAACGGCTTGGAAATTTATCCAGATTTTAGGAACCCTCTACCTGTGGCTGACAACTCGAATAGAGAGTTATATATAAGTCTGGGATGTGCAGTTGAAAACATATGCCTTGCGGCTAATGAAAAAGGATATGGAGAATCATTAACATTTATTCAAAATGAAAATCTACAAATAAACGTTCGAATCAATCTATCCAAGGGAACAGCAAATCCTAGTGCCCTATTTTCTCAGATTAGCAAAAGACAAACCAACAGATCGGTATTTTTTGACCGGGAGATCCCGGAAAAAGAAATAACAAAATTAACTAACCTAAAACTGGATGAAGGTATAAAACATTTTATCTATAGGTATAACGATACAGAATTTAACCTGATACGATCTTTCGTAAGAGAAGCCAATGAGATACAATTGGCCGACGATCGATATAAAGACGAACTCTTGAGTTGGATTCGATTTTCTAATAGTCAAATAAATCAATTCCAAAACGGATTATCATATAAAACATTAGGAGTCTCAATAATTCCACCTTTTCTACGTAAAATTATAATTAAGTCTCAGCTCAAGGCATCTGCTCAAAACAAAGCCGACGAAAAAAGGATGCAGACTTCATCTCATTTCGTTCTGTTTACGTGCGAAAATAATACACCTGAAGATTGGATCAGGTTAGGGCGTTCTCTTCAACGATTTTTACTTCTGACATGCAAAATGAAAATTGCTTCCGGATTCTTAAACCAACCCTGTGAAGTAGAAGTTATAGCAGACAAAATGAAAGATTGTCTCCAAATTGAAAACAGACATCCATCTATTCTACTTAGAATAGGTTATGCCCATCCCGTAGCATTTTCGCCACGAAAACAGGCATCATCCTTTATATTCACTAAATAATAATTATTTAAAAATCTTAAAACGTTCGGACAACGGCTTGAATTCCTTTTCTCCAGGTTTTTGAATTGGCACCCCAAATGGCATCTCGGCTATCAGCTTCCAGGAGGATGGTAAATTCCATTCCTCTTGTACGGCCTGATCTATAAGAGGATTATAATGTTGCAAAGATGCGCCGAATCCGGCTTCTTCCAGAAGTGTCCACACCCCAAGTTGGTGCATTCCAGATGTATGTTGAGACCATGCCGGGAAATTATCCGCATAAGAAGGAAATGCTTCTTGTAACCCTTTAACAACCGATTGATCTTCAAAAAACAGGACAGAACCATAACCAGACGCAAATGCTCCGTCAATCTTGGATTCGGTAGCAGCAAAGGATTCTGCCGGAACTATCTTTTTAAGGGCATCTTTTGTTATCTGCCATAGTTTTTTATGATTTTCACCCAATAAAAGAACGATACGTGTCGACTGAGAATTAAATGGAGAGGGAGTATATAATAATACGTGAGATATTATTTCTTCTATCTCCTGATCACTTATCAACGATTTATTACTCAATGCATAATATGTTCTTCTTTGCTTAAGAGCATCTTTAAAGTTAGCAGCCATAGTATCTCTGTTTTTTGATTATTATATCAATAAAACAATCAACGATGGAAAATGTTTACTCAATTCAATTTACGAAGATAAAACTCCAGATACATATACAACAAAATAAACATAACCAGTACGCAAACCATGTACAACCACCGGTAAGGAAAGAGAATAAAATAGCCAGCAACTATCAGTGATTGAACAGATGCATACAAGAATGAGACGATGATTGGAGGAATATTACTTCTTGAAACAAGCAGCTGATAGATATGTCTACCTTCGGATTCAAAGACATTTTCTCGCCGAAAAATCCTATAAGCTACAGTAACAATACTGTCTATAACACAAACCACCATCAGGATTAAATATGAAACATCATTTGTGAGCAGGATAAGTTTCCATAGAGCAAACAATACAATTACGGCCAACATTCCTGCCCCAGCCTCGCCACCTAAAGCCCGACTACGGTATTTAATATTGAAGAATATCAATAAGAAGGATAAAACGATCGCTATCCATAAGTACATTTCGTCAATAAAGGGAACCATTCGTGAATTTATAAAGGCAAGAGTCAGTAATACCACAAAAGAAGTGGCACCGCTTATTCGGTTAACACCATCAATTGCACGAAACGAATACATTATTAATACAGAAACAATTAAGACAAGTAAAAAGGAACAACAGATACTATCGTTGTATATATCAAGATCATTAAACATAAACAACAACGATCCCCACAAAGCCAGATGCTGAATGAGTTTAGAAATTGGCTTTACATTATTCCACAAACCAACTACGGCCAATAAGGTTATAGCAAAAAAGAAACCAGGATATACAAAACCATGGATAACACTAAAAAACAACATGCCAAGGTACAAAAGAAGTCCCGCTCCACTCCATACAGGACGTTGATCCTTTTCCCTTTCATGTATAGCCGCAAAAAAAGATGTTTTATTTACCAACCGTATATAAAACATTTCGGTTAGTATTAAAACAATCGCAATCATCACATAGACCATTTCACCCCTATTTAATTGAAATATAATCCTAAGATAAAGCAACCGATACTTATGCAGCAAATATACTATTATTTCACTAAACAGACAATTTAAGATCTCAATTTTAACAATATCAATGAAATAAGATCACGCATCAAGCTCTATCGGGAATATTCATTTCCCATCAATTTCAAATCAGAACATACTATTTTCGAAAATTGTTCGGCTCCGTCTAAAGTCAGGTGAGTGGAATTATAGAAGCATGATTTATCATAACAAATCGGATGCGATGAATAATCAAGAAAAGGAACACTCATTTTATTGGATATATCCCTGTAAATCTTAACAATTGAATCTCTATTTAATATAAGTTGCTGTCCCTCTATATATTCTGGAGAATATACCATTACAACCCGTATGCCTTCGCCTGCTGTCTGCCTGAGGAAGGAAGTTAAATCTTCAATTACATTCTTATCAACTGGCATTTTTTTACCCATTGGATATTGAGCTTTGAACTGTTCGAAAGTTCCGTCCCATTTATAGTTTTCATTTATAAAACCTTTATACCTCTCTACACCCGATTCCGGAATACCAATAAAGGAAAAAAGGCCCTGTTTCATTGCCTCAAAACAACGATTGTATTTTGTGACCGGATTATAATAGTCGAACCACTGAAAACCATTTTTATAACCCTTTAGCCCCTTTTGAATTTCCGGCTCATTTAAGATTGGAATAAACTGCTGTCTGTCCGGGATACCATCTTCAGTATGTAGCGTTGTTCCTGCATCAACAGATAAAATTACTACAGATGGTTTAAGCGCGAAACGTCTGAAATAATTATACCTTAATCGTTGAAAAGGAAATGTGGCATTTGTTGCTCCCAAATTATAACTATCAACATGCAGGATTGAATCAATTATCTGAGTTGAAAAATGTCTGTATGCTCTTGAGTTTCCAAGGATAATCCAATTTGAACGAATAGAATCGGTACGATACCTGTTCCATTCTCCAAATTCGCCCTTCCTCAGAGATCGCAGCCCATGATCCGCCAACTGTCCGAAAATGATTCCCAGCACAACCAACATAACAGAAAAGAGACCTATTTTAAGTAAAAAATTTCTCATCAGATTAAAATTGGAAATAAATAAATGTTTCTTCACCTCCTCCAAAAAGGAAAATAGCCATCAACAAAAACAAATAAACTGACCATCTCCAAACCCGGGATTTGATTTTATGCAAAACCAAGCCATGCGATTCGAAACGTTGAACCCATTCTACCGTAAGCATAAAAAGAATAAACAACATGCATTTGGTAGAAAGATAAAACAAGTCAGGAATTTCAAACAGTGAACAAGTAAACATGGCCTTCAAATAGCGGACTGCAGCATCGATGTTTTTTGAGCGGAAAAATATCCATCCCAATAAAACCAAAAAGAAGGTAGACAGCATTTGAATAAGCTCTTTAACAGAAGGCAGCAATCTATTCTCGGCAACGATATTAGTAAACCGGCGATTCTTTTTTAATAACAACAAAGGCAAAAACAATAATCCATGATAGCTACCCCAGGCAAGAAATGTCCAGTTTGCACCATGCCAAAATCCGCTCACAACGAATACAGTCAGCGTATTTCTAATGTTAAACAATAAATTACTCCTGCTCCCGCCCATCGGTATATACACGTAATCGCGAAACCAGGTAGAAAGAGATATATGCCACCGTCGCCAGAATTCAGCAATATCTCTTGAAAAATAAGGGTAATTAAAATTTCGCATTAATGAGAACCCAAACAACCGGGCTGTTCCTATTGCTATATCCGAATATCCGGAAAAATCACCATAAATCTGAAAAGCAAAAAACAGAGCACCCAACAACAGTGCACTGCCAGACTGGTAACCAACCCCGTCAAACACCTGATTTGCATATATAGCACAAGTATCAGCGACGACCATTTTCTTAAACAGTCCCCATAAAATTTGTCTCATTCCGTCAACGGCTTTGTCTGAATCAAAAGTTCGTTTCCTATAAAATTGTGGAAGAAGATTGGTTGCTCTTTCGATAGGACCTGCAACTAACTGGGGGAAAAAACTTACATAAGCTAAAAAAGAAATCAGATTGGTTGCCGGTTGTAATTTTCTACGATAGACATCTATGGAGTAACTTAAAGCCTGAAATGTGTAAAAGCTAATTCCTACTGGAAGAATAACTTTCATCGTATGAATATCAAATTCTTTTCCGAACAGGCGAAAAGCTTCAACAAAACTATCCACAAAGAAATTATAGTATTTGAATCCGGCCAGTAATAAAACATTAATAAGGATATTGATGGCAGACACGTACCATGACGCAGAAAAATGCATTTTAGGGCTTGGCTCTATGTCCGCTGTCCTAAACCGTACAATCAATTGCCCGGCTATAAAGCTGCAAACCGAAGTAAATCCTATAAGCAATAAAAAACGCCAGTCCCACCATCCATAAAAAATATAACTGACAAAAACTATAAATAGATTTTGCCATTTTAGATTTGAATTAAAGACAAACCAATAAAGCAAAAAAACGATGGGGAGAAAGAATGCAAACTCCAATGAATTGAATAACATCTACGTATTAGATTCGTTCTATGCAAAAATAGTAAATCAAGCCGAAAGGGTAAAACTTTTTAATCAATTTAGGATCTTATTTATTAATAATTCTAAAATTGTTACACAAAACATCCCGAAATCAAAATCTATTTTGTTTCTTTGCTAGTACTTATGAATTAAATACTCAATATTCATTTTGAATATTTGATTCCTTACATGATGCGCTGACTAATTTATTCGTTTTATCTTACTTCTCAGGAAGGTTAAGTAATAAAATAAACATAATTCTAAAATTATGAATGAATTAGTGTATCGTTCCTATAAAGAGAGTGACAATATGAAAATCATTAATGAATTCGAAATTAACAATGATTTCGGATGTAACAATTATGTAGCGCGAAGTAATTCAATATTTCGCAGCTTTAGCTATAAGAAAGGCGAGCAAGTTAAAATTGAACTTAAAGAAGAAAATTCAATCTTTCTTATTTCTGAAGGAACACTTCAGGTGGAGGATCGTAACCATCAATCAAAAATTCTTCATTCCGGACAGATGTTTTTAAGAACGAAAGACTTCGGAAATATGGAAGGTGTAGCAACAAACGATTTGTTCTTAATATGTATTCAATTCAATAATATATTGAGTACTTGCGAAAAAACTGCACTTGACAAGATTTCTATTTATTGTCCCGCGAAAGCCGATGAATTTGAAATATTGGAAGTCAATGAAGCTATGATCCTGTATATAAATGGGATATCACTTTTGTTTAAATCAGGGGCCTTTTGTAATTTCATGTATGAATTAAAGAAAAGAGAACTAATTTTTATTTTATATACTTTTTACGACAAAGTAAATACGGCCCGTTTTTTACTTCCACTAATTGAAAATCAAAACAATTTCATTAGTTTGGTTTTAAATAAATTCACAATTAATTGCAATGTAATTGAACTTGCCAACAGATGCAATATGTCTCCAAAAACTCTTACCAGAAAATTCAAAGAGCATTTTAATGATACACCCTATCAATGGATTATTCAAGAAAAAAACAAAAATATATTAAGCAGGCTAGCACAACCCAACGTAAACGTACAAGCTATCTCTGAGGAGTTTGGTTTTTCATCTTCTGCACATTTTATCAGTTACTGCAAAAGATATCTTAAACAGACACCGTTGGTTATTCATAAAAAAATATGGAAAAAGACTGTATAACTTAACGCATCTTTTTATTCAATCTTTGTCTCATTACTATAATTAACAGTCTGCGATTTGCATTTTGTTCCAAAACATTATAAATAATTTTGTAGTCTATTTTACATTATACAGAGAGAACTATTACGCTTCGGTTGCTTAATAGATATAGATACAATTGCTTCAGTTTACTAATTTAAAGAATTAAAAATGAAGAATAAGCATTATTTTGAAGATAAAAAGGCCTACGATGCCTACATCAAGAAATGGAGAATCATCCAGACAATATGTGTAGTCATATTTATAATTATTTTCTTGTTTTTAATTTATCTTGTTTATCAGGAAGTCGTTTGTAATAAGCCGGTACTAAACGGGTTGTAAAGCGCCCCCGCTTTAATCGATTTCATTCAACTCTCATCTTGATTTTCTATCTTCACTTAATCCAATTTCTGCAACTTAACATCAGTTTTTTGCAGTTCGTCAAAAAAATTTGACTGCCCACGTTTTCGTTTCATAGATTTGCATCAAAAACAAATCGTATGAAACGAAAACCTATATGCATTTCCCTCCTTATATTAAGCACGCTAACCTGTTTGGCTCAGCAACAATCTTTGATATCAGGGAGCATATTTACAAACGACTATTTACCGGCAGAAGGAGCCAACATAGTATTATTGTCGGACAGCGATTCGGCGTTTATTACGGGAACTGCAGCTAATAAGAACGGAAATTTTCAACTCAGAGAAATACGCCAAGGGTCGTATTATGTTCAGATTTCCATGCTCGGATATCAAAGAAACACATGTAAAGCAAACGTTTTGGCAGGAAAGTCTTTTATGCTTGACACCATTTACCTACAGCCGGAGGCAGTTGGTCTTAATACAATTGTAATCACGGCTAAAAAACCTGCGATCCAAATAGAAGCCGACAAAACCACAATCAATATGGAAGCCGCCATTGTCAATGCCGGAGGAAATGCATTCAGCGTACTGGAGACTCTGCCCGGAGTATATATTAACAGCAACGGAACTGTTTCATTGAATGGGAAGAACGGAACTAAAGTCTTGATTGACGGAAAACCCGCTTATTTGCAAGGGGAAGAACTGGTAAGCTTTCTAAAATCCACACCGGCCACATCCTTAGATAAAATAGAATTAATTACCAATCCTTCGGCCCGATACGATGCAAGCGGTAATTCCGGACTTATTAATATACGGACTAAAAGAACAAAAATAATGGGCTTCAATCTGGGGATTACGTCCAACTTAATGCAAGGCAAATACGAAAAGAGTAACCATTCCATCTCTTTCAACCATCGAAAAGGAAAATTCAACCTTTTTGGGATGTATGGGTATTATAGTGGTAGAAATTACGTTGATCTGCAAGTGATACGTGAATTTGAAGAGGAAAATCCTTCAGAACAAACTACATTCAACCAATTAAGTTATAGGAAGCGGAATGAAGGCTCTCATTATTACAAAGGGGGCGTACACTATTTTGCATCGTCTAAAACCACATTCGAACTGGCTCTAAACGGTTATACATCCAACCAGGCAGAATCCGGGTCTTTAAATTCCAGCTTTATAAACCACATTGGAAAACGGGATTCTTCCATTAAATCGGCCACAATTAACGACAACCTGCGAAACAACATCTCGGGCACCATTGGATTGATACATAAAATAGACAGTACTGGCAAAGAGTTTAGTCTGTCGGCCGACTATCTCCACCATGCTGTAGATAATGATCAGTACCATAATGACCTTTTCCTGTATACCTCTCAAAATGAGGTTATGGCAGAATCGGCTGGAACTAAAAAAGGAACTATCGATTTATTTTCCATGAGAAGCGACTTCACCTATCCGGTAAATGAAAAACTGCTTTTGGAAAGTGGTATTAAATCGGAATATGTGAACATAGATTAATCAGACTAACGACGTAATCGCTAAATCTTTTATTCTGAGCGAAAACAGCAAACGAGTATATGTGATGCCTAAAAACCTTGCTACTTACAAATCTTACGGAGTCCGATTAAGTGCCGGTAATCTCTCGCCTGTAAAGTATGTGCAGTCTACCGCCAGTATCGGCTTAACACACAATCAATATGAATGGAACCTGATACAAGACGCAAACAAAACTGCACAAACAACGCTGATGCTTCACATAGGGAACCGCTTTTTGCTAGGTAAGGGTTGGTTGGCAGAGCTGACCGGATATTATAATGGGCGAATGGCCATGGGGCAAATGAAAATAGCCTCCTTCGGACAGATTACAGCCGGTATTCAAAAAAAGTTATGGAACGACAGAGCCAGCATATCACTTTATTCCAACGACCTGTTCCATACCAACCGGGTAAATATGACCACCCGTATCGGCAACAGCACAGCCCGTACCTTTGAAAAGGAAGATCATTGTATCCTGGGAATTTCATTTACTTGGAAATTCAGTAAAGGATTCGAATCAAAAGAATTCAAACGAAAAGGTGAAGCTTTTGACACAAAACGTATAAATTTGTAATATTCCTACAATTAGTTTATAAAGCATCGGTATAATAAATAAATCTGATATGAAACGTTTTGAAAAATGGTTTTGGATAATCCCTCTATTTGTTGCATTAATTGTAATGGCAGGGATACGTCTTGTTACCGACACCCCCAATGGATACAAATTTTGGGAAAGACCTATCAGTCAGAATCTGATAGAATGGATAGGTGCCACCATTATGGCCTACCTGTTTCAGGCCTTTATGTATTACCTTTTAAAGCGGAATGAAAAGTATACGGATAAGCTGAATGTAAAAAGACTATTGATCGAATATCTGATCATTGTCATTGTTGGGTTACTATTTATAAATCCGTGTGTTATGATAATCCACCACTTTATTAATGACCCGGTGGATCTGGATGATCTTGTTATTGCCAGTGTCATTTTCACCCTGGTTCTCATTTTCATCTATTCCTTTTACAGGGGCAGTCAGATTCTGGATGCGTATATCGAACAACGGCTTCAGAATGAAAAGGTAAAAAGCAACCAAGCCGAAACAGAACTCAAGTACCTGAAAGCTCAATTCCGGCCTCATTTCTTATTCAACACGCTAAATACCATCTACTTTCAGATAGATGAGCAAAATGAGGCTCCACGTCGCACCATAGAAAAACTTTCGGAACTGCTCCGCTACCAACTATACGATGTAAATCATTTGGTTACGATTGAACAGGAATTTCAATTTATCGAAACCTATATGGAGGTACAAAGATTACGAATGAAAGAGAGTCTTAAACTTGAAACCTTTTTCGATCCGGCTTTAAAACCATACCCTATTCAGTCGCTTCTGTTATTACCTTTGGTGGAAAATGCATTTAAATATGTAGGAGGCGATTACTGGATACAGATAGACGCCCGACTTGAAAAAGGAAACAGGCTGACGTTGGAAGTCAGGAATTCCATCCCTGCTAACGCTGTAAATAACGGCAAGAAGGGAATTGGTCTTGAAAACCTTCAACGGCAGCTAGAATTACTGTATGCCGGAAAACACAAACTTCAATATATAAAATCCAATGGAACATATGTAGCTCATATGGAAATTGAATTGGTTAAATAAACAACATTCGGATGAAACTAAAATGCATCATAACAGACGATGAACCTATTGCCAGAAAGGGACTGCAAAGCTATGTGGAAAGAATTGATTTTCTCGAATTGGTAGGTGTTTGCGAAGACGCGATCCAGTTAAATAATCAACTCAAAAGTCAGCAAGCCGACCTGTTATTTCTGGATATAGAAATGCCATATATGACAGGAATCGAGCTGTTGAACAGTTTGAGCAACCCTCCTAAAGTAATTATAACCAGCGCATATGCCGAATATGCGATCAAGGGGTACGATCTCGAAGTAAGCGACTACCTGCTAAAGCCTATCTCTTTCGAGCGTTTTCTCAAGGCTGTAAACAAAGTATACGATCTGTTGATCTCTTCGCAGACTCCGGTTGTGCAGGACTATCTATTTGTAAAAACCAACCTGAAACTGGAGAAAATACGGTTTAATGATATGCGTTTTATCGAAGGTGTCGAAAATTATGTAGCCATCTACACCAGCGATGGGAAAATAATAACGCACACCACCCTGCGTACCATTCTCCAAAAATTACCACCTGAGCGATTTGTTCAGGTACATAAATCCTATCTTGTTAATATCGATAAAATTGATTCCATCGAGGGGAATCTTTTAGGCATCGGGAAAAATAAAATACCCCTTTCGCGTACCTACAAAGAAGCGGCACTGGAAATTATCCTGAAAAACAAACTCCTCAAAGATGGTTAATTTCTTCGTTCTTCCAATTTAAGGAATAATAATGTACATTTGCCATTGGAAAAACAAAAAACAACCTATGATACGTAAACTGCTCTCACTGCCCCCCAACCTGGTGGAAAGTTTTCATGACCTGGAAAATGCTTCACGCGAAGAATGGTTCTGCACTTCAGATCCTGTAGGATCCAAACTTGGGTCGGGAGGTGGAACCGCGTGGCTGCTGGAATCTTGCCGAAAAGAGGAAAACAATTATACAGAACGAAAAACATGGCTTGCTGCCGAAAAACGGATTCTGCTACATGCAGGCGGACAAAGCAGGCGACTGCCGGGCTATGCTCCGTCAGGTAAAATATTAACCCCTGTTCCCGTTTTCAGATGGGAAAGAGGACAGCGTCTGGGACAAAAGCTCCTCGACCTCCAACTTCCGCTCTACGAACGGATCATGAAAATGGCTCCCGATTCATTACATACCCTGATTGCCAGTGGAGATGTATATATCCGTTCCGAAAAAGCACTGCAACCTATACCTGAAGCAGATGTGGTATGCTACGGATTGTGGGTTGAACCATCGCTGGCCACTCACCACGGAGTGTTTGTTTCAGATCGAAAACATCCTGATGCACTCGACTTTATGTTGCAAAAACCCTCTCTCGATGAATTGGGAGCTCTGGCAAAAACACATCTGTTCCTGATGGATATAGGAATCTGGATATTAAGCGACCGGGCTGTAGAGCTATTAATGAAGCGCTCGGAAGGAGAAGGCGAATACGGATTAAAATACTATGATCTGTATTCCGACTTCGGTCGTGCTCTGGGTTGTAACCCCAGCGTTAAAGATCCGGAACTAAATTCGCTTTCCGTAGCCATTCTTCCACTTCAGGGGGGTGAATTCTATCATTACGGTACCAGCAAGGAGCTCATATCCTCTACCCTTTCCGTACAGAATCTGGTTCGGGACCAACGTGAAATCATGCACCGCAAAGTAAAGCCCAATCCGGCTATGTTTGTGCAAAATTCCATAATGAAAAAGCCTCTTACGGCAGAGAATGAAAATATTTGGATAGAAAACAGCTACGTAGGTACTGGTTGGAAAATCAGCAGGAACAATATTCTGACCGGAATACCGGCCAACGACTGGCAACTTTCTGTTCCGCCGGGCATTTGTGTGGATGTAATTCCGTTAAGAGACAAGGGATGGGTAGCCCGCCCCTACGGATTAAACGATGCTTTTAAAGGAGATCTCTTCCATGCTGAGACCCATTGGATGGGTAAACCGGTGGCCGACTGGTTTTCGGCTCGAGAAATAGATCTATCGACAACAATGAGCGGACAAACAGGCGATTTACAATCGGCCCCACTATTCCCCTATTGCGAATCCATCGAACAATTGGGCATGCTCCTTCGCTGGATGATATGCGAGCCCCAACTGGAAGAGGGAAAAACACTTTGGCTAAATGCACCCAGATTATCGGCCGACGAGATATCAGCCTCAGCCAACCTGTCCAGACTCTATGCCCAACGAACTCTGTTTCGACAGGAAAACTGGGTCCAATTAGCATCCAATTACGAGCGAAGCGTATTCTATCAGCTCAACCTCGCTGATGCAGCCGGCGAATTTGCCAAAGGCGGCATACCCTTACCTCCCCCGCTGCCCGAGGATGCAACTCTGCTCAATCGGATGCACAACCATATGTTCCGTGCCAGAACCCTTCGTTTGCTTGGCGACAACCAGTATATAACCGACGAGAAAGCCTCGTTTTCATTGCTTCGCGAAGGGCTTGTAGGATCAATTTCCGAAACTAAGCAAGAACCTCGTCTCAACGTCTATTCCGACCAGATCGTATGGGGAAGAAGTCCGGTTCGTATCGACCTTGCCGGAGGATGGACAGACACTCCTCCATTCTGCCTTTATTCCGGAGGAAATGTGGTGAACATGGCCATCGAATTAAACGGTCAGCCTCCCCTGCAGGTATACATCAAACCCAGCAAAACATTTCAGATTGTTCTGCGTTCTATCGATCTGGGAGCTATGGAGATAATCACTACATACGACGAGCTGAGCGACTTTTCGAAAGTAGGCTCCCCCTTCTCCATACCCAAAGCAGCTCTTTCTTTAGCTGGATTCGTACCCCAATTTGGTCAAGGTAATTATTCCACTCTCGAAGAAAGACTTAAAGCCTTCGGATCCGGCATTGAAGTCACCCTGTTGGCAGCCATCCCTGCGGGCTCGGGACTAGGAACCAGTTCTGTACTTGCGGCAACCGTATTAGGAGCAGTTAACGACTTCTGTGGATTGGCATGGGATAAAAACGAAATCTGCCGGCGTACGTTGGTGCTCGAACAACTTCTCACCACAGGAGGAGGATGGCAGGATCAGTTCGGAGGTGTGCTGCAGGGAGTGAAACTGCTTCAGACAGGCCGGGGCTTCGACCAATTGCCATTGGTACGTTGGTTGCCCGATTTCATCTTCAGTAGTCCGGAATATAAACCCTGCCATCTGCTCTATTACACCGGGATTACACGTACCGCCAAGGGAATTCTGGCCGAAATTGTAAGCAGCATGTTTCTTAATTCCACCGAACACCTCGATCTTTTACAGGAAATGAAGTTACACGCGCTCGACACCTACGAAGCTATCCAAAGGGGTAACTTTACCGAAGTGGCTACATTAGTCGGCAAAACATGGCAACAGAATAAAGCACTCGACAGCGGGACAAATCCTCCGGCCATCGAGGCGATTATCAACCAGATTAAAGACTATACACTTGGATACAAATTACCGGGAGCAGGAGGAGGAGGTTATCTGTACATGATTGCTAAAGATCCGGTTGCCGCAAGCCGAATAAAAGAAATACTTGTCCAAAATCCGCCCAACGCCAATGCGCGCTTCGTAGATATGAGTTTATCGGACAAGGGGCTTCAGATCAGCCGCTCCTGATTAAATAAGTTCTAAGCACAAAATAGCTTTATAGCTCAAAAAAAGTAGGTCACGAAAACGTTTAAAACGTCCGTGACCTACTACACAAAACAAAGTACAAACTTCTTAAGAGAGGAATCTTATTACTCTTAAGCGTTTAAAACTGATCCATATTAATTGAGAACACTTATTTCATTAATTTCTTTTCCAGCATACGCATAAAGTAACCACCTACAACCGAACGGGCCTGGAAGCCACGCTGAGATCCGTTTGACGTCATATGCCAATCACTCAAAGGCACACGGGTAGATGTTTCATTCGCATACTTCCATACCGGATTCACCAATGCATCGAAATCGGCCTGTGAACCGGTAAGACAAGCAGTCCAGATAATCCAGTCGGACTTCGTATAATCTTCGCGGTTATCCAGCGGCAGACCATAAGCATTTTGCTTTGTCTTATAAAATGTAAGTTCGGTTGCAGCAACCTCTGTCGGGAAAATATTGAATCCAAGCAAGCGGTCCCAAACAAGGTTGTACTTCTGACTCCAGGTTCCCGATTTATCAAATGTAAGTTTGTAATGATCGCCATCCTTTGCCATCTCTACCCATTTGGCAGCCATGTCGCGGGCAGTCTGCATATATTTTGCCTCCACATCCTTCTTTCCAAGCATACCGGCCAGTTTTCCGTAACCTGCAACCCCCATGATTGCCTTGATTGAAAGATTGGTGTTATGGGCAAAGTGGCCGGCAAAATCATCTGTACACAACTGATTCTCCGGATCTAACCCCTCTTTTTGCAGGTAATCGGCCCAGGTAGTAAGTACATCCCAGTGTTTCGCAGCATAATCGGCATTACCCTCCACACAAGCGATTGCGGTTGTAAGGATCAACATATTGCCCGATTCCTCTACCGGCATATCGCCTCCGTAAGTCTGACCGTTAGCCAACGGATAAGTACCTACATCGTGGGCGGCAAAGGGTTTTGTCCATTTACCGCTTTCACTGTAATAGAAAATCGGATTAAGCATCCCCTTCAATAAATCAGGATTATACACCAGGAACAAAGGAGCCGAAGGGTAAGTTACATCCACCGTACCGATAGATCCGTTGCTAAAATTTTCTTTGGACAGGAATAACAGATTACCCTCTTTATCGGTAACCAATTTATGAGCTGCTATTGCCTGTCTGTAGGCCAAAGCACACAATTCGGCATACGACTTGCCTCCGGCAGCAGCAGCGTCGGTCATCATCTGCTTATCGAATTCGCCGCAACGCTTCATCAGCTCCGGATACAACCTTTCTCCATCTTCAAATGCTTTCATTATATCCACTTTACCCTCCTGTTTCCAGTAGGCCATTCGGTTATCGTTAAAGTACTGAATGGAATACAAATCATCGTACCCGATCATCAGGTGGCCTCCAGTCTTTTTGTCGCCCACTTTTCCTAAATTATCGGTAAATGCCAAAACCGTCATCTCTTTTTGCATATCACCGGATGTACGTCCGCCGTCCGCACTCAAGGTTCCGGTTTCCATAAACTCCTTCTTGCTATCGTAGTACGCATTCATCTTTAGCGCTGTACGATCACTTTCGGCAGCCGCCAGATAGAAATACCCCCAATCAATCCGTAAATCATCACCTTTCTTACCTAAAACAGCCTGTTCGGCAGTACCCGTCTTAAGGTAACCGATACCTTTTTTACTTCCCCGTTCAAATGTAACCGGCTGTTCCACCTTGTCAACCGCCCATTGAGGGGTGGCCTCCACATAAATCTGCACATCGTGCGAAGCCCCATCTGTAGAGCGAACCTGATAAGTCAGGTAGTTAAACGGAGATGAAAGAATATTCAGATCGTCCATCAATGCCGGTGCCGTAAAGATTACGTCCAGATCAACGGGTCCGCAACGGAACGTATAGAATGTCTGCGTAGGTAACACCTGAGCCGAAAGCTGTTCGGCCACCGCTTCAAAGGTATCACCACGTTTCACCTTCTTCATAATACCGAAATCCACATATCCTCCGCCCACGTCATTCAAGCAATGCGCAGCAATCACATTCCCGGTAGGCTTAAGAGAGGCGATTACCTCGGCCGGAATCTCCTTTATCAGGTCATAATTCAATCCACGTCCGGTGGTGGCAACCTCCATTCCATTGATATAGATTTCGATATTATCATCGTGCGAGAATTTCAGATAGAGAGTCTCTTTACTTACATCTTCACCCAGATCAAAACTGCGGCGCACCCAGATGTCACGTGTATTCCAGGGTGTTTCACGGTTGGGATTACCATCTGTACCGAAGGCTCCCACCCCCTTTTTCCATCCTGCCGGCTGATAATCGGCTGCCATCCAGTTGCCTGTTGGTTTTGTTTCTGTATATACACCTTCCCACTTCATACTTGCCGCTGTTTCCAACACAGGAAGCAAAGGTATCTCCTCCCTGCCCATGAACCGATAAGATTTTCCATCCACCCGTATCCCACCCAACAACGGGAAAGGTTTGCCGGTCCAATGTTTAGTTTCATCCTCATTCAGTTTGTCAGAAAACGACCAGGCACTGGTATAAGGATCAATGGTTACCAGCGGATAAGCCGGTGCACGTAATGAATTCGTTTCCATAGGTTCGTAAACAGCGGTCGGCTTCGACATGTTTCCGCATCCTGTAGCTACGATCAATACAGAAAGTAAAGCTAAATTCTTCATGAATAATTATTTAAGTTTGGTTGATACAGAATAGGGCCTGTCAAAAGAAGCTACACCCCAGGCCCGGTTGGGTTTACTGCCCATCTTAAAACGGATGATACCTCCCTCTGTAAGTTCCTTATAGGTTAACCACGTACGGGTAAAGCTTTTTCCGTTGAGGGAAGCCGACTGAATATAGCGGTTCTCTAAAGAATTACCTGCAGCCTCCAATATGAGTGTTTTGCCATTCTCCAGATGAATTGTCATTTTAGGAAATACAGGCGATCCAATAACATACTGGTCGGTACCCGGACAAACGGAATACAATCCCATGGCACTGATAACATACCACGACGATGTCTGTCCCTGATCCTCATCCCCGGGATAGCCATCCGGTCCCGAGCTATACAGCTTATTCATCACCTCTCTTGCCCAATACTGCGTTTTCCAGGGAGCACCCGCATAGTTATATAGATAAATCATATGCTGAATAGGCTGATTACCATGGGCATACTGCCCCATATTGATCATAGCCATCTCCGTCATCTCATGTATCACCCGACCGTATGTTCCCACCTTAAAAGTGTTGGGAACCGAAAATACCGAGTCAAGTTTGGCTACAAAATTACGGTCTCCGTCCATCAGGTTGATCAATCCCTGCACATCATGAAAAACCGACCAGTGATAATGCCATGCCGAGCCTTCGGTGTAGGGACCACCCCATTCGGTATGATCAAAGTTGCCCACCCAACTTCCATCTTTCTTCCGGCCTCTCATAAACCGGGTTCCGGTATCGTACACTTGCTTGTAATTAAAGATCTGACGGCCAAAAATTGTTTCATAATAACGGTTTCCCGTAAGCTTGGCCAACTGCATCGCACAGAAATCATCGTAACAAAATTCCAGTGTTTTCGCAACCGACTCGCCATATTCGGGATAGGGTACATAACCCAACTGAAAATATTCACGCCATCCATCACGTCCGTTAGACGGACCATGGGGCCCTTTATTCGTTGCTTCATGATACATGGCCGCCAATGCTTTTTCGGGATCGAAGGTGCGAATACCCTTCACCCAGGCATCTGCCAACAACGAAGCAGCATGGTTACCAACCATTCCGCAACTGTGTCCCGGAAACGACCACGATGGCAACCATCCGCTTTGGTCGTATGCATCTATGAGCGATTTAACATATCGTCCGTGCATTTGCGGATGTAGTAACGCATTAAGCGGAAACTGAGCTCTGAAGGTATCCCAGAAACCATTGTCGGTATACATGTATCCTTCATGAAGCTGTCCGTCGTACGGACTATAATAGATAGGATTATTGTTCGCATCCAATTCATAAAATTTGCGGGGAAAAAGCATAGACCGGAAGAAACAGAAATAAAAAGTAGCCACCTCTTCGTCCGTTCCGCCTTCCACCTCCACTTTCCCTAATTGCTCATTCCATGCATTCTGAGCATTTGTTTTAGCCTGCTCTAAAGTCTGCAAACCTTCCAGCTCCTTTGCAAAGCTTAGCTCTGCCTGCTCAATGCTTATAAACGACGAAATTACCTTGGCCTCCACGGTCTCACCGGGTGTAAACTGAATGTATGAACCAACATAATCTCCAAAAGCCTCTTTACTGCCGGGAGTAATATCTCCGGCGGCATTACGCCATACTCCATGGGCCATAAACGGCTTATTGAATTTCACCACAAAGTAATTGGTAAAACCTTTCGGCACCGAATGGTTTGCGTTTCTGCAATAACCAACAATTTTTTGTTCTTCGGGATAGATGCGCACCATGCTTCCGCCATTGTTGGCATCCAGAACCACATATGCATTATCCGCTTTTGGAAAGGTAAATCGAAAATAGACACCCCTCTCGGTAGGCGACATTTCGGTCGTAATCCGGTTATCAAAGGTTACCTTATAATAGTGTGGCTTAGCCACTTCATTCGCATGATTAAATCGCAACGCCCTGTCGTATTGGTTTACCACCAATTTCCCGGAAACCGGCATCAACGAAAAAGCCGCGTAATCGTTTGTCCACGAACTACACTGATGCGTTTGCCTGAATCCACGTATCGAATCCTTAAAATGCTGGTAAATCCATCCATCCCGATTGATCCCCGTCTGCGGGGTCCAGAAATTCATACCCCAGGGCATGGCCAACGTAGGATAAGTATTTCCCCTTGTCAGCTCAAAACGAGAATTTGTACCCTGTAAAGTGTTTACATGGTTAACAAAGTCCTTTACACAAGCATTTAAAGGAAAGACAATCCCTATAAATAGGACTATCCATATCCTATTTAAGCTCAAAGTACCATTAAGTCTTATCATATAATAGTTAATTAAACTATCTATAAGACGCACAAATGCTCTATATCCCCTAAGTGACAAATAGATTTTTAAATAGAACCCCCTTAGAACAATAAAAAGCCCTACTTAAATAATGCATATTTTAGTAGGGCTCAGTAGATTATTTAATACTATACTTTATTCTTCCACAAATGCAACCTGAGTAATCATTAAATTAGGACCTGAGGTGACTTTGGCTTTTAACACAATTACTCCGTCGTTGGAATCTTCTCTCATCACGTGTAATTTTACCCACTGGCCTTTGCCATCATGTTTGTCCAGTTTATAGTCCCTTCCTTCGAAGGTAATCAATCCTTTTCTACCATCATCGCTCCAGTCATGAAAGAATACATAAAGAGAACCAATTACTCCGGCAGGACATTTAATCTCTAAATTCATCTCTTTTCCATGCCAGGCTGTACCCTTTTCATCTTTCCATGTACCGTCACACACAACAGAATAACTCGTACCCTTTTTTGCCTCATATGTGTCATTTGATTTGCTCCACACCAAATCCTGGTTTACCTCCTTTTGTTTCGCGGCACACTTAATATAAAGCAAAGATTGGGTGAACTCTTTGGGAGCCTCACTCTTAACAGGTTCAATAAAAGAAAACCTGGCACGACAATCTGTTATTGTTAACTCTTGATCAGGATTAAAATTCTGCGAATTCATATAGGAAAGTAAACTGCTTTTCAATTGTTTTGCAACCGGATTAGCATCGTCCTTTATACTGAATCCCGAAATCAGTAATTTGCCTTTTGCCACTTTCATTTCAAAGATAGCCCCCAACTTATTATTCCGGTGAAAATCGTCCACAGGCTGAGCTATGGGCTTATAGTTCTCGGGCATATCATTCAAATAAAACGCACGGGCATTCTTATAAATTGACTGCCATTGCCAGTCGCTGTGATAATCTGATGGAAACTGAGCTAAAGCCGGATGATTGTCGCGGACCAGCATTCCAATCGTATTTTTACCCTGACCGGGAAAGAAGGTCAGCGACCAGTAAAGCGGATAAAAGCTGATCGGATCGGATGTAACATCCGTACCCAAAGCTGAAGCATCAAGTAACACATTCTTACCGGCATTCAGCTGTTTTTCGGTTTCAGCGTCAAAACGGTCCGTCACATACACATCCCCCTGTTCAATAGGTTGTTTAGCAGGATAAACCCATATATTCCAGGTATTCTTTATCGGACGCTCAGCCAGACCAACTTCGATCGTTAGCTTGGAAGCCTTGTTGACAGCAGTTAGTTTACTTTGTATTACACCTATCTTGTCAGACGTAGCCTGTTTAAATAATTGAGATGGGAAAATACCCCGGTCAATTACATTTCCCAATTCATCCTTTATTTTCCAATAAACAGCATCGGTAATGTCATAGTCTCCATAATGAGCCAACTGAACAGTAGCCTTAAATGCTTCATCATTTTTCCACACAAATTTAGGCAAACGGAGCAATGGTACAATGGTGTCGTGATGCGCACAGAATTGTTCGGGCGTAGTAATGCCCTTGCTGTCGTAAAAAACATCCAACCATCCAACCAATGCCTCACCCTGCCCCTGATAATCCTGCATGCTTAGCAATTGAATCCCTGCACAAGAGGGCGTCCTTAAAAAAGATTCGATCTCATACTTATACATGATCTGATTTAATGCACCGGAAGCACGCACAAAATCCTCATTTTGTTCTTCCAGCTTATTCTTTCTGGCCTGCAACCGGAACTCTTCTAAATTACGGGCTTTTAGAACACCTGTATATTTTTTTATTTCACTCCAGCGCGGATATACCGGCCATTGCCCTATTTCGTGTGAAAGAACCGGAATGGTTGATTTGGAATATACCTCTTCAAAATCCCAATCCAGGGATGCTCCACCTTTTATACCACGCGTTCCTCCTAACTTGTCTATATAATGTGTGGCCATGTACTGGTCAGTCGGCATTATCTTACGAGCGGTAGATGCGGCATAAAGTCGGCGATTATCGGAATCATGGTATTTTTTCATCCACTTCTCCATCACATCAAAATCGGAATTACCCAGTTCATTACCAATACACATCATAACAAACGAGGGATTGTTTCCATAAGCCTGAACCATGCGATCCAATTCCTTCTGCACATAGATATCACCCGTCGGATTCTTTCCTAAGCCTTGCGGATACCCTTTGGTTTCCATTTCCGGACGATCAGCCGGACCACTCATCCACCAGTCAATCCAGATTGTTTCAGCCTGAATATAGATTCCGATACGGTTGGCCGCAATAAAAGCGGCTTCAGGAGGGCACCACGAGTGAAAACGTACATGATTTAAACCATACGATTTGTAAATTCTGAATATCTTTTCCCAATCCTCTACTTTACAAGATGGATATCCCGTAAGAGGGAAATGTACACAATCCAGATTTCCACGAAGAAAAACCGGTTTCCCATTCAACAGAATCTTTGAGTTTGAAGCAGACACCTCCCGGAATCCAAATTCTATTTCCTTACTGTCTCGTACCTTATCCTTATCAACTATCTCCATTTTCAGGATATACAGATTGGGTGAAATGTCGTTCCACAAACGGATAGACTTGGGCATTTCCGCTTTATATTCCAGCAGGTTCCGTCCCTTTTCCATCTTATAAGGAACCGACTCACTATAAATTAATTCGCCACTTTGGCGATCCATTAGCTTATATTGCAATGAAACAGAAACCCTCTTTCCCGACTCATTGAATAAAGTATCTTTAATAGTCAGGATACACGGATTCACTTTGGTAAACAGCTGTGGGTTACCCAGACGAATCTTATCTTTGGCAACCAGACGAATCTTTCCAACAGCTCCATTCCAGATACTTTGCGTATACTCCGTATAGGCATGGCCTTTATCTCCAATATTATAAATGGTATCATTGTTAATGCGAATAGAAAGCGTATGCTTCCCCGGAGATAAAAAGCCCAAATCGTGCAAGTGAGGAGAATTAAGGGCATCCTGAACAGACACCTTTTTTCCGTCAACAAAAACTTTCGATTGCCAGATAACCCGTTCCAATTCAAGATAAACTCTTTTAGAAGCCCAATTTCCGGGTATCACAATTTCTTGCTGATACCAAGCCGGACCATAGTATTTGTAGGCGCGGGTAAGAATACCGAAATCGGAACCTGTAGTTTTAAAACCATAATGCCCCTCATCTGTAGTACCGGGTAAATAAATCTGTTGGCTAAAATGATTATTTTGCCAATTATTCTTTTCTCCTTCGTCGTGCGAATCCAGTTTAAAACTCCATACCCCAGCTAGAGAAAGCGACTCCTGAGCTTGGACTGAAGTAAATCCTATCAACAAGAAGAAAAGAATAATCAATTTCATTTCTAATCGAATCATAATATTATATTAATTAAATAGGTTATTGCTTATTTTGATATTATTAAATAAAAAGTGAGCAATATGATTACTATCCAAATTTAAAAGTTCGGAAAAATATTCAATAGCCTTTTTCCTGTTACCTAATCCCAAATACCCCAGGCCCATAAGATAATAACAATGTATACGGTTTTTCTTGGTCATATCGTCGTCCCATATTTGCAAATCGGGCAGAGAAACTGCAAAGTAATTCATTTTAAATTCGTCATACAAATGCTTTTCACCATAGGAGATAAGATTATTGAAACGGCTTCGAGCCTCAATTTCCCTATTCAGCTTCAACAAGGCCAACCCCTGATAGAATATCTTATCGGGTTTCTGATCATTATAATATATCGCTACGGCCGGCTGACTATTTCCGGTACTTGCTTTGAGGAATAAAACGGAAGCTTCTTCTTTATGGTTCAGCCCTTCCATAACACAGCCTTTATAATAGTCAAAATCGTTCTCCTGAGCACCATGCAGTTTACCTTCACCCAAATTAGGGGGATAAATATAACATTGATCAATTAACACCAATGCCTCTTCATATTTGTTTTCAGCAATGTATTTCTTTACCAATTCAATGCGTGCCAACTGATATTGTGCCGGAACTTTTCCTTCGCCACCCTCCCAGGGATGGAACTTACGTGCATCAATTAACTGAATAGCCTCTTCATACCGTCCAAGTTGATTCAACAAAGTGACATACTCCAGATAAAGATCATCACGACGAAATGCAGTATCCTTATATTTATTTAGAAAAGATAAGCGGTCCGCGTGCGGTCTGTTCAAGCGTTTATACAGTTGATCCAGCTCCATTAAGATACGTGCATCCAATGTGTCTAGCTGAAAAGCCTTTTCCAAAAGAATTACAACCTCATTTATTTTTGACAGTTTATTAAAACAGGCCAATGACAAATTACGAAGCACTGTGGGGAAAGAAGCATCCTGTTTAACCGACTTTTCCCATGCCTCGATAGCCTCCGGATACTGACGTTTATCGTACCACAAATTACCTAAATAATACAAAGCTTTAGGCGTCGATTGGGAAGTAGAAACAACTGCTTGCAAAGCCAGAATCGCTTCTACGCGATTTGGGAAAAAGTATCCCGGATCTTGCTTCTCGGCCTCTTGTATCGAGAGTGTCAACTCCTCAGTAAGATTCAGTTTAGCCAGGAACCAACTCTTGTAATAATACATAATTGCATTCAGATTGGATACCAACGAAATAGCAACATCAGCCACTTGCAACGCATCCGTCCAACAACCGGCATTGGCATAATCAAGGGCCAATTCTTCATAATTATGCGACTCTCCACGCATCAGCTTGTTTAATATCTGCAGATCTTCTTCCTTTTCAGTGATGAGGTATCTTTCAAAAAGACAACCGAAATTAAAGGGATCAAGCTCCAAGGAATCTTTGATCAACGACAAAGCATCCGATGAGCGTCCAAGGTGACGTAGAATAAGCGTCTTTAAATGGCGTGCGCGATGATTATGCCAGTTCCGAATCAGTGATTTGTCAATTTCACAAAGTGCGTCGTTCCACTCACTTTTCGAAACCGAAAGCTGAGCCAACGAATAATATCCGGCATCTTGCCAAGCTGCATTCCAGCACGCTTTATAAAAAAACTCGTACGCCTCATCGTCTTTTCCCTGAAATTTAAGAGATAAACCTAAGTTATATAACGGCTCACCATCATACGGATTAGGGTTACGTTCGGTAAGTGTTTTTACCGCCCGGCGCAGAAATGGTTCCGCTTTTGCAAACTGACCTTTACGAATAAGAAAAAGTCCCATGGCGTTATTATTGCGAACATCTCCCGCATCACGGCGAAGCGCCTCTTCATAGTAATCGGTCGCTTTATAAGTTGCGTGACGGTATTGCTCCAGATGAAGTCCAGTAAGGTAAAGTTGTTCCGTAGACTGAACATCCGAAGGATCCAGTGCAGGTTTTGCAGGATCAGGAATTTCCTTAATCGCATCCGGCTCGGGCAACCACGAAAGTAATAATTTACCGGAAGAAGCATAGATAAACACTTCTGATTTTGAGACATCTGCAACCGGAACTTCCGATTCAAAAACAGCCTCCGGAGATAAATCGGCCATACAGTCGAAACAAACTTCGCCCAGATACTTTACCACCATCCTGATTTGCTTTTGCAGTGAAGTGGCAAATACTTTCAACAAGGCAATTTTACCAATTGCATCCAGATTCATAAGCAAATCGGATGTTGCATTTTTCACCACACCTAATTCTCTGTAGGGCATGAAATATTGAGTAAATGTCTTCTCTTCGTAAGGTTGAAGCCATGAAAAGTCGGGTTGATTATCGGTAAAAACACCCGTCATCAATTCAATATACGGACCATCCTCATCGGTAAGGTTACGATCCCAGGCCTGACCAAAATCACTGTTTCCCCACGTCCACTGTTTCTTTCCGGGAGATACATGGTGATTGGCCACATGAAGAACACCCGCCTTCGTGTCATTCTCGTATCCACCCACAAAGTCATATTTAGATTTTATGGCCATATAAGAAGTGGGAACCGGAATATTCTTGTAGCGTGAAATATCCACACCTGCCGAATAATCCATTTTATAATAGGTTCCGGTTGCTATCGGATATTTTGACACATCCCTTTTTCCATGATCAAAAACCGCGTTCACATCAGCCGGAAATACGGATTGATAGTGTTCATTAACTGCTACGGCTGGATTTGCCCACCAAAGGAATGTTTGTGGAACCGGAGTAGGATTGTACAATTTCCCTTGTATCTCCAGAACCGCCCGACCGGGCCGCAGGGTAAAACCAGCCATTCCCTTCTGATGAAACATCCGTTCCTGTTCACTTACCCAAACAGTTGCACTACCGTCTTCATTCTTTTCAATGGAGAAATCTATCGGCAAGAAAGTACTTGGCCGGTGATGCTGTGGCCAGTTAAACTCAATTCCCCCCGAAATCCAGGGACCGGTAAGGCCAACCAATGCCGGTTTTATTACCTGATTGTAGTATATAAAGTGACGCTCTTTTATTTTATCATAAGCCATCTGTACCCTTCCTCCCAATTCCGGGAGAATCATAACCTTGATATATTCATTTTCAAGATATACAGCATGATACTTTTTATCAGCGCATGTATCTTCTATCTTTTCAATTACCGGATATGGATATACAACACCACTGCTGCCCTGATACACCCTGTTTTCTAAAAACATAGGATTTTTCTCAGGCTTACCAATTCCATAGGTGGGAAGAAAAATATCTTCTTCCCAAACGTTTACATGATTACACATAAAGAGAATATGTTTATTTTGTTAATTCATTTTCAATTTGTTCCAGGCTTTTTCCTTTCGTTTCGGGAAGATGTAATTTTATAAACAGGAATCCTGCCAAACAAATTCCACCATAAATCCAGAATGTACCTGCGGCTCCCAACATTTCGTTAAACAAGGGGAATGTATAGGTGAGTATAAAACAGGCAACCCAAAGAAAGAAAGTAGACAGAGCCATGGCTGCACCACGTATTTTAACCGGGAATATTTCAGAAAGAACCACCCAAACAACCGGAGCAAGAGACATGGCGTAACAGGCGATTGCCATAACAACCAACAATAACATGGGCCATCCGCTTACCCCCAGAAAGGAACAAGTTCCCAGCAAGGCATATATCAATGCCAGACCTATTGATCCAACAAACATCAGTGCCCTTCGTCCCCATTTGTCGACTGTATAAATGGCAACAAAAGTGAAAATAAGATTTGTAACTCCTGTAACAACTATATTCATTAATACATCGGAGACAGCATAACCTGCGGCCGAAAATATTTCATGTGCGTAGTTAAAAATCACATTTATCCCGCACCATTGCTGTAAAACAGCCAACACCACTCCTATAATCAATACTTTGCGAACACCTGGCTGCATCAAGGTTCGCCAATTTACCTGACTTTCTGCACCGGAAACAATTTGCATATCGGCCAGTGCGTTTTGTGCATACGCCGCCCCTCCAATGTGTGTAAAAACCTTCAGGGCAGCCTGTTCCATCCCATTAACGGCAAGCCAGCGCGGGCTTTCGGGAATCGTAAACGAAAGGACAAAAAACAAACCTGCAGGAATCAGCCCGGCCCAAAACATCCAGCGCCATGCCTGTTCAATACTTTCGGGAGTCAACGTTTCGCTTCCTTGGGTAAAATATTCGCCAATCTGCCAATTTACCAACTGAGCAGCCAAAATCCCTATCACGATTGTTAATTGATTCAGAGATACAAATTTTCCTCTTACTGATGCAGGAGAAACCTCGGCAATGTAAATCGGGGATATATTTGAAGCAATGCCTATACCGAACCCTCCTAAAATGCGGTATATAACAAACCAGGTAAAGCTATTTACAGCACCTGTACCTATAGCCGATGCGACAAACAATGCCGAAGCCAATATCAACATCTTTTTCCGACCATAACGGTCGCTCCAGGCTCCGGCAAGCAAAGCTCCCACCAAACAGCCTATTAACGCGCTGCTCATAGCCCATCCGCGAAGAGCAGCCGATCCTTCCAGATCGAAAAAAGGTTCATAGAAAATTTTAGCTCCGCCAATCACCACCCAGTCATAACCGAAGAGCAGCCCTCCCATAGCAGAGACCAAGCTGATAAGTAAAAGATAAACCGTGTTTGTTTGTTTCATGATATTAAAAAGATAAATAAGATTTCGCATTGCAAAGGAACTTCAAAAGACAATTGGAATAAATAGATAAAAATAATAAAAGATGGATAATATTATGATTTATCTAATATTCATAATAAAACTATTGCAAATAAAAATTACATTTGCTTCACTTATAATCAAGCAGATGAAGAAACGAAAAGATGGATTTAGTGGAGAAAGAGCTTTGATATTACCTCTTGCCATTATTCATGAGATGGAAAAAGACCCGATTTCATCAACTCTTCACATAACAGATATTGGCTACTACCCAAAGGCCGAAAATCATTTCAGGGAAAGAAGTGAGCCTATTTCTCAATATATACTTATCTATTGTGTGGAAGGAGCCGGATGGTTCTCGGTTAACAATGAAATGCATCAGGTCAAGTGTAATCAATATTTTATATTACCTGCAGGTGTTCCGCACAAATATGGCTCAGACGAAAGCAACCCATGGACCATATACTGGATTCATTTTAAAGGAAAGCTTGCTGCTCAATTTTCCGCCGGTTTAAGTTATCCAATAGATATAAAGCCCTCTGTTAATTCCAGAATCAGTGGACGGATAGATTTGTTTGAAGAGATATTTCACACCTATGAAATGGGCTATAGTCACGAGAATTTGCTTTATGCCAGTTCAGTGTATTTTCATTTTCTGGGATCTTTAAGGTATTTGCAACAATACAGAAACGCCATAAAGGACGAATCTACAGAAAACGACCTGGTAACTGCAGCCATTCATTTTATGAAAGAAAATATCGAGAAAAAACTTTCATTAACCGAAATAGCCGATCATATCGGTTACTCTCCGTCACATTTCTCTATTTTGTTTAATAGACGTACCGGATATTCTCCAATTTACTATTTCAATCAGCTTAAAGTACAACAGGCCTGCCGTCTATTGGATTTTACAGACATGAAAATAAATCAGATCTGCCACAAGGTAGGTATCGACGACAGCTATTACTTTACCCGCCTCTTCACCAAAATGATGGGCATGTCACCCAAGAAGTATAAAAAGCAACAAAAGGGTTAAAAAGCCTTATTCTTTAAAAGGGTAATTACATTAACAATCAGGGATTCAATTGCTTAGGATTATTCCGGGCTTCGCGTACAAAAGAATTACTGTCTGTTATAGGACTGACAATCAGCTCGGGCAAATTGAATGTTTTCGTAAAGTTATCATAGAATTCTGGATCGCGTTGCGGTAGGACGAAAGGTTTTTGTGCTTTTCCGGTCTTTGAATCGAAGTAAGCGATGAAAGGCCGGGCCCAAAGGCCATCCTGACGCTTGCTGCTAAATACAAACCACTCACCCGTAGACGACCAGGTATGGTAGCTTTCAACATCGTCGCTGTTCACCTCGTCCATTATTCGCATTTCACCCGTAGAAAGGGTTATCAGACAAAGTTCGCTCTCCGGATGCCAAATGGAAAAATTACCGTAATCAGACTGAGTGAACATCAGGTATTTTCCGTCTGGAGATACTCGAGGAAATGAAACACTTTTCCCATTCGAAGAAGCATTATATACACATTCAGGAGCACCAAAAGCATGCGTACGCTGATCAAAGGTAACACTGTACAGATTGTAACGAATACTATCCAGGGGCATGCCATCTTCATAAGCCTCTGCCCGGCAATAATAGAGATGAGAACCATCCGGACTCCAGTTCGGGAAAGTTTCCATATATCTTCTTCCTGAAATCACAGAATCGGTAATTATTTGATTCCGTTCCACATCATATACCAGAAGATCTGCTTCCAAATCACTTACTTCAATCGGTTTTTTTCCTGTAGAATGAAAGAATTGCTGAATCTCGTTGGCCGAAAAGGCAATATACTTTCCCGATGGATGATAGGCAGCATAAGCACCTCCATTAGGCATTCCTTCACCCTTAACATTCACCTTTGTTATCTTGTCTCCGTGCTTAATGATCGTTCCGCCCAACTTGCCACGTACGTGAATCATCATATTTTCGGGAGAGTTACGGCTGAAGGTATGGCAGTTTACACATCCCTTTTCCAACTCTTTATTTTCTATCAGTGGAGTTTCATCATACGAGGTCAGATCCCGTTGATAGATACCCATTTCGTTCCACAATTCATACCCAGGATAGAGTAAGCGATATACAAGAAAACCATCAATAGCTTTATCAGACATGGTATTTTTCACATCGGCAAACCGGAGCCACTTCTCGTTTCGCAAAACTGTTATGCGTATAAAAAAGTCCTTTCCTGTCGCTGCTTTCTGCAGTTTACGCCAATCCCGCTCTTTTATTATCACTTCGGGCACATCGATTGTATATGAAAAAAGTGTTTGTCCATCCGTTCCGAATTCTACGGAGAAAGCTTCACCCTCTTCTTTTATTAGAAAATTTGGGGGAGCAATATTAGACGGGAAGGATACTCCTGTATAATCTGGAGATAGCACAGGGCAAGTCTTTATTGTGTCATCGGGAGTTACAGGTGCATTTATACAACCTGTTACAAGCAAATTGGTTATTACGACCATTGCAAAGGCAAACGTATAATATTTTCGATAAGAAGAATAGCTCATACAATGCTATTTATTGATAATTTTACTTCCGTACGGACTGGTAAAGTTGAGGTAATACCAGTATGTATCGCCAAATTGCTCTTTGAGCAACTGCATATTGCCGCTTTTAAGAAGCTTATAATAGGCATTAAAACGGTTCACAGTCTGCTTACTCACATTAAATCCCAACGAATTAAACGTTTTCTCGTCTACGCCAAGCTTGTAAATATAGAGAGCTTCCTCATAGAGGGTTGGTAAAGCCGGATAAGAGAAAGCACGGATCCGACCCAGATTTTCCACAAAACGCACCACCTGATTACTCAACAACAAATCACTCATCAAATACTCGAAGGCCATACGGTCTGACGAGTCCCTCTCACAGAGATAGCGTAATTCGGGGCCCAGGTTCATTACATTGGCAAAACGAGCCGGCTTTCCTTCCTGGTGAGAAAGAGCTTTTAATCCCGGAACTTTGCCGGAAGGCAACATTCGTTCGTATGCGATTGCCTCTTTTTTGTAAAATAACGATTGTTTGAGTATATTGATAAATCGTTGTGCCACAAGAGGACGGTTGTTGGCAATATTGTAACGAATCAGATTTGTCAAATTAGGAGCTGTCTCTCCGAAAACAACCATCGCTTCGAAAGCCCATCGGTGTGCCTCATTCAAATACCCCAGTTCTTCGTAAATAAAGTGTCCGTATTCACTTTGACGGCTGTCACTTTTCCAAGGGAAATAAAGGGATTCCACACCGGCAGGCTGAGCATATTTAAATAAATCATAAGGCATACGCCCCTTATGATACAATGCCATATTGGTAAAGTAGCTAAATAGTTGGTTGGTTCCTTGATAGCGGGCGGATATGGCCAGAACACCATTCCAGTCCTTCTCTTTTACACATTTACCGGCTTCAATCATCTGTCTTTCACGTGTACTATATGAATGAACAAAAAAGTAAAAGGTTACACCTGCATATAAAAGTAAAACAGGTAAAGAGAATAATAGTATTGTCTTATCATTTTTAATATGGTGAGTTACAAAACGGGCAAAAAAACAAGGTACGGCTACGATCAGCAAAGTAACCAGCACGATTAACGGGCCTGCCGAATAAATCAGGACAGCCAACAAAAGAACTGCAGTTAACCACCGGAAATATCGGAAAGGAATACATACTATCGCCCAGATTACAAGCAATCCAAGCAAAACACCGACAATCCACGATACCGGGAATTCTACGGATTCGTAGCAAATAAGGAAATATAAGGCAGGTAAAAGGGAAAGCTGAAGGGAATCAGCTTTCCTTGTAATATGTTTACACAATAATGAAGTAATTAAATACTGAAACGAAATGAGCAAGGCAAATAAGATACTGCCTACCCATGGATAATAAAAAAACTGAATAACAAAATCTGTCATATACGACAGAGGTCCCCCTTGAATAATTAAATGTTTAGATAAATTGGCGTTACCGAAAAGGAAGAGATGATGCTGTTCCTGATAATAAAGAATATATGAAAGAGGTCCCGAAAAAAGATACGAGAAAATGAGAGTGATTAAAGTAAAAATAAAATAATCTATTTTTTTCATTGAATAATTTATGGGGATGTATTGCTACATCCCCATATATAGTTTAGACATTAATAACCTGGGTTCTGAGTCAAAGCCTTATTCAAATCAATTTCCTTCTGAGGAACAGGATACAAATAATTGTGATCTTCGTATGAACTACCTGTAAGAATAACATTTTCTCCTTCGTAAAGGGTACAATTTAAACCATCAGCTGATATCTTGTATTTTAAGCCCTTGAACGGAGCATTTAATACTTCTTTAGCGATACCCCAGCGACGGATATCCCATTGGCGTTTTCCTCCTTCCAAAGCAAACTCAACACGCCACTCGTTACGGATACGCTGACGCAAAGCATCTTGCGTTCCACAATAAGTAGGAAGAGCACTATTGGTTTTCTGCAATGCTGGAAGACCCGCACGCTTACGTACACGATTTACTGCTTCGAAAGCACTGTCATCAAGCGGAGAAAGTTCATTCTTTGCTTCAGCATAAGTCAATAGAACTTCGGCAAAACGTATTACATGCCAATCCTTACCCATATCCCATCCATCAGATTGAGGATCTATACTTGGATCAAGCCATTTCTGATCATAATAACCGGTTGCTGTTGCATCGTTATGCTGACCAATACCTGTACTACCACTTGATTTCAGAGGTGCAACTTTAATTGTAGTACCATACATTACTTCGCCATCATGAAGCACGGTAGCTTCGAGACGGGAATCACGGTTTTTGAAAGGATCCTTTTCATTATATAAAGGAGACTGACTGATTGGAGCTCCATCCACACATTCGAATGCGTCGACAAGACTTTGAGTAGGATTAATACCTCCCCATCCTTTTGTAGGGAAACAACCCCATCCAATAATATAAGTGCCATTGTCTTTTGGCTTAAACTGACGAACCAATACGGCTTCACTACAAGCCTCCTGGCTTTCCCAGAACAATTCGGCATATCTGCCTGTACCTTCGGCATCAAACAATTCATATTGATTCAAGTCCATCACAGCCTTCGAAGATGTAGCAGCCACATCAAATTTTCCATAATAAAGAGCGGCTCTTGCCTTCATCGCTAATGCGGCACCTTTTGTAATTCTGCCATAGTTATCATCAGACCATGTTTGGGGCAACTTACTAATAGCATAATCAAAGTCTTGCATAATCTTGGCATACACTTCGGCACGAGGGGTACGTGTAATACCTTCCATCTCATCCAATGCTAAAGCTTTATCAATATAAGGAACATCTCCAAATGTCTGAATTAAACCGAAATACACATATCCCCGTAAGAAACGGGCTTCGCCAATGGTCGCTTCTTTATCTGCAGCGGGATAATTTTCTATTAGTTCTATTTTTTCCAGAAGAACATTGCATGCACGAATCCAGGCATAACTTGAAGCCCATTCGGTATCAGCAGCATCATAAATCCCTTTCGATACGTTTCCAGCAGCCCACTTGATACCATGTACCGCATTATCGGAATTAATATCGCCATCAATATCACCGGCGTCACCACCTGGCAGTGCTTTGTAAATATTGGCTACAAACATTTCGGCATCCTTAGGAGTCTTCCAGAAACTTGCATCAGACAGTTCTTCCTGCGGATATTTATCAAGGAAGTCGCTACAAGAGCTAAATCCCATCATTACAGCAAATAAAGCTATATATAAAATATTCTTTTTCATATTCAATTATTCCATTGTTTAAAATGAGACTTTTAATCCTAAAGAAACTTTCTTAACATTTGAGTAGAAAGCACCTCTATTGGAAGAAGGAGCTTCGGGGTCAATTCCGTCAAGACCAGTAAATGTCAGCAAATTCTCACCAGACACAAATACTTTTACTCTATCGATATTTAATTTATCCAGAATTGATTTTGGCAGATTATATCCGAATGATACATTCTTTAAACGCACATATGAAGCATCCTGCAACCAGAAAGAAGAGGTCTGGAAGTTGATCTGTGAATCTTTAGTAATGCGAGGATATGATGCATCCATATTAGTTGGAGTCCAACGATCCAGGTGACGTTCCAAAACTTTACCACCATTAAAGAATGAATAAGCAGCTTCGCCGGTATAATATCCATCAACATCAAATGCTCCCTGGAAGAACAAGGACAAATCAAAATCTTTATAGAAGAAATTCGCACCAAATCCAGCAGTCCATGAAGGGAAATTCTGACCGATAACCTTGCGATCGTTGGCAGCATCAATTTTACCATCCTTGTTTAAGTCGGCATATTTAATATCTCCCAGTTTTTCTTTACCTGTACGTTTAGCCTGTTTAGCCAGTTCTTCATCAGTATTAAAGAATCCGATGGCTTCGTAACCATAGAATGTACCAATTGGCTGACCTTCAAGATACCAGTACTTGCTGTCATCAGGATTAGGACCTTCAGTTCCACGCATGTCAGTTATTTCATTCTTTACATATGCCAAGTTGAAATTTAACGCATAACTAAAATCTTTGTTTACGCGATTATTATGGAATACACTTAAATCGAAACCTGTATTTTGTACACTACCGGCATTCTGAGCAGGCCCATCCATACCCAATATCCCCTGAACCGGAAGATACAAAAGCATGTCGTTTGTAACCTTTTTATAAGCTGCAAGTTCAAATCCTATCTTATTATCAAGGAAACCGGCTTCTAAAGCAGCTTCATAATTTGTTACTGTAGCCCATTGAAGCAGGCTGTTTACATAACGAGATTCTTTAGCAGTAGAATACAAGGTGTTGCCAAACATATAGGTATCATAGGCATACGTTGAGATGGAAGGATAGATATCATCATCTTTCAACTCCTCATTACCTGTTTGTCCCCAACCTAAACGTAACTTCAGATTACTAATCCAAGTAAGGTCAGATTCTTTCAAGAAATTTTCTTCAGAGATTCTCCATCCTGCCGAGAATGCCGGGAAGAATCCCCAACGATTACCTTTGGGGAAGCGAGAAGATGCATCTGCACGGAAATTGGCTTCAAACAAATATTTATTACTGAAATCATACTGAGCCCGGCCAAAATAAGACTGACGTGCTGTTTCATGACCCCCGTCGTTATTTGTCTGAGATGATTTATCCAACGTGTTCAACGACTCCATCAAGTCATCGTTGCCTCCACCTTTACGGGTAGCTTCTAAATACTTATATTTATAATCCACCTGCTCAAATCCACCTAACAGACCCACTGAATGATTACCAAATGTTTTATTGTAGTTGATCAACACCTGAGAGGTATACCAATTCCAATCATAATTTTTAGCGTAACCTTCACGATCTCCTGAACTAAAAATATTTGAACCCGAACCGTATGTTAAATGCTTTTTAAAAGCATCTTTGTTTCTCATGTCATTGCGGACAGAAAATACCCCCTTCACACTTAATTCAGGAAGAATTTTTACTGTAGTTTGGAAAATGGCATTTAGCTGTTGATTTGTTTCTCTATAAAAACCAGTTGTTCCTCTGTGAGCCACCGGATTATTAAGGCCTACAAAACTATAATCTCCTTGTTCAGTAAACACAGAAACTGTTGGTCTTAGACGGTTGCAGTACTGAAGCAATGATGAGTAACTTTCGTATCCATCGTTAGCAACACCTCTGTAACCCGAAATATTTAAACCTGCAGACAGCCATTGGGTGATTTCAGATTCAATATTTGTACGAATATTATATCGTTGGTACTTGTTTTGTTCTACCAAACCATTCTGTTGAGTATAGCCTATTGATGCATTATAGCTTGTTTTTTCCGTACCTCCGCTAAGAGATAAATGATGCATCTGCTCCATTGCCGTTGACTTGAATGTTTCGTCATACCAATTTGTATTTGGATGTCCTAAAGGATCTGTTCCATTTTTGTAAAGCTCAATATCCTCAGCAGAATAAGGAACTACTGCATTAGGGTTTTCATTTAATACAGCTTCATTATACAACATTGCGTAGTCTGCTGATCCTAAGAACTTAAGTTTGGCTGTTGGAGATGTCCATGCCACAGTTCCTGAATAGTTGATTTTTGCAGCATCTCCCTTTTTACCCTTCTTTGTTGTAATAAGAATTACCCCGTTCGCAGCCTGTACTCCATAAATTGCGGCAGAAGAAGCATCTTTAAGAACGGTAAGAGTAGCAATATCAGAAGGGTCAAGCGTATTCATACTTCCCGGCACACCATCAACTATAACCAGTGGGCTGGCAGCATTGATTGAGTTCTTGCCACGAATGGTTATTGAACCGGCTTGTGCTCCCGGAGCTCCTGAAGACTGAATAGCTGTTACACCTGGCATTTGACCTGCCAAAGCAGCAGAAACACTGGATACAGAACGAGACTCCAATGCCTCAGCATTTAAAGTAGCCACCGAACCTGTCACGTTAGCCTTTTTTTGAACTCCATAACCTACAACAACCACTTCATCCAACGTTTTTGAATCTTCTTTCAAAAATATCTTTGTCCCCTTAACCTGAGAAGCTGCCATTTCCAAAGGCATGTAACCAATGTAACTAATCAAAATTATATCGTTAGGGGAAGAAACTGACAATGTGAATTTACCATCCATATCGGTAACTGTTCCATTAGTAGTCCCTTTTACAACAACATTCGCTCCAATAATTGGCTCATTAAATTTCTGATCCATTACAACACCCGAAATTGTTTGCTGTTGTTGCTGAATGGCAGCAGGTTTATTACTTAAAATAATCTGCTTGTCTTCAACACGGTATTGAACATTTGTGTTATCAAACACTTGTTTTAATACACTTTCAATTGATTTATCTTTTGCATTAACGTTTACTTTTCTGTCAACATTAACCAACTTGCTGTTGTATAAAAAGAAAAAATCAGAATTCTCTTCTATTGTGTTAAGTACTTGCTCTACAGAAGCTCCATTTAAATTTAATGAAATTTTAGCAGATTGCGAGTAACTCATTTCTGCATGTGCCTGAAATAGAAAAGCAAATAACAATACAGTTGTTATTTTCATTGCCATCGGAATTTTTAGTAATAAGTCTAAATAAGGCCTAAAACTTTTGTTGGTAATAAAATTATTCATAAATTCATGCGTCTTTTTAAATTAGGTTTATCAAATAACTTAATTGTGTTTTGCCGTACGTAAGGTGAGATTTTCGATACGGCATTGAATAGATCTTACGGGAGAGTAGTAACAAGCTACTTTCCCGTTTGTTTTGATTTTTTATGTTCCTTCCTCCATTGCATTAGTTTTTCATTAACAAATAAATTCATTTAATAAGATTAATAAGTTAACAAGAAAAATATTTTTCTTAAACTTTCTAACTGGACGAAGTAAGGGTAGGTTTACCCTATAAAAAAGAATAATTTTAACATAATTTTTATTTTATTTATACTCTCGTATAATTACGCGACGTTTTGCGTAAGTAAAATCTGCATTTTTTTCAGGCTCAATAATCTGACAACGGATAGGAGCCGATTTTTCAAGTAAACTTAATATCTCCGGGAGTGTTTCTGATGTAAAAGTCGCTGAATATTCATATTCGTGTAAAGTTTGTCCATGCAACTCTATTAAAACGTTAAAGTGACGCGAAAGTTTTTTTACAATTTCATCAAAGCCTGCTCTTCTAAATACCATTTTCCCTTCTCTCCAGGCTGTATGCACATATACATTGGTTTCTGATACAGAAATCTCTCTAGTCGTTTTATTTAAAACCGCGCTTTCTCCGGCCTTTAATGTAAAAACATTATCAGTATTATATTTTCTTACGTCAACATTCCCTTTGGACAGAATCGCTTCTATCCTATTATCATCTACATAGGCAGATACATTAAACTCGGTTCCATAGGCACTTACAGTCATCCCCCCCGGCACTATTACATCAAACCGATTCTTTTTATCCGATTTTACTTTAAAATAAGCCTCTCCTTCAAGGCAAACAGTTCGGCAATTCTTTAAAAACTGACGAGGATAAGATATCTTACTACCTGCATTTAACCAAACAACAGAGCTATCGGGTAGTAATATTTTGGACACAAGCCCATTCGCTGTTTTAAATTCAATCTGTTCCGGATATAAAACATCTTTGCTAACAGAATCATTCATGAAATAAACAGTTAGCATAATCAGAGGGATTATAAGCAAGGCTGCAACTGTCCGAGAAAGGTTCCAAAGCTTTTGCCGGAAGGAAAGGAAAGCTATTTGCTTAGACATTTTAGCCCAATGAGCATCTGTATCAACTAAACGTTGCTTTTTAAGATTCTCCGTTGCCCTCCAGACAAAACTTATGTCTTTAATTTCCTTACGAAACTCTGGAGAATTTGCAGCTAACAACTCCAAAGCATCCGCTTCTTCTTTTGAAAGCGTTCCTTCCAAGTAAGATATTATATGGTCTTTCGTTATTTCCAAGGTATATTTATACAATTAATTTAATATTAGACGAAATAGCAACAGCCTTACCCTATTTACAAAATATGTTTTATTGAACATTAACATAAAAAAGATAAAGTCAGAAACAAAATAGTAAAATCAATGGAAGATAATCCTTAAGCTCTCGGCGCATCAATTTTAACGATTTACTCATATACAATTCAACCGTTTTAACAGAAATGTTCTGCTTCTCCGCAATCTGAACATATGTATAACCTTCAAAGCGATTCATTTCAAAAACCAAACGTAAGTTATCGGGTAATTGTTCAAGGGCACGCGTGATCATTTCTTCCAGTTCTAATGTTGAATAAATATCATCCTGATAAGTAAGCCACTCTTTGGTAGCTTGGCGTTCCATGTAAGAGTATTCAACTTCTTTTTTCCGAAGGTAATCAATGCAACTATTCTTTACAGTTGTTACTAATAAATTCCGAGCAGAAGAGGTAATCTCTAAAGATTTGCGGGTTCTCCATATCTTTAAAAAAGTATCTTGAACTATATCTTCACAGTCTTCTTTATTATCAATATATCTTCCTGCAAAAACACAAAGAGATGGAAAAAAGCTGTAAAAGAGCGTACGAAAAGCTTCGTTGTCGTCTTTCAAAACAATCCTCCAAAAAAGATTATCTATGGATATTTGACTGGAAATATCAGTCATACAATAAGATATATATCATTTAGTGCCCCCTATGTATTGGCGTTTTTAGTGCAGCGAAAATAAACATAATACATGACCTGAACAAATAATCGAAACAATTTAACGATATATCCTTTAAAACTCAACAGGAAGCTTTCTAAATAAGTCATATCCAGAATCAACTTATAGAAAATAAGACGTTAAGTCAGTAATGAGTTACTCAATATCTTACCACCTAGGCTTACGTATATGATTCAATAGTAAGAAAATGAAATGTGCTTATTTATAAGCTAAAAAAATAAGACAGGTGTCCGAAAGTTGTAATTACAACTTTCTAACACCTGTCCTCAATACTATTTATTTCATATTATCACTTTACATCCCACCAGATACGAGAGGTAAAGGTATCACCATCACTTAATCCACTAACAGCAGCATCATAATTTTTTGTATTAACCTGAGATTCTGTTGACGGATATGCAAAACGGCGGGGAATAGAACCTTTTGTTGCACTTAATCCGTAAGGATTTGCGGGGTCGTATGTAGACTGTAAAGCCGGATATCCGGAACGGCGCCAGTTTGAAAAACTTTCATACTCATCACAGAAACAGTTAATCCAGTATTGAGTGTTGATCTGTTCCAATGTACCATCAAACGGATTTGCAGTCAGGTAAGTATTGATAGCTTCCGGTGTAACATATTGCTGATACAATTTTGTTGCATTAGGGAACTGAGCAAACTGTTCCATAGCCGCACGTACTCCATTTTCGTAATATGTCTTTGCATCACCACTCACCCAACCACGAACAGCAGCTTCAGCTAATAGTAATTGAGTTTGTGCATATGTTACGATAAATGTTGGAGAAGTAGGATCTGAATAGGTATATCTATTCGGAACAGAATACTTGCTTTGGTAGTTTTGAGGATCAAAATTCACAATTTTCTTACCAATATACCAAGCACTGTTCTTGCTGATATTATATCCACCCGGGAGTCCCTGTTGTACTTCCGGATTCGTATTTCCAAATTGGTATCCGGATTTCTGGATAGAAATAGAAGGATCTTCACATACGGTAGCGATCAAGGCCAGACGAGGATCTTGCTTGTTCTTTAATTCGTTGACAAACTTTTCGCTTAAGAAAAACTCCTTGTCTTCGTGTGCAAAGATCTTTGCGTATGGTTCTGCAGAGTCATTTGTTGTAACACCTCCCGGATGATCAAGCTTAACATTTTCACTGTTTGAGGTAATCAGGCCATTAGCCACAGCTTTCTTTACCCAGGTTTGTGCCGTTGACGGATCAACTTTTGAAAGACGCATAGCCAGACGTAGCATTAATGAATTTGCAAATTTCTTCCATTGCGCTGCATTACCTCTGAAATAAACATCGTGGTCTCCCATTTTAGCAACACCACTACCTAAATTTGCCTGTGCTTCATCCAGTTCTTTCAACATATCCATATAGATATCCTGTTGCTTATCGTACTTCGGATAAGAAAACTCTTTCGGACGTCCGGCTTCAGAATAGGGCACATCACCATATAAGTCGGTCAGGCGATGCATTGTATATACACGCATAACACGAGCCATATTGTAATCAATGGAATAACCTTCTTTATCTTTCCACAAATCCAAAACGGTAGTTACATCACGAACAGCACCACGGTCGCCGGCATATATCCCATCCCATAAGGCACCTGAATAGCCATCACTGTAAGCATACAATCCATAATTCCACCACCAATCAACGGATGTGAGGTGCTGCATCCACTGACCGCTTAAAATACAACCGTTACGCCAAACATCCCAGTCTGAACCTAATGCCTGATGTTGCGCATTGGAAAAGACCATCTCATAAGGGACATTCCCTTCATTTATGTGTTCAGGATCAATATTTACATCAGCAAAGTCGCTACAACTTGTGGAGGTCGCAATAAGAGCAAACGCAGCTAACGTATGTTTTATATATTTGTTCATACTATTATTTATTAATTAGTTTATTGGAAATTAAAATTTAACATTCACATTGAATCCGACGCTCCTTGTTGCAGGATAACCGTTCAACTCCAAACCTTGTCCGTTTGAATTGTTATATGCAGATTCCGGATCGATATTATCTGTGTGTTTAACGATCGTCCAAAGATTACGTCCCACCAGAGAAACATTCAGTCCTTTTACTGCTTTAATCTTACCCAATAAGGTCTTAGGGAATTCATAGCCGATAGAAAGTTCGCGCAACTTCAGGAAGCTGGCATTGTAAACAAACTCTTCAGCAATGTTATTGCTCGTAATCCCTTGGTAATAAGTCTGAGCATCTACTCCTACTGTATTAGGTACATAGTTGCCATTACCGTCATCCATCACACCAACACCCACAATATTTGCATTGGGTTCTGCCGATGTACGGCCAACCAAAGTGTTCTTATGTAAACCTTCGCTAAATAATGAATAGTTTGTTCCGGAAAACAGCTTAGCACCAACTTTAAAGTCCAAAAGGAAAGCAAGTGAAAAATCTTTATATTTGAAACTGTTGTTCCATCCACCGGTCAATTTATAAACACCATTACCCAGGCTTGACAATTTATCGTCTGCTTGCGCAATACCATTTTTGAAAACGATATTTCCTTTATCATCACGTTTATACTTATGTCCAATCAGTTCACCATAAGAAGAACCTACTACGTTCTGTACACTTACGTTACCAGAGCGTGAAGATGCTCCGTCAATCTGTAACTGAGCCACACCACCTAAATACTTCACTTCACTATCGTTATATGCAAAGTTTAAAGTTGTGTTCCACATAAAATTTGAACTTTTAACCGGCACTACATCAACCATGAATTCGAATCCCTGGTTTTGTATTTCGCCCACGTTCATTACCTTAGATGTATAACCCGATGCACTTGAGGTTGAAACGACTGCAATATCGTCTTTGGTGTTTTTACGGTAATAGGCCATGTCGAATGACAGACGATTTTGGAAGAACGCTACATTCAATCCAACTTCCTGTTCCGAAATACGAACTGGTTTCAGGTCCGGATTAGGATATTGGTTGTTGTTATTTTGGGTAATCGTATGTTGTCCGTTAATAGTATAATCTCTTAATTTATACAACAATAGATTCTGGTAAGCAGCTGTACCATTTGACGCTGATGCATATGAAGCACGAACTTTTCCAAAAGTAAACCAATCCGGTGTTTCAAAAGCATCTGAGAAAACCCATGACAGAGTGGCTGACGGATAGAAATAATGGTTATTAGCCGGAGATAAAGTAGAGAACCAGTCATTACGTCCGGTCAGGTTCAAAAACACCTGGTTTTTCCAGCCAAAATCGGCTGTTCCATAAATGGAGTTAACCTGATATTCCGTATAGTTTTTAGCAGCACGTTTATCTCCCAGATTATTAACAGACCATAATCCATCAATAATAAACGGACGACCGCCATCAGAAGGGATATATTGTTTCGTGATGTTACGTTGACGGTTACCACCAAATGTTGCAGCAACAGACCAATCATTGAATTCTTTATTAAATCCAACCAAATAGTTCAAGTTAATTTCAGAATACGATTTTGAGTATTCTGTCATCCAACCCGAAGGGTCAGCAGCCGCACCAACTGGCTGTACTTGTTTGAAATCTAAATTATAACCATCACGTTGAACAGCTCCCTGTACATACAGCCAATTTGTAATATCCCACTTCAGGTTCATAGAACCTGTAAGACGATTCTTATTCATGTCATTGGTCTTTCTGTACTGCAACCAATAGGGATTGTTAAAATAAACATTTGTACCTCCCAGCAATTCAGATCCGGATTCTGAAGTACCCCAGTTACTTGTAGCGCTACCACGTTCCAGCCAACGGATGTCAAAAGAATTACCCCGGTGAATTAAAGAAGCATTGGTATTACCATTGCCATCAGACAAATTAGAACGTCCATTGAATTTCTCAAATACATAGTTTGCATTTACTGCTAACTGCAAATTAGATAAAAGATCGTAAGTAGTATTCATATTAATACCCTGTTGATTACTTCCAGAGTTTGGCAGAATACTTTGTTCATACACATTTGATATACCAAAACGATACGCAATTTTATCTGCCGATCCGCTGATAGATACAGAGCTGGCATTATTGATACCGGTACGATAGAAACTATCCCAATTGTCTACATATGAATATTTATAGGTGTCTCCTAAGAAGTTTACAGCGTTACCTCCATCTAATGCTTCACCCCAGCTGGTCATTTCCGACGCTTTGGCCGAGATAGCGTCTGTAGGACGGCTACCGTAAGTTCCCTGACCAAATACCTTCTGGTAATCACGATAATCATATATCGTATTGAAAGTTAAGTTATTATTAAATTCAATGGTAGTAGGTTTTCCTTTCTTACCTGATTTTGTAGTAATCAATACTGCACCATTACCTCCGCGATAACCGTACAGAGCAGATGCAGCAGCACCTTTTAAGACTTGAATTGACTCAATATCATCGGCGTTAATATTATTCAAACCATCTCCCATATCCATACCACCCCACTGACCGGCACTTCCAAGATTTGAATTATCAAAAGGAACACCATCAACTACGTATAAGGGCATATTGTTTCCAGTCAAAGATGCATTACCGCGAATAATCACACGGCTGGAACCACCAGATCCTGTAGCATTACCAGACACACTTACTCCGGCAATCTTTCCGGATAAAGCATTTCCCAAGTTTGGATCACGAGCCATGGTGAAATCTTCACCTCCAACCAAAGTGGTTGAATATCCTAACGAACGTGACTGACGTTTGATACCTAAAGCAGTTACAACCACCTCGTCCAATTTCTGCGTATCTTCAATTAAGATGACATTGATTTGCTTCTGGCCCTTTGTTGCTACTTCCTGATTAATGTAACCCATGTAGCTGATTTGCAAAACTGCATCTGCAGGAACTTCCATGCTGAAATTTCCATCTAAATCGGTTATTACACCATTTGTAGTTCCCTTAATCAGGATATTAGCTCCAATAATTGGCTCTCCTGATTTATCTTTTACCACCCCACTTATTAAGTGACCACTCTGTGGTACTGATTGGATTCTGTTATATGTATTATCGTGATTTCTGGAGTTAGTAAGCACTATGTGGCGGTCTTTTATAGAGTACTTTAAACCCGTTTGTGATTTTACCTCTTCAAGTACCTCCTTAATATCGGAGTTTTGTTTGTCAATGTTGACAATCAAATCCTTATTTACATCGGCAACATTATAAAAAAACAAAAACTCAGTTTGTTTCTCAATTTTTTTCAAGACACTTTCCAATGTTTCGTTTTTTGCCGAAATGGAAAGAGTCGCAGTTTGGGCATACGTGGTAGCAAAAGCTTGAGAAAAACCCATTATTAGCAATAAAATTGTTATTTTCATGATTTTTATAGTTCTTTTTAGCGAATTAAAAATAACTATATGCTGGTTATTCATATATTTGAATGTTTAAAAATTAGACAATATTCCGGGGCACGGAAGTTTAATTGAAACACACAATCCAGAAGGGGGAATCCGGCAAGATTTCCTCTTCTTTTTTTACACCTAACTTGTATTCATTTCTGCTTTATTTAAGATTAACGAATTATTCACTAATTATTACAACTCTGTCATTTATCTCATATTTAATTGGAATCGAAAGACTTATCACCTCCAAAATATTATTCACACTTTGTCCTCTGTAAAATGTTCCGGTAAATATTTTCTTATTCAGATTTTCAGACTTTACGTCAAAAGTTATACCATATACATGACTTAGTTTATAAAATATCGCTTTTAGAGTTTGTTGCGAGAAATAATAATAACCGGTTGTCCACGAAGTAAATCTGGAAGCATCTACATTCGCTATTTCTATAACGTTTCTTATATTATTATACGTAAGTTGCTGATTCGGTTTAAGAACCGTTTCTTTAGCATTATTTCCGGTTGTAAGCCTTACTGATCCCTCTACCAACGTTGTTGTTAACAAAGAATCCGATGGATATGCCATAACATTAAACTTGGTTCCTAAAGCTTCGATACTCTGATTTTTTACTTTCACAATAAATGGTTTACTCTTTTGTTTAGCTACATCAAAATAGGCTTCTCCTTCCAAATGAACAACACGGTCTTTCTTTCCATAATCCGAATCATAAAAAAAGGTCGTATTAGAAGCTACAGTTACAATAGTGCCATCCGGCAACTCCACTTTATCTGCCATTATACCATCTCCGCCAACATATTTAGCCGTAAATTTCTCGGTGTGTGGATTCAGAATATAATTAACAGAAAGCGCAATCAAACCAGCAAAAAAAGCAACAGCAACATAAGAACCAAATCTTTGAAACTCAATACCCAGAAACTTTCTTTTCTTATTTTTAAGTAGCAGGCGTTGCCAACTTTCATTGATATCAATTGTTTTTCTTCCGGCAGATGATTTGCAAGCATCATAAATGGCTTTAGTTTCAAAATATAGTTTTTTGTTTTCGTCATTCTCATTTACCCAGGAATAAAATGAATCCATCTCCTTCCTTGTAAGTTGACTCTGCAAATATCCTATAATTAAATCATGATACTTATCTTCCATTTTCATCCGAATTAGACTGGTTACTTTGCTGTATTTACTATGTAACGAATGGCGAAAGAAAAGTACTCACTAAAATTATTATTTTTTTTGCAATTCAGGAAAGAATGAATAATAGATTAAGATCAGATGATAAACAGATAGACAAACAGATTACTACATTTCTTACGTAATTGTTGTAACGAACGATACAATTGGTTTTCGACGGTTCGGACGGATAAATCCATTTGTTCCGCTATCTCAGAGGCTTTTAAGCCCTCAATATAAGATAAACGGAATATTATTCTACTCTTTTCAGGAAGTTCGTCTATTTTCTCAAGTAAAATATTAAGAATGTCCTGAGTCATAAACAGTTCATCAGAGGCTTCAAAGAAATCCAACTCATCTAATTTAAGCTGAATCATCCTGTTATCAATAATCTCCTGTTCCAGATTGATACGACGTAAAGAATCAATACAAGCATTTCTTACCGAAGTATATAGAACCCGTTTCAACTCATCCTCAGGCAGAATAAAGATTTGCTTATCCCATAGTTTAAGAAAAACATCCTGTACAATATCCTCTGCAAATAGTTCAGAAACAAATTTTTCGGCAAACCGCAGCAACATTGGACCATATTTAAGATAGATATGTTGATAATAGTATGTTTTTTCATTCCTAGCATTCATGTTTCAAATATAAATGTTTTTTTTACTCTAAGAATTCTATTCGTTGAATCAAGCTATAGGGTCCAATTTAATTTGCAGGGCTTCACACAATGACACATTAAAATAAAGTATCATTTTGTCATCACCATTAAAAAGCAAAGCATCTTTAGGGAGACACGGATGAAACGAAACTATTAAACAAGTATCGCTCCATCCAATATCTGCCTGAAATATATTAGCTGATATACCAGCTGTACATCTTGTCAATTCCTTCTTGTATCTCTATCTGATGACGCCATCCCAGGGCATTGAGTTTGGATACATCGGTGAGTTTCCGCATCGTACCGTCGGGCTTGTCGGCATTAAAACGGATCTCTCCCTTATAGCCCACCCTTTGGGCAATAAGTTGAGCTGCCCCGCCAATGGATATCTCCTTCCCTGTTCCGATATTGATATGACAATTGCGTACCTCGGGGCTTGTACCCTTCAGGTCGGCAAAATCCACCTTCTCCATAATGAAAACCGAGGCATCTGCCATCTCTTCACTCCAGAGGAATTCACGCAAAGGCTTGCCGGTACCCCACAATTCCACAAATGAATCGTGGATGCCATACTTGGCCAGCTTATCCAGGATATCACGCTGATTGGATTGTCCGGATATACCTTCCACCGGCAGGCGGTCCAGATCCTTGCGCAGGGCGGTCCAGTCCCCCTGCAACAGACAATGCCCCAGATGAATCTTGCGGATCATGGCCGGCAGCACGTGACTCTTCTCCAGGTCGAAGTTATCGTTGGGACCGTACAGGTTGGTGGGCATCACTGCAATATAGTTGGTGCCATACTGCAGGTTGTAACTTTCGCACATCTTCAATCCGGCAATCTTGGCAATGGCATAGGGCTCGTTGGTGTATTCCAGCGGACCGGTAAGCAGTGCTTCCTCCTTCATGGGTTGGGCCGCATCCCTGGGATAGATACAGGTGCTTCCTAAAAACAGGAGCTTCTTTACACCGTGACGGAAACTTTCGCCTATTACATGCTGCTGAATCTGCAGATTGTCTGCTATAAAATCGGCACGGTACACGTTATTGGCCATAATTCCGCCCACCTTGGCAGCGGCCAGAATCACATACTCCGGCTGTTCGGCATCAAAAAAAGCCTTTACCGCAGCACCGTCCAGCAGATCCAGTTCCCGGTGGGTGCGCCCCACCAGGTTGGTATATCCTTTTGCTTTCAGGTTGTTCCAGATGGCCGAGCCCACAAGTCCGCGGTGACCGGCCACATATATCTTTGCATTCTTATCCATTACTCAAAGTAATTTAAGGTACGGTAACCGCCCTCTTTCAGATACGAATCCTTCTTCATGCCCTTCACATCGCTACGCATCATATCTTCCACCAACCCTTTGAGGTCGTATTTAGGCTCCCAGCCCAACACGGTCTTCGATTTGGTAGGATCGCCGATAAGCAGCTCCACTTCTGTGGGACGGAAATAGGCCGGGTCTACCTTTACCACCGTCTTGTCCATCAGCTCCAACGCCTTGGCTAGGTACGATTCGCCCACACTTTCCGCAAAACGAGCCGGATCGATTGCCGCAACAACCCCAACTTCGTCTACTCCTTCGCCGCTGAATGCAACGGTAATACCCACCTCGGCAAAAGCCATACGTACAAAATCGCGTACGGTGGTGGTTACACCGGTGGCAATCACATAATCCGAAGGCTTGTCCTGCTGCAGGATAAGATGCATGGCACGCACATAATCCTTGGCATGACCCCAGTCACGTTGCGACGAAAGGTTACCCAGATACAACTCGTGCTGCATATCCAGCGCAATCTTGCTCACCGCACGGGTAATCTTGCGTGTAACAAAGGTCTCGCCGCGCAATGGCGACTCATGATTGAACAGAATACCGTTGCTGGCGTGCATATTGTAAGCCTCGCGGTAGTTAACCGTAATCCAGTAGGCATACATCTTAGCCACCGCATAGGGCGAGCGGGGATAAAACGGGGTAGTCTCCTTTTGTGGAATTTCCTGCACCAGACCATATAATTCGGAAGTAGAGGCCTGGTAGATACGTGTCTTATCGGTAAGTCCCAATAAGCGAACGGCTTCCAGAATACGCAAAGTACCCAGTCCGTCGGCATTGGCAGTATATTCCGGCGTATCGAAGCTCACCTTTACGTGGCTCATGGCTGCCAGATTATATATCTCGTCCGGTTGTACCTCCTGTATGATACGGGTGATATTCATGGAATCCGTAAGGTCTCCATAATGAAGGATAAGGTTTCTGTTTTCCACATGCGGATCCTGATATAAGTGGTCGATACGATCCGTGTTAAACATCGAAGCGCGGCGCTTTATTCCATGCACCGTATAGCCCGATTTCAATAAATACTCTGCCAGATAGGCACCATCTTGTCCGGTAATACCGGTAATTAAAGCTACTTTGCTCATAATAAATTAAATTCTATTGTTTTCCAATCACCTTTAAAGGGCTCAAGAGGTTGCAAAATAAGCGATTTATTTATAAATAAACGAAAAATACAGTTGTGAATATTCGATTCATCCAATTATAGCCCTACGGAGATAAGCAATTTACTTCGGATTATTAGCTGCTTTCATGTAAGGTATTAGTTGCTTTCATTAATACAAGTATTTGTTCAACAGCTGTCTGCTTTGCGTTCAACAGTTGTTCAATGCAAGTTATACAGCTGTTGACGTATGTATTCGGTGTAGTACGTGTCTTATTATATAGTATAATAGAGTTTCTTTGTCCTCAAAAAAAATGTCATATAGTGTATTGTATTATCCAGATCGTAATGAGAAGTTACTATCATTACTTTCAGAACGTAATTCATTTGATTCAGTATTATTTATTTTTGATGGTTGTCGGCGTTATAAATTTGAGAAAGAAGATTTAGGTATCCGCTCACCGGCTGATTTATTAATCCGTAACCGTGGTGTGCTTTCATTACTGAATCCAGAGTGGTCCTATTATCTTTACATGTTGCCCGAACGATCCACCTACAGTATCGACAGTCTATGCGGGAAAGTGAAGCGTTGTTGGGGATTTTATCCAAAAGAGGGAGAATGTCATGTGTTTGTAAGAAAAAATAAACATTCTTTGACCCTGCTCTACAGCCTCTCCGGCGAATATATCAGCATCCACCGTCAGCTTCGGCAGGGAGTACTTCGTCTTAAAAAAGAGGAAATTGCAGGGGGCTATCGGACTAGTGACTGGCAAGAAATCAACCGCTTGTTATCTGAGAAAAGAGAGGTTAAAAGAAGGCGGTTAAAAAGAGTGTAACATGCTTTATACAAGCGATTTAATATATGGTTTACTTGTTAAATCCATTGTTTTTACATATCTTTGTGGTATGAAAAAAGATCAGATACAAACTCTTCCTCCCTTGTCTGTAACACTCTCTTTAGAGGAGTATCAAGGCCTGTTGGACAGGCTTCGTTTGAGTGAACAGAAGGATCTGGAGTATGTGCAAAAGATCTTAGAGAATGAGCAAACTATCCGGGCGAAGGAACAAGAGATTCTTGATAAGAAACAAGAGATTCTTGATAAGAAACAAGAGATTCTTGCGAAAGAACAAGAGATCTATGAGAAGAAGCAAGAGGCCTTTGAAAGTAAGCTTGAACTTATAGAAGCGCAGGAAGAGATTGATCGCCTGCGCTGGAAGCTGGTCTGTTTGAATCGTTTCTGCTGGGGAAGCTCCAGTGAAAAACGACGGCTTCCTCTGGATCCTTCCCAATTAAGCATCTGCTTTGTTCAGTCTCCACAAAATGTGAATATAGAACAGGAGAAGCAGAAAGAACAGAAAGAGATAGAAAAGGACAAAGAATATTCCCGTTTTCGTAAAAGCTTCAAGGAGAAAAAGATCTCGCATGCACGCAAACCTATTCCTTCAGAACTTCCACGCATCAGCAAAGTTCTGGAGCCATCGGTTGATCTGAGCGGAGCGATCAGAATGGGGGAAGAGGTTACCGAGCGTTATGCTGTTCAGCCGCGCAAGTTGTATGTGGAGCAATTGGTACGCCCGCGCTACAAACTCCCTGATGGAAGTATTGTAATAGCTCCTCTTCCTACAATGGCCTATCCCCGGAGCAATGCATCGGAGAGCGCGTTGACCCATATCGCCGTATCTAAGTATGCAGACCATCTTCCACTAAACCGTCAGATAGAGATATTTTCACGCGAAGGGGTTCACTTGTCGGCTTCTACGGTCAGCAACTGGATGACTGCGACCGCCCAATGTATAGAGCCTATATATAATGAACTGCGTGAGACGCTGAAAGCGAGTCGTTACGTGCAGGCTGATGAAACTCCTCATAAGGTGTTGGAATCAGAGAAACCCGGATCGTTGCATCAGGGGTATATGTGGGTTTTTTATCTGCCCCATTGCAAAAGTCCATATATTGAATACCACCCGGGCCGTAGCTCTTCAGCGTTAGGTACACTGTTAAGTGGAAAGACCGAGATTGTACAAAGTGATGGTTATGCAGTCTATGATGTTTTCGACAAGCTGGAAGGGAAGATGCATCTGTGCTGCTGGGCCCATGTCCGGCGAAAGTTTGTAGAAGCCGAAAGCTATGATCCGCCATCGGCACGTTATGTGCTTGATGAAATTGGAAAACTTTATGCCGTGGAAGACGAAATACGGAAAAAAGAACTAACAAATGCCCAGGCAACCAACTTGAGGAAGGAAAATGCGTACCCGATAATTAAAGGGCTGGAAGTCTGGACAACAGAAAGCCTGCTGAAAACACCCCCTGACTCTCCACTTGATAAGGCAATACGTTATATGTATACCCGCTTTGAACAGCTATCTCATTATGTCAATGATGCCGAATTGGCTATTGACAACAACGCTGTGGAGCGTGCTATACGCCCAATTACCCTGAGCCGGAAAAATTGCCTCTTCTCCGGATCACACGATGCGGCACATACCGCTGCTATATTTTTCTCTTTACTGGGTGCATGTAAAGAAAACAACGTGAACCCAACACACTGGTTAATGGATTGCCTGACCAGGGTACAAAACTGTGATCCCAAAAATTACAAGGAACTATTACCTCATAACTGGAAAAAGTAATCTAAAAAATTATCTTGCTAAAGCTATAAATAGAATAATACTATTTTAGCACACGTACTACACCGAATACTTACCTGTTGACTTTGCATTCAACAGCTGTCAAACGAATAATTGCCTTAAGGATTCGGGATAGATGTATGAAGGGAAAAGACGAAAGAACTACCGGGAAAGGATTAGTTCTCTTATAGGTTGCAGATGCAAGACAGGTAAAGCAGGAATATGATGATATCGTGGAACGCTTACAATAAAAGTCGGGCGTAGGGAATATCAGATGACATATGACAGATAAAATGCATCCGTCACCGGCATCTATCATTCTCAACAACCCAGACAGGCAAAGGGTTCTGAGCTAAAAAATGACAAATAACAGATGTTTTTGCGATTAATTCATTCTGTGAAAGGGATGGGATGTTTATTCGATATATTAGTTCTTGAACTCATTCGGGGGGAGTTAACTGAATAAAAGAATCCCCGGCAAGTATACGTTTCCGTATTCCTGCCGGGGATTCAATGTATTGTTTAGTATCTATCTGATTCCAGATTAGAAATTAGGACCTGCACCAAAGTTAGGAGCACCCTTGTCTTGCCATACACGTTCTGTATTCAATTTTACAGGATCGTTGTTGGTTCCAACAGAGAATCCCTGACGAGCATAAGCAGCCATCTTGATGTCGTACATCAAGTCGCTCTTTTCTACAGCACTGATTTCGAAACGTCTTGGAATTACATAATCAACCGTTGGTGAGAATCTCACATAAGGAAGAATTGTACTGTTTGCCATAGGCACACCCGAGCGACGAGCACTTACGAACTGATCGTTAGGAATCATTACGAAGTGAATGTACTGTTGGATATAAACCTTTTCCAGGTCGGCAGCCTTGTTACCAGTCAACTGATAAGCAGGATTTGCAAGAAGCGTTTCAACTTCACCATCTTCCAACTTGATGCTCTTTTCGTTACGAGGATCTTCAACGCCATCTTTCTCTCCGTAATTAACATACACTGAATGATAGTAAGGAATCTTATTCAGGTTAGCCAACTTGTCGTAAGCTCTTACAGAAAGTTCCACACCATTCTTGAAATAATCAGCAGCTGTACCAGGAAGGTCGGCACCGATCAATTTCAATTCGGCAAGATACAAGTTCACTTCAGCAGAAGAATAGAACATACCATACCAAGGTTGGTCAACGATATCTTGAGTTACAGATACGTTTGGAGCATCCGGGAAGGTATAATCCTTCATACCTTGTACCATTTCGCGGTTGAAATAAGCATACGGAGTGTATGTTTTTTCTTTACCACCGATGCTGATTTTCCACAAGTTGCTGTCAAAATAATCTTTGTACTCACCCTTTTGAGAAGCCATAACTTCTACAGGGATACCATAGTAACGTACCCATGGTTCGCCGGCACCTTTCCACGCCTTGAAAACCTTCTTTCCGTTTACCACTTCGTAATCAACATTGGCAGCGATGTACGATGGCAATTCTTTGTTTGTATCGAAGAAAGCCTGAACAACCTTCGAGTTGAAATCGTTCTTCTGATAGAAGAAACGAACACGTGGGTCGCGGCTGTTGACCATCAGGTCGACCAATTGTTTGCTTGGTGCACCCATATATCCATCAACATCGTCGCCGAAGTGATATTCATTAGCACCTTTGTTGTAAACAAAATCGTCAGTCAATGAATTCATCAAACCTGCAGGGTTTGCAGCAGCTTCTTTCGCAATAGCCAAAGCTTTTGCTTTGTTCTGGTGTAACAAACGAACGGCAAGTTTAAGTTTAAGGGAGTTGGCGAATTTAGCCCATTTGGCGGCATTACCACCATATACAAAATCCTGAGCACCTAAGGCTGTCTGCGTAATTTGAGTACCATTCACAGTTACAGGGTTTGAAAGCACATTCACAGCTTCAACCAACTGATCGTACCAGATTGTATACAAATCTTCCACAGTATCATACTTTGGAGTAAGCAACATCGGGTTGGTATAACGAGCCATTACTGCTTCAGTATAAGGCATATCGCCATACATATCCGTATCAAACATTCCCAGGTAAACCAAAATAGGGCTGAACATGTGTTTAATATGTTCATATTTTGCAGCTTCGGCCGGATCCATATTGTCTAACAGGTAGCTAACTTCACGGGCACTTTTCAGTACATTTACTGTCATTTCACCCTGACCACCGGCTGCAATCATTACGTTGAACATATCACCGTTACTTCCTGTAGAAGCATACGATTGAACCCATTTGGAAGTGTTAGCTCCATTGTAAAACCAGGTGAGGTATCCCTGAGGTTCAAAATTCTGCAATCCGTTTGTGAAAAGAAACCGGATATCACCTTTGTTGATTACCGAAGGATCTGTATTTGTATCCGAAAAATCGTCTTTACAACCTGTCGAAGTGAACAAAGTCGTACCGATTAATGCGGCGGCTATAATTGATTTAAATCTCATCTTTTTTATTTGTTTTAAATTATACCTTTAAAATCTTAAATTAGAAGCCTACATTAATAGTAAACATGTAGTTAGCAGTATACGGGCTGAATGAACGCTCGCGGAATTCAGTTGCATCGTTACCACGAACACCTTCAGGATTTACATTGTTAGGCATTGTGTTGTACAGGTAACCAAGGTTACGTGCAGACAAAGCCAGGTTCATGCTCTTAGCGCCCAATTTGTTTGCAAAAGTCTGAGGAACACTGTATCCGAAAGAGATTTCGCGCAATGCGATATAATTTAACTTTGTTACCCAATCGTCGTTGATAGTACCCTGACCCCAACTGTTGTTGAAGTAATGGTAACCAGAAGCGTGTGAAGGTTCTACATAACCTTCAGCCATAGCTGCTTCGTAAGTCATACCTCCTACGTTTACAGAAGAACCGTTAGGTTGAGTAATCATTGTACCGGCAGCAAAAATACCATCAGGAATTACACCATCGCTGTAAGTCTTGCCATCATATTTACTGGTCCAAGTTATACCACCGTGTTCAGCATCACGGTATCTTAAGGATGTTTCTGTGTATCCGTAAGCCATACCGTAACGGTTGTTGTAAGATGCTACGTAACCACCAAAACGCATATCCAATGCAGCACGCATGCTTATGTTCTTATAACGAAGACCTGTTGATACAGAACCCAGGAAGTCTGGAGTCAATGATCCGATCTCTTCAATTTTACCGCTACGTGCATAATAAGCAGCACGACCCGTATTTGTGAAACGTAAGATTTTCTTTCCTGTAGCTTTGTCTACAGCTGGTTTCGAGTCTGTCAACAACAAACCGTAAGCACCACCCACCTGGGCAACAGAACCGATACGATAGTTACCATAAGCAACATCACCACGCAAAGCAATGTAATTTGCCACATTAGGGTGAAGTTCGATTACCTTGTTTTCGTTCTTTGTATAGGTGAAATCTAAATTCCATTCCCAATCTTTGTTACGGAAGGGGATTGTGTTCAATGCAATTTCCACACCCTGGTTCTGGATGTTACCAGCGTTGATCAACTGTTGTTTGATACCAGATACACTTGGAACAGAGATATCCATAATCTGATCCTTGGTGTTTTCTTTATAATAGGTAGCATCGATGTTCACACGGCTGTCAAGGAAACGCCAGTCGATACCTACTTCCCATGCATTCTTACGTTCCGGTTTCAAACTTGGATCGTACGCTTTTGTAGGAACAGACAAGTCATAGATGCTTCCGTTGCTCTGCAGAGTAGTTCCCAAAGTATAACCTTGGTTAATGTAGTACGATTGAGTATCGTTACCTACCTGCGCCCATGAAGCACGCACTTTACCCAATGAAATCCATTCCGGCATTTCGAAGGTTTCGCTCAACAACCAAGAACCAGAAACCGAAGGATAGAAGTATGAATAGTTACCAGAACGGTTGCTGTAAACCAATGCAGAAGACCAGTCGTTACGACCTGTTACATCCAGGAACAATTGATTTTTCCAAGATACGTTTGCTGCAAATACGGCAGATAACATCTGCTTGGTTCCGGAAATTTTAGAATCACCAGTAGAAACAGGGTTTTTACTGTTACTTAAGAAGTACTGACCCGGTACGATAAGACCACCTTCTGTCTTTACTGCCAAAGTCTGAACAAAGTTATTGTAGTATTCACCACGAATGAAACCACCCACGTTGAAATCGTTCACCGGTTTGTTGAAAGTAAAAGTACCCGCAACTGTAGTCTGCTCTTTTGTTAGCTGAGACAGTTTATAGCTACCCCCTTCATTGGCATAACCCTCACCCAGCTCCTTGCCTTCGGCACGGTTATAGTAGTAGTTCATGTTGGCTTCTGCCTTGAAACGAACCCAATCGGCCATTTTTACGTTCACTTCCAACATGGGACGAACAGCTGTTTCCTTCTGGGTGTATTCGTTTTCGTAAATACCAAACCAGGTACCTTTTCCAGGTACACTACCATAAGTATCACCATAGTTTGTGCTTGCCAAACCACCGTGTTCGCCTAAGTATTTGTTTCTGTACTGATCCGGATTATATGAACGGTTGAATGTTCCGCTTGCAAAACCTTCACCAATGTTAGGCTGTGCATTACGGGGTCTTGAATTGGCAAAGCTTACAGATCCTGCGATATCAACGATGTCGCTGATTTTGTGTGTAGCCTTCACCAACAAAGACAAACGGTCGAATGAGTTGTTTGGCAATGTTCCTTCTGCATACTTATATGACAAAGAAGAGAAGTAAGAAGTTTTGTCGTTACCACCCTGTACAGAAACGTTGGTGTTACTGTTGAAACCAAGGTCGTACATATCCTTAAAGTTGTTCTTCTGAGGGCTGTAGGTACCGATTGTCTTGTCGTACAATTCAATTTCGCTACCGTCAAACTTAGGTCCGTAAGACATACCCCAAGTATCGATCAACGTGTGCTTGCCCTGTGAGTTCAAAACAAACTGACCCAGGTTGTCAAACTTGTAATAGTTACCGTTTGCATCTTTCTGTCCGTAGTCAACATAACCGGCCATTGCACCTTCACCATAGATATTCTGCAGGTCTGGTGTAGCGAATACATGGTCGATACCGATTGTCTGAGAGAAGTTTACACCGAAACCTTTTGATTTACCACCACCTTTAGTTGTGATAACTACCGCACCGTTCAAACCACGTGAACCATAAAGAGCCGTTGCAGCCGCACCCTTCAAAACAGAAACTGTTTCGAAATCGTCCGGGTTAAGGTTCTTCAATTCGTTACCGTAGTCACCTGCGTTTGCAGACCAGTCGGCATCACCAACACTACCGGTTGAGTTGTCAAGAATTACACCGTCTACAACATAGATTGGCTGATTGTTGCCCTTCAACGTTGAAGCACCACGAATCTGAATCTTAGTAGAACCGAACATACCACCGTCTGAACCGCTGATTTCAACACCGGCAACCTTACCTTGCAATGAAGCAACCGGGTTGATAGTATTGTTCTTCAAATCGTCGCCCTTAAGTTCGGTTACAGCATAACCCAACGCTTTTTGCTCACGCTTCATACCTAAAGCGGTAACAACAACTTCGTCCAATACTTTTGTATCTTCAACAAGTTTTACGTTAAGAACCGGCTGACCTGTATAGCGAATCTCTTGTGTTGTATAACCGATAAAAGAGATCTGAATAGTCTGACCATTAGCTACATCCAATGAATAATTACCGTTGATATCACTAATCGTTCCATTGGTAGTACCTTTCACAATAACAGAAGCTCCTGTAACAGGACCCATCGCATCTGAGATAGTACCTGTAACCTTGTTACCAGCCTGAGGAACGTTTGCTACTTTTGTAAGGATTACATCTTTGTCAACTACCTTGTAAGCAACATCTGTTCCTTTGAACAGCTGATCCAGAATGGCAAATACATCCTTGTTTGTTGCATTTACAGAAACCTTACGATTAACGTTTACAAGCTTGCTGTTATAAAAAAAGTTAAAATCCGACTGATTTTCAATTGTTTCCAAAACATTCGCTACCGTCTGTTCTGACATATTGATTGTTAAAGCCGTATTTTGTGCGTATGACCCTGCTGCGAAAGCCGCATTAATGGATAAGCAAAGAAGAACTAAAGCTATCTTCATGACTTTTGTTATTTTGGGAGGCATTCTGAAAGAATCAGAAAATGCACGAACCGATTGTATATGAAATTTCTTTCTCATATTTTTGTAAGTGATTTAGATTTGTAAAAATATTTCATAAGCAAGTGAACGACCTGTTTGTGATATTTTTAGTACGGGAAGATGCTGGTAACGTCTTTCCGTATTTTTTTTATCACGGTCTGGTTTAATCATGTGTATTCTACATAGGCAGACTGTTTTATTTAGTTATACGATTTATAATTAGCTTCTTTTTCTCAATACGATCGTTGTATACTTTACACCTTCACTATCGTCTTTCTCGGACTGGTTTATAGTGTAATTTATATTGGATGATATTTTCAGGTAATCAAGAATCTGCGACAACTGCCGGTTCGAAAAAGTTCCGGTAAAATTGTAACTCCTGATTATAGGATCGGTCACTTCAAATTTCACATTATAGAAATGAGATAATTTCTTCAGCACTTCGGGTAACGGTGTATCCTTAAATACAAGCCGGCCATCCATCCACGCCGTATCAAATTCTGTATCCACAGTTTTAACCATCATATTTTTGGATAGATGATTAAAGTCGGCCTTTTCCGAAGGCTTCAACGACTGCTCAACCATTTTACCACTCTCATTTTTATATAACAATTTTACAGAGCCTTCTACCAAGGTTGTCTGAATATTTTCTTCATCCTGGTAGGCCTGCACATTAAATTCGGTACCCAATACACGGATATGCATATTATCGTCGGCCACACTTACAACAAAGGGTTGTTCTGCATTATGGCTAACTTTAAAGTAAGCTTCGCCCTTAAGTGCGACGCTACGCTCTTTTTCGTCGAAAGGAATAGTATAGGTAAGTGTACTGTTTGAATTAAGGTAGGCAGTAGTACCATCCGGCAGATGAATGTGTGTGCGCATCCCCGGATTGGCCTCTACAGTAATGAGCTGCGAAATCTGTTGAGCCGGTTTTTGTACTTTGGTAGCCAGCTTCGTAATAAACACTACCCCCGTAAGGCAAGCTGCAGCAACAGCAATCCGCTGGATCCACATTTTGACCTGTCTGCCCTTCTTACGCTTCTGCATAGACTCGAAAGCGGCATGCGGATCACGCGAGGCAATTCGTTGATGTGTACGTTGAGCAAAATAAATGCGACCAAGCTGAAGAACCGCCTGCTCGTTCTCTTCATTTTCCGCCATCCACTCTTCCACCTGCTTCCGTTCGGACGCAGAGGCTCTCCCCTTTATGTAAGAGAGTAAAAGAGATGCATTGGGTTCTCTTTCATTAACTATTAAATCTGATTCCACCATTTATTTGCTGTTACTGTTTATAAGACAATTTATAAGGGGCTATACCCTAAACATAAAAATAAAATTTTTCACATTATTTTCAATATTGATATTTCGCAATAAAATTATACCTTTGCATCCAAGGTTGGTAAAGAGGGATTTATAATCTGAATGTTATTTGAATGGACGAATCTGCATTGCTTGATGAGCTGAGAAGAGGAAACAATGATGCTTATAAACAGCTGTTTATAACGTATTACTCCCCTCTCTGCGAATTTGCCTCTCAGTATATTTCGGACGATGATGCCGAAGAATTAGTTCAGGAGCTGATGCTTTACATCTGGGAAACCAGAGAATCAATTATAATTGAAAGCTCACTTAAGTCCTATTTATTCACTGCAACCAAACATCGTTGTCTTAATTTTATTAAAAAAAACCAGTACCACGAGCAAGTTCACTCCTCCATCTACGAGAAATTAAAAGACCAGTTTGAAGATCCCGACTACTACCTTATAAACGATCTGACGGAACAGATTGAAAAAGCAATCAATGATTTACCCGAAAATTATAAAGAGACATTCACATTGAGCCGCTTTGGCGAGCAGACCAACGTCCAGATCGCAGCCATGCAAGGCGTATCGGTCAAAACCGTAGAATACAGGATCACCCAATCGCTCAAAATCCTCCGTATAAAGCTGAAAGACTACCTGCTGTTTGCCGCTTTTTTATTTTAAAAAATAAGTCGGCATATTAAACAGAAAATACGGGACAAAAGGTATTTTCAACCCAAAGTCCCATATTATTACATATATTCTTTAATAGCCTAGTTTAGGCCGTCTATCATTTAGCAGTAAAGGCATATACATTTCCGGAAAAGTCGGCTGCAATCAGTGAATTTCCAGATATGGCTACAGTAGCAAAAACGGGTGCACCTGTTATGTGTTTCCATATTAATTTACCACTCTCTTTATCTACTCCATAAATTGTTCCATCCGAAGCTCCGAAATAAACAGTATTACCCGACAATACCGGGCTTGTTTCTATAGAAGCAGAAGGACTTCGGGTATATGGAGCTGTATATACCAAAGAAGCTTCGGTTTTGAATGTCCATTTATGCTCCAGAGTTTCGCGATCCAGAGCAATCAAGCCCGATTGAGAAGTACCGAAGATCACTTCTTTATCCGTTACCAGAGGAGTAGAAGTTACATCAACTTTAACAGATAGATCTTTCCGAACTACAACTTTCCCGCTTTTCGCGTCCAAAATAAAAAATGAATTACGAGAAATAATGTATAACAACCCATCTTGTATAGCAGGTGAAGCACCGCGGTCGCTAAGTCCGTTTTGCGAATTCATCCACAGCAATTTTCCGGTCGAAATATCATTACCATAAAGAGCACCCCATTGTGTACCCGTAATCAATACATTTCCTCCAACTGTCCATGTAGAAGTAGCGCCTTCTCTTTGTTTCCAGTCTGTATTGGACCATACTGTTTTTCCTGTTTCGGAATCTACAGCACACAGGCCCAAACCCGTACCTGCATAAACGATGCCTTTAGATACAACTAAACCCTCAATCAGTGCTGGCAAATTATTTACATTAAGCTTTTTTTCCCACTTTATAACTCCCGAAAAAGCATCAATACCATATAAATAACCTTCCACATCTTGGGCCATTATAAGTCCGTTTGAAGCAACGATGGTGTTCTTTATCGAATTCCGGACCGAACACTTCCATTTAATATCTCCCGTTAATCCGTTTAAAGCAAAAACGACTCCTTCTCCAAGCAAGTTTTCGTCTACGGAAGCAATGTATACATTTCCTTCGTAGATAAGAGGTGAGGACATAAAAATAGTGGCCCCCACATTTTTAATCCAGGCCAAAGACAAGGGAGGAACCAATGTGTCTGAAGCAATACCAATATGCTCTGCATTTCCCAACAGGTTATTCCAGTCCTTACCAAACTTTACCTGATTTCTATTTATTGGAGAATATCTAAAGCTTTCTTCTGTTTCTGCTTTCTCTCCATTGCTGAAGAGAGACTTTACCCGAACTGTTATATCGTGACTATCCTTCAACTCCGACAATGAAAGTTGACCATACCAACTCCAATCTGTCTGTTTTTTAAGGTGCTTGGGAGCACTCTCCCCTTTACCGTCAATCGAATAAGTGTAGGAAACTTCTTTAACAGGAGATACAGTTGAATAAGCATTAACAGACAAAGGTATTGAACCTGATGGATATAAAGAAGGGTAACCATTCCCCAATGATGCAATTTTAATTAATTTATCCAGATACGTATATCGTAGTTCTGAAACAAAATCACCCTTTCCATCTACATGCATCACACGAAAAGCCGAAGTGGAATGATCAATCCCCCCTTTGTCTAAAGCTGCCGTTGAAACCGCATACACTTCGCCCTGTTTTTTGATGTAATTGATATGCCAGTGACCAAAAAGCCATGCTTTAAGGTTATGCTCATTCAGATTAATAAATTCTTTATCATTGATTCCATAAATAAATTGGTCTTTATTCGTAAGCAAATCATGATTAAAAACCATGACCGACTTATCTTTACGAACCAATGCTAAATCATTCTTCATCCAGCGATAGACATCTTCTTTTTTGTATCCGGGCGTATAATCGCCCCCAAGCATAGGAGTAACAATATAGTGAACGTTCCCCATGTCGAACGAATAATAAACCGGTCCATACAAACTTTCAAACAATTCTTCGCCGTAAGCTCCTTTCACCAGATCGTGATTGCCGATACAATAAAACATCGGACAGTCCATATTTGCTGTATTCATCAACCGAATATGATTTTTCAATCCGTTGTCGTAGCAAATATCTCCGGTATGAATAATAAAGGCTACCTTTTCGTTCGCAGCGTAATCGCGTATATTACCGGCCCAGCCTTCGTTATTTTCTGTATTAAAAATTTCTGTATCCGAAATATGGACAAATTTATGACTCCCATCTTTTTTAATTCTATCATTATTCACCTGCAAGCCAAAATCGAAATTACCTTTATGGTCGGCAATCTTCCGATAATGTTTATTATCGCTTCGGTAACCTGATGGCGTGGTGATAAATATAAAACGTTCTTTTGAATGACCTGATAATGAAAACGAACCATCAGCTCCTGATTTCACCACATTCAATCCATCAGACACACTCACCCCCTTTAGAGGTTTTTCTCCTCTATCAAAAATTCCATTTCTATTTGAGTCTACAAAAATTCGCCCGGTATGGATTGCATGCACATTGAACGAGAAACACCCTAAAAAGCACAGCCCTGCAATTAATTTATTCATTTACGTAGTAATCTCCTTTATTTATTAAAAATCGACATTATGGGACGAGCAGTCCAGACTTGTGGTTGCTTTACTCCCAGCAAATAAGCCATTGTTCCACCGATATCGTAAACCACATTGCTTTCTTCTATAGTAAAACCTTTTCTTATATTTTTACCATAGAAGACTACTGGTCGTTGCATCTCTTCCATTGTAACGCCTCCATGTCCTGTTTTTATTCCTCCGTGATCCGACGTAACAATAATTACGGTTTCATTCATTATACCGGACTCTTCAACCGCTTTTACAATTTCTGACAGAGACTTGTCCAGTTCAGTAAGTTTGTTCATATATTCCGGCGAACTCCATCCCTTGCTATGTCCCACACCATCGGGTTCGTGATAAATAACTGCACAAAGATTGGGTTTCTTTTCCTTAATATATTTTATTGCCGGAACTGTACAATCTGTTGTATGAAGTCTATAATTAATCGCCAAAGTATCCACCAAATAATTCATCCCCTCCCATTCGAAAATATAACCAATCTCTGCTTTAGGTGTTTTATCTCTGTACAAACCAAATATATTAGGAAAACGATTATCGCTGTTCACTACTCTTGAAGGCAGTTCAGGCTTTTGAGAGCCCCAGGTCGTATAACCATGCAGCTCTGTTCCGGCTCCCATAAACATGGATGCCCAATTACATGCGCTACTTGAAGGAAGTATTGTTCTACCCTCCAAGGTTGAAGAGCCTTCAGACATTAATTTCCTGAGTGTAGGCATATTAGCTCCATCCCGTATACTCTTAGCGCTTAACCCGTCGAAACCAATTAATATAACATGTTTTGGAAGTTCCTTTGCTTTATTTGCTTTCTGGCCGTAAGAAACACCCACTATCAACAACATGTAACATAAAATAATCATCTTTCTTTTCATTTCACTATAAATTATGTAATTAATATACCCCATAATATTTAAATATTAGAAAATTCCTGTATTCTTTTGCCAGCATACTGACAAGAAAAATAGCAGGAATTTTCACATAGAAATAGTTTGGCGAATTATTTCCAGTATTTGTTCTGAATAAGATTTTCGTTAATAAGAATATCTTGCTGATCTAAAGGATAATAATAATATTGAGGTTCTACAAAATGAAACTTGTTAACCTGGGAGATCTGACGCACATATCCCTTTGTTCCTTCTGTTAATTCGAACGTATTTCCTGCCAGTATATATACAGTTAGTTTGTATTTCTCTTTGTCGGCCTGAGGAATTTGATTTGCATCAGCCTGCGTTGCAACTACAGCAATATCAGGCACTCCATCACCAGTCACATCTCTGTAACCAAGTTTATCAATATAACAACCTTCCGGAGCTCTTTCAAGTAATTTACCATTTCCCCACCGCATTAAGTCTCCAAATCTAAACCCTTCGCAAGCCAATTCAATTCTACGTTCACGTCTGATTTCCAGAACAGCACCCTTTTGTTGAGAGCTCACATTTGAGTAACGGTTTGCCTGAACAGGATCGATAGTAGTCAGCCATTCAGAGAGCGTTGAAGTGGGCACGCCTGCTCTTTGTCTGATTAAATTAATTGTTGCATCCATGTCGGCCTGCGTAAATGTACCCAATTCTGCTTTTGCTTCGGCATACATCAGCAATACTTCAGCATAACGAATAACCGGTAGATCTGTATAAGATAATCCCCATGATATCTGATCATACGACCGGGGACTAAATTTAACCTGAGGATAACCACCTAAAGATAATTTAGGACGCGCAGGCAAAGGAGCTCCGGCTCTGGTAAATCCTGGCATCATAAATGTTTGACCCAGACGAGGATCTCTGTTGTCAAAAATTTCAAGAACAGTTTTCTTGTCATAATTTTCCACCTGCTGAAAAGGAATGACTTTACCATCCTTTATAAACAAATAATCTTCCATTAGATCGCGTGAAAGACTGGTAGTCCAATCAAACATAGCTTGTGCATTATGCATTCGGCCCAAAGTCTTATCGTAATCCTCAATTAAAATCATTTCTGAATTCTGTGTAAGATCTAAACTACAAAACAATGACTCGTATGCCGGGATATCCCCCTGCTTTACTTTTGATAATGAATAGATTTTACTATCCATAATTTTTTTACAAGCATCTTCTGCAATTTTAAGATATTTATCCCCATCAGTCAAGTTGAGCTCTGGATGATACTTTCTGAATGTTCCTTCATAAAGTGCTATCCTTGCTTGAATTGCCAGAGCTGCATTTTTGAAAATTCTTGTTTTACTTGACCCACTTTTTATATTATTGACGGCAAAATCAAGATCTGCCATGATCGAATCAACAACCAGGGTTCTCGAATCTTGGGTCTTATACAATAACTCAGTGTCTGTCGTTTGCAAATCGCGTCCGTACCAAGGTACATCAGAATACTTTTTCACCAATTCATAATACAATTGAGCTCTGAATAATCTGGCGACACCAATATAATGGTTAGTCTCAATCGGATCGCCCTGAACTCTGTTTGTTCTACTTAACATATAGTTAACAGTACGAATTCTTGTCCAACTGCTGCCCCATTGTCCAGCATTCTTTTCATTGATTTCTCCTCTCATCATACTATACATTGAGGAATTTTCAATATAGACAACATTATCCGATACAACATCCCAGTAATTTGAACCTATATAACCATACATGCCGTTTGTATAGGCTTCCAAATCCTTGGGCGAATTAAAAAATACTTTATCAGTAATAGAAGTCTCTGGAAAGCGATCCATGTACGAGTCATTACAACCAGCCAAAGACATTATACCTGCAACGCAAAAAATAATTTTTGCTATTTTGTTTATATTTAATTTCATAATTAATTTAATATTAGAATGTAACATTTAAACCAAATGAATACGAGCGTTGGAATGGATAAGTAAAATTACCCAAGGTTTCGGGATCAACTTTATAATTTTTATACAATCCGGAAATTTCACCCAAGTTATCGCCAGAAAAGAATATTCTTAATCTATCTACACCAACTTTGTGAGTGAGCTGTTTGGGCAAAGTATAACCAAAAGTAAGATTCTTCAAACGTGCATATGCGGCATTCTGCAAATAACGGGTTTGAGGAAGTCCGGCTTCTTTACTTCCTTGTTCTGCAACATACGATTTAAACCGGGGAAAATAAGCGTTGGGGGTTTCTTCTGTCCAACGATCTGAATAATTTCCAACTGTAACATTTGTCCAAGGTTGAGCATATATCCCCCAAAAGAACAGGTCTCCCGTTCCTGGCATGTAATCTTTTTTACCTACCCCTTGTACAAACAAACTTAAATCAAAGCCATTCCATTCTGCGGACGTGCTAAATCCGAAAGTAAAACGAGCACGGTTATTACCTATTACGTGATAATCACCATGATCATCGGTAGTCCATTTACCCCAATCAATCTTACCATTATTATCTCTATCTTCAAATTTCAAATCTCCGGGAGCCAAAGGTCTTGTACCGGGATATGAAGTCACTAAAAGCTGATCGGCATGGTTTTTAATATCATCCTCCGAAGTAAAGAACCCTTGAGTGGTTACACCCCAAATTTCACCAATCTGCTGACCTTCATAATAATCATCGAGAGAGCCGGTTTTATTTGCAAATTTTGTAATCCAGGCCCGACTGTCGGCCAAATTAAAATTAACATTATATTGTAAAGGCTTACCTGCAACATTAAACTGGTCTTTCCATCCTAATGTCACTTCCCAGCCTTTAGTTTTTAAGTCGGCTGCGTTTTCCTTCGGTACACTTGTTCCCAGCACACCAGGTAAAGTTGAACCGGCAGTGAGCATATCTAACGTACGTCGGATATAGGCATCAGCACTTACTGTAAGTTTATTGTTCAAGAAATTTATATCTAAACCAATGTTTTGGGTGATAACCTTTTCCCAAGTAAGATTACCAGACACCAAGCCCGGAGCCGATACATAAACAGGTTGTTTACCGTCCAATATTTGAGATGTTTTACCTGATCCCATTGTTGCTAAATAGGCATAATCACTCACATCCTGATTACCCAGACTTCCATAAGATCCTCTTACCTTCAGGAAGCTTACAACATTTTGAAGAGGTTCAAAAAAATTCTCTTTACTAACAACCCAGGCCAAAGAACCTGAAGGATTAAATGCAAATCGTTTAGTCTCCGGGAAGCGCGAAGTTCCATCATATCGACCATTAAACTCAACAATATATTTATCATTAAATGTATAGTTAAAACGGGCAAAAGAACCTCGAAGCGCCCATGTAGAAATAGTTTGTCCAACATTCATATCTCCTGTACCCAGATTAATGGATGGTAGGGAATTCGATATTAATTCTTTTCGGCTTGCCGACATTATATCATATCTGTATTCTTCCTGATTAAAACCAATTAATGTTGTTATTGAATGTTTCTTATTAAATGTTTTCTGAAATGTTCCATAAACATCAAACAAAAGATGTTTAACATTTGCATTATCACCCCAAGCGCTACTTACTTCATCATAATAGCGGGCGGGTAAATCAGGACCATTGTAATAAGTTACCGGAATACTATAACCATTATTCTTAATATTTTTACTCGTGTATGCAAAGTTTCCATTTACAAAAAGAATATCTTTGATAAATTCTACTTTGGTTGTAAACTGCGTAGACAAGTTTGTGTCGTATTTTTTATTTCTACCACCATCTCTCAAACGACCCAAAACGGATGCTCCAGTTGCAGTCCACGTACCATCTGGATTCAAAGGTACATCCATCGGGCTTTTTCGATTTATTTCACGATAAGCAGTCGACATATAACCTGAATAATCATAATCCGAAGTAACAAAATTTGTATTATTACCAACACTCCACCATTTTGTTAATTCAAAATTCAGTTTTGAATGTATATTATAACGATTATACTTATCAGTACCATATTTCACCATTCCATCCTGAAAGTTATAATTACCTGATAAATAATAGCTCAATCGATCCGTCTTCCCGGAAATATCCATACTGTGAATCGTTGAGAATCCAGTATTTTTAAAAGCCTCATTCATCCAATCGGTTGTACCAAAGTAGCTATATGTACCGTCGGGATTAATAAAATACGGGTCTGTATTATCTGGATCTTCCGAACGTTTTTTTGCGTAGGCTAATTGCTCCTCATTGTATAAATTGTACCAGGGAGCAGACATGGTATTGCGGGTTGTAGCAATAAGATATGGATCAGTTACGATTTCGGGCATCCGTGTAATTGTTCTCATTACAAAATTATTATTGTAATTGATTGTTAGCTTCTCGTTTTTACCAGATTTCGTTGTGACCAAAATTACACCGAAGGCTGCACGTGAACCATATATAGCAGATGAAGCTGCGTCCTTAAGCACTGAAACATTTTCAATATCAGAAGGATTCATTCTATTTAGCTGATCTTTATCAGAAACAATTCCGTCTATTATAATTAAAGGTGTTCCTCCATTTAACGATGTTGTACCTCGAATATTAAAAGAAGGAGATTCGTCGGCTTTTCCACTTCCAATACTTACATTCATATTAGCTACAGAACCCTGCAAAGCCTGACCAACATTTACAACCGGTCGGTTTTCCAAAGTTTTTGTGGCAACAGTAGCTACAGCACCAGAAAGATTAACTTTTTTCTGAACCCCATAACCCACTACAACAACCTCATCCAAAGCCTTTGAATCCTCCTTTAATATAATACGAATGGTATTTTCATTTTTTACGAGTATCTGTTGCGATACATATCCTAAAAATGATATTTCCAGGATGGAACCCTTACCAGCATTAAGGCTGAATTTTCCATCCATATCAGTAACAGTTCCATTACTGGTCCCTTTTATCATTACATTAGCACCTATTATTGCCTCTCCTGTTTCGCTGACTATAATTCCGGTAATCTTAGTTGCTTGTTGAACTATGTTTTTTTCTGTCTTGTCGATAGTATTTTTTTGCTTTATCAAAACCTGTCGATCTATAACTTCGTAACTATAACCAGTGTTTTTAAGCACTTGCGTTAACAACTCTTCTAAAGAACCATTCTTTACATTTACGCTAACCTTCTTATTGATATCAACAAGGTTGTTATTAAAAAAGAAGGTAAATTCGCTTGAGCCCTCTATTTCTTTCAAAATATCTATGATAGTACTATTCTGTTTCTGTATAGTTACTTTAAAGCTTTGTGCGTATGTAGACGCAGTTATACTACAGATAGCAACCATCAATAAAAAGGTTGTAATTTTCATGATTCTTATTGTTTTTGTTAATAACGGGACACAATAATCCCAAGTAAATGATTTTTTCATATTTTTGCGTGTTAGTAATTAATATTTGCAGGTTATTGGCCTCGACTCCTTGTTCCTGCGAATTATTAGATTAATATGTTGGAGGATATTCGTATCCTTCAACATTTTTCGTATCACGAATCATTATCAAAGTCCATATTCATTCTGATTTTAATGGTTAACACAATTTAATTAATCAGGTATAATTCATAATTATCCCCTGCTTTCCTATATTTGATTGGCGATGAGTTATTAAGCATATATAATATTCGATCCAAGGATTCATTTCTTACTTTAAATGTGAAGCGATACGTATTTGCTAAATCTTTTTGACAAAAGATCTTTTGTCCATACCACTTTTCCAGACGAGGGATGATCATTGACAACTTTTCATTTTCAAAACTTAAAATTCCCAGATTTCTCCAATCAGAATATTTAGTTGCATTGACCTTCTCTATGGAGATTCTGGCATCACTTCTTGAAAGCGTTAATTTATCATTGGGATTTAAAATTACCTCTCTCTTATGATTACCATGTAAAAGATCAACTTTTACTTTACCATTTAATAATACGGTTTCTATACTGTTTTCCATTTCATAGCTAAACACCTCAAAAGCAGTACCCAAAGCGGTAACATCCATATCTTTTGTTTTAACTACAAATGGTTTACTTTTATCCTTGGCTACATCAAAAAAGGCTTGTCCTTCCAATTTAACTTCTCTGGTTTTTCCATCAAATTCCGAGGGATAAACCAATTTGCTTCCAGGACCCAACTGTACCTGAGAACCATCTGGAAGCAATATTGATTGCATATTCTGGATTCCAGACGTTGCAACAAACATTGTATTACTGGATTGATCGCGGGAGAGTATCCAGGCAAAACATCCAATGCCAATAAGCAGCAGAATTGAAGCCGCAATGCTGTATATTTTATAATACTCATAAGTCTTCGCTTGTTTACTTTCCCATAATTCCTTTTGTATTTTAGCCCAAATACGATTCATATCTGTTTTATCCTTTGCTGTAGCATCTTGGGCGTCTTCCCATTGCTTTTCCAATACATTAGAAAATAACTTTCCTGAATGCAACTTTTCCTTTTCAGTTTCATTCATTGAATTGTTTAGTATTTTCTTTATATATATTTTATTTACTGTCATCTTTTCATTCTTTGATACATATATAAATACACGTAAGAGACTACCATCCCCTACTCAACTATAAAAATAAAATGATTAATTACTGTCCGAGAAGAAAAACGGTAAGCAAAATAAGGTTTTGTCTTAAAAATTTAATGGCAGATGATATCTGATTTTCAACAGTTTTTTCCGAAATATTTAGTTGGGCTGCAATCTCTTTATAGGATAGATTTTCCTTCCGACTCATATTAAAAATCAGTTGTCGCTGCGGAGGTAGGTCTGAAATAAGCTGATCAATATATTCACGTAAATTATTGGCTTCTATTTCGGCTTCCATATCATACGATTGTTCCAAAGTAGAAAGCACTGTCATTTTATAAAAGTCTTCATTAAAATTTTTTCGAGACTGATTAAAAATAAGATTTCTGGTTATAATAAAAAGAAGTCCTTTAAAATTATCATCCTCACGGATAAATTCACGGGTTTCCCATACCTTTACAAACACCTCCTGAACGACCTCCTCGGCGGCCTCTCTGGTAGTTAAATAAAGACGACTAAAGTTATAAACCTGACTCCAGTATTCCTGATAAAGAAGCGTAAAAGAATCTTTATTTCCGGTCTTTAATGTTTGTAAAAGCTGTTTCTGATCCATTTCTATTTTACTTCGTTACAAAAGTATAACAATTATTTAAAAATGTATAGAAAGAGCATACTATTCACAAGTATATTCTAAAACCGAGAAATGACCACCTACTGTTTGTGGTATTACAATTCTAAGAAAAAATACCACTGCCACCTCCCGAAAAGCAGCAATGGTATTTTGTGCATATCCTTAAATAACTTGTTTATTTAAGCACTTTCTGAATGGCTTTCTGAACAATGTTTTCCATTATCTTATAGGCTTCCAGTGTGGGATGTACCTCATCATACGAATATTTAGAAGGAAGTCCATTTCTTTCGTCCTTCAATACAGAATGATAATCCACATACACCAGGTTATGCTTATCCGCATACGCCTTGATCATTTCATTCAGTTTAATGATTTTACCGGCAGGTTCCATTCCTTTACGCCAGCCGAATTCGTAAGCAGGCATTACCGAACAAAGAATCGGGGTAATTTTATTGAACCGGGCAAGTTCTACCATGGAAACGATATTTCCGAAGGCATTCTCCAACGAAATATATCCGTTGTTTTGAGCGATATCATTTGTTCCGGCCATGATTACCACCACTTTCGGTTTTAAGTTGATCACATCGGCACGGAATCGGACAAGCATCTCGGAGGTAGTCTGACCACCGATACCTCTGTCTACATAGCCGTTCGAAATAAAAAAGGCCGAATCTGCCGGCCACCAGCCATCGGTGATGGAATTACCCATAAACACCACTTTAGCCGGAACCTTCACATTTTTGTTGGCTTCCGCATACCGATTAAACTGAGCCCAATCCTTCACCTGAGCAAAGGCT
>NZ_JACCCY010000003.1:695000-817433 GCF_013409575.1 Macellibacteroides fermentans | reverse complement strand
AATTGTTGATTGTAAACAACATAGACATGGTAGGTTCGTCGATCGCAATGGTAGGTAAAGCCTCGGGCTCCAGAAAATCGGCAATAGTTTCTCCAATTTCAAAACCTTCGATGCCGATAAGGGCACAGATATCACCCGATTTAACCGAGTTCACTTTACTACGACCCAGACCTTCAAATACATTCACCTCCTTGATGCGTGATTTTACCATAGAACCGTCACGCTTGCAAAGCATCACATCCTGCCCCTCTCTCAATTCACCACGGTGTACGCGACCGATGGCAATACGACCCACATATTTGGAGAAGTCGAGCGAAGTGATAAGCATCTGCGGAGTACCTTCCAATGTTACAGGTTCGGGGATATATTCTATGATTGCATCAAGCAATGCGGAAATATCTTCTTTAGGTTCATTCCAGTCGGTAGACATCCAACCATTTTTAGCAGAGCCATAAATTGTCGGGAAGTCCAACTGTTCTTCGGTGGCGTCCAGACTAAACATCAGATCGAACACCATTTCCTGAACTTCAGACGGTCTGCAGTTTGGTTTATCTACTTTATTAACAACTACAATTGGTTTTAATCCGAGCTGGATGGCCTTCTGCAGTACAAAACGGGTTTGAGGCATTGGGCCTTCAAACGCATCTACTAACAATAAAACACCGTCGGCCATATTCAATACTCTTTCAACCTCGCCACCAAAGTCGGCGTGCCCCGGAGTATCAATAATGTTGATTTTATAATCATTGTAAGTAATGGATACGTTCTTGGAAAGAATCGTAATACCTCTTTCGCGCTCAAGGTCATTACTATCCAAAAACTGGTCGGGTTCTGCCTGTCCTTCACGGAAAAGCTTACCTGCTAATAACATTTTGTCAACGAGCGTTGTTTTACCGTGATCCACGTGCGCGATAATCGCGATGTTTCTAATCTTTTGCATTGAGACTAATTTATTGGCTGCAAATTTACGACAAATTCCTTTCATATGGAAAAAAGAAAAGTAAAAGTGTTGTCTATCAAAAAACTAATGGCTACCTTTGCGCACGCTTTGAAACAATAGTATTAATTTTTTAAAAGTAGAATTCATGTATTTAGATTCAGCTAAAAAGGCAGAACTTTTCGAAAAGTACGGAAAGTCTAGCGCAGACACAGGTTCTGCAGAAAGCCAGATCGCTCTTTTCACTTTCCGCATTTCTCATTTAACAGAACACTTGAAAAAGAATCACAAAGATTATAGTACTTCAAGAGCTCTTAAAATGTTGGTAGGTAAACGTCGTCGTTTACTGGATTACCTAATTGCTAAAGACATCGAAAGATATCGTGCAATCATCAAAGAACTTGGTATCAGAAAGTAAGAAACAACTTCTCAGGAAGTTAAAGGGCTCTCTTCATTGAAGGGGGCCCTTTTCTTTTGTTATAACAACTCCCTTTTAATCAAAAAACAGATTAAAAACCACACAAAATAGCCTAATCTTTGAATATTTAATGTATTTTTGCCGTGTTTTGTAACAAATTATAATCAGCCGAAAAATTAATAAAATACATACAACTTAATTATCATGGGAAATAACAAGATTATAGGAGCAAAAATACAACGCATCCGCGAATCCAAAAACCTCACCGTTCAGGAAGTTGCCGAACGCTCCGGATTAAGTGTAGATCAGGTAGAGCGTATAGAAGGAAGTCTTGATTTTCCTTCCCTGGCTCCGTTAATCAAGATTGCCCGCGTGCTGGGAGTTCGTCTGGGCACATTCCTCGACGATCAGACAGAGCTGGGTCCGGTTATTTGTCGGAAACAAGACAACAATACCGCTACAGAAAGTATAAGCTTCTCAAACAATGCCACCAAAGCACGCAAGCACATGGAATACCATTCCTTGTCGAAAGCAAAGTCGGGACGACACATGGAGCCGTTCCTGATCGATATTGCCTCGTCATCGGGCGTAGATTTTATCCTTTCCACACACGAAGGCGAAGAATTTATCTATGTTCTTGAAGGTATCGTAGAGATCAATTACGGCAAAAACACCTACATCCTTGAAGAGGGAGACAGCATTTATTACGATTCGATTGTAGCCCATCATGTACATGCCGGAGCCGGCAGTACAGCTAAAATACTGGCTGTAGTATATACGCCATACTAATTATCATCTCTTTATGGAATTACAAGACAAAACAATCGGACAATGGCTTGAGCATTGGGCCGAGACAACACCCGATAAAGAATACCTTGTTTATTCGGACCGCGACCTGCGTTTCACCTGGAAGGAGTTTAACGAACGGGTAGACAAAATGGCCAAAGGATTGCTGGCTATCGGTGTAACAAAAGGAACCCATGTAGGAATCTGGGCAACCAATGTTCCCGACTGGCTTACCTTTCTGTATGCCGGAGCTAAAATCGGAGCGGTATTGGTAACTGTAAATACCAATTACAAGCAGCACGAACTGGAATTTCTTGTTGAAAATTCGGATTTACACACCTTATGTATTACCGAAGGGGTATTTGACGGAAACTATGTAGACATGGTCTACGAAATGATTCCCGAACTTAGAAATTCTCAACGAGGTTATCTTAGCTGCAGCCGTTTTCCCAAAATGAAGAATGTGGTTTTTATCGGCCAGGAAAAATTCAGAGGGATGTACAATACACCCGAATTATTACTGTTGGGAGACAACATCAGCGACGAAGTGCTGGACGATGTAAAATCCACCATTACATGTCATGACGTAGCCAATATGCAATATACCTCTGGAACCACCGGATTCCCAAAAGGTGTAATGCTCACACATCACAATATAACAAACAACGGACTCTTTACAGGAGAAGGCATGGGTTTTACACAAAACGATAAGCTATGTTGCTGTGTACCCCTGTTCCACTGTTTTGGCGTAGTACTGGCAACCATGAATTGCCTTACGCACGGGTCCACCCAGGTGATGGTGGAAAAGTTTGACCCGCTGGTGGTTCTGGCTTCTGTTCACAAAGAACGGTGCACCGCTCTCTATGGCGTTCCCACCATGTTTATTGCCGAATTGAACCATCCCATGTTTTCCATGTTCGACCTCACCTCGCTACGAACAGGGATCATGGCAGGAGCCTTATGCCCCATTGAGCTGATGCGTGCAGTAACAGATAAGATGCATATTACACATATAACTAGTGTATATGGACTTACCGAAAGTTCACCGGGAATGACTCATACAACCCTGGATGATTCCTTCGAAGAAAGATGTACTACAGTTGGAAAAGAATACCCTCACACGGAAGTGAAGATTGTAAATCCGGAAACCGGAGAAGAATGTCCTCAGGGTGTTCAGGGGGAAATATGCTGCCGCGGATACCTTGTTATGAAAGGCTACTATAAAAATCCGGAAGCTACCGCCGAAGTTATCGATAAGGATGGCTGGTTACACAGCGGCGATCTGGGTATCAAAAATGAACAAGGAAACTATGTAATAACCGGCCGGATAAAAGATATGATCATTCGGGGAGGTGAAAATATTTACCCCCGCGAAATAGAAGAGTTCCTATACCACCTGGAAGGTGTAAAAGATGTACAGGTTGCCGCCATCGCCTCGCAGAAATATGGAGAAGAGGTAGGAGCCTTTATCATTCAAAAAGAGGGCGTGACTCTTACCGAAGAAATTGTCAAAGATTTCTGCCGGGGTAAAATAGCCCGCCATAAAATACCAAAATATGTATTCTTCATTGACGGCTTTCCATTGACGGGAAGTGGCAAGATCCAAAAATATAAACTCAAAGATATCGGGTTACAACTACTCAAAGAACAGGGAATAACCCCTCAATGAGCATATAGAAGAGAGCCTTCCCCTATGGAAAGCTCTCTTTTTCTTTTCCTTAACAACTAACTTCATGCTTTTTATTTACCTTTGCAAACTGAACAATCTATTTTATTCAATATGTCACAACTATTTCCAACCACGCTGCCTTATAAAGTAGCGGATATGAGTTTGGCCGAGTTTGGTCGCAAGGAGATTGAAATCGCCGAACACGAAATGCCGGGTTTAATGGCGCTTCGTGCCAAGTATGCCGATAAACAGCCGCTAAAAGGCGCCCGAATTACCGGCTCATTGCACATGACTATTCAGACGGCCGTTCTGATCGAGACATTGGTTGCTCTGGGAGCCGATGTTCGCTGGGCAAGCTGTAATATTTTCTCTACGCAGGATCATGCCGCCGCCGCCATTGCCGCCACAGGCGTACCTGTATTTGCGTGGAAAGGAGAATCCCTCGAAGAATACTGGTGGTGTACAGACATGGCACTCCGTTTCCCCGAAGGAAAAGGTCCGCATATGATTGTAGACGACGGAGGTGATGCTTCCCTGTTGGTACATATGGGATACCGTGCCGAAATAGACGCCGAAACCATCAACCGTAAAGGCGGCAATCATGAAGAGCAGGTTATTCTGGATACACTCAATACTATTCTGGCCGAAGATAACCAGCGCTGGCATCGTGCGGTTGAAGAGATGAAAGGGGTTTCAGAAGAGACAACCACCGGTGTACATCGTCTTTACCAGATGATGGAAAAAGGGGAATTGCTGGTTCCTGCCATCAATGTAAACGACTCGGTAACCAAATCCAAATTCGATAATCTGTACGGTTGCCGCGAATCGCTGGCCGATGGTATCAAACGTGCCACCGATGTAATGATTGCCGGTAAGGTAGTAGTTGTTCTGGGTTATGGTGATGTAGGTAAAGGATGTGCCCGTTCCATGCGTTCGTACGGTGCACGTGTGATCGTGACCGAAATAGACCCGATCTGTGCATTGCAGGCTGCCATGGAAGGATTTGAAGTAACCACCATGGAAGAGGCGGTTAAAGAGGGTAACATATTTGTTACCACTACCGGAAACTGCGATATCATCACCATCGAGCATATGGCTCAGATGAAAGATCAGGCTATTGTATGTAACATCGGCCATTTCGACAACGAGATTCAGGTAGACAAGCTGGTTAATTATCCAAATATCAAACATACAAACATCAAACCACAGGTAGACAAGTACACCTTTCCAACCGGGAACTCCATCTTCCTGTTGGCCGAAGGACGTTTGGTAAACCTGGGTTGTGCAACCGGACACCCCTCTTTTGTAATGAGCAATTCATTTACAAACCAGGTTCTGGCACAAATAGATCTGTGGCAGATGGCTTACGAAATAGGTGTTTATCGCCTGCCTAAACGACTCGACGAAGAGGTAGCCCGCCTGCATCTGGAACGTATCGGTGTGAAACTGTCTGTTTTAAGTGAAAAGCAGGCCGATTACATCGGTGTACCCGTAGACGGACCTTATAAACCGGAACACTACAGATATTAATATAATGAAGGGTGAACCGGCAACACGGTTCACCCTCTTTTCTTTCACTATGTATCCAATTATGAAGATTGCCATCCTCTCTCCATTTTATCCTTACCGGGGCGGAATCGCCCAGTTCAGCGCCATGCTTTATGACGAGCTTGGCAAAGAACACCAGGTTAAAGCATTTAACTTCAAGCGACTATATCCCGGCATATTATTCCCCGGAAAGACACAATATGTAGATAAAGACGATCAGGCAGAAGTGGTTGAAAGTGTTCGGACATTAGACAGCATCAATCCTTTCAGCTATTTTGCTACGGAAAAAGCGTTGAGAGAGTTTGCGCCGGATCTGATTATCATCTCCTATTGGATGAGCTTCTTTGTACCCGGTTATGCCCACATAGCCAACCGGATGAAAAAAAGCTGTAAAGTGGTGGCGTTGCTTCACAATGCCTATCCTCACGAAGCCCGGCCCATGGATAAGCCGTTGGCTAAGCTGTTTTTCAATCAGTGTCATGGATTTATCACCCTCAGCGAAAATGTAAAAAACGATTTACACGCTATCCGTCCCGCGGCCCCCTGTATGGTGAGTCCGCATCCCCTGTACAACCAATTCGGCGAACGAAAAGACCGGTCGGAAGCCTGCACCACGCTGGGGCTTGATCCGGATAAAAAAACATTACTCTTTTTCGGACTGATCCGCCATTATAAAGGACTTGATTTGCTGATCGAAGCCATGTCGCATCTGGATAACACCTATCAGCTTGTAATTGCCGGCGAATGCTACGGCAGCTTCGATAAATACCAGCATCAGATCGATGCTTCCGGTGCGAAAGAGCGAATCAGGGTATTCAACCGGTATATAAATGACAATGAGATCAGCGACTACTTCTCGGCAGCAGATGCTTTGATACTGCCCTATCGTTCGGCCACACAAAGCGGAGTCGTATCTATTGCGTACCATTTCGACACCCCGATGATAAGTACTCCGGTGGGCGATTTCCCGGCAAGCATTGATATCCCGAAAACCGGTATAGTAACCTCTGCCATAACAGCCCAAGCCATTGAAGAAGCTATCCTGACCCTTTTTAAAAACGACCAGCTGGCAACCTGCCTCAAGAATATAGAGACAGAGAAAAAGGCACTATCGTGGGAAACTTTTGCAGGAAAAGTTATAAACTACGTTCAAACATTATAATTTTCCGTAACAATGCCTCTTTCTTCTGCTTACTTAACGGGGATCCTGATTATTTGCTACAGCTATATCTCCCATTTCTGTAAGATACTGATTCCAAAGACCATCTACCTGGAATTGATTCCCTAAGGCGTACTTGATCGCTCCATCGAACGACCAGGGAATAACCTTTAATGTGCTTTGATTGAACTTTTTAAGAAAATCCGGATCCTTTGTCTTTGTCAGCCAAGCAAGAAAGAATCCAGTGGTCCGGTAACCATCCATATAGCTGCCACCTTTGGGTCTGTCTTTTTCTGTAAAGCAACCGTTAAGCAGACGGACAGCATCTGCCACACCTTCAATCATTGCAAAGAAAGTCTTATTTGTTCCATAAGAGCCTATTCCCTGAGGTTCTAACTGAAAACCATGCGTTAGCTCATGATATAAAACACCGCGGGTTTCATAATCTACTTTTTCTTTATTCAATTCTTTTCCAAAGGTTTTTTCCACCCATTTTGTACTGTAATCTATATAAATAGTTGGAGGATTACCCCCCTTTGCCGAAATCCCATCGTACTCTTTCAAGGTATAATGAATCGTTTTTATACCCGGAATGCTATCAGAAGGAGAAAAATAAAGCGTTTCTAATACCTTCCGTGCTTGCAAAGCAATATAATCTTCCGGATTCGACACCAATTCATGATAAATACGAGCCCCTTCTGTTTCGGGCGACAAGGATTTAAAAATAATGTTACCAACCGGATAATTGCTCCACGATACATTATCCTTCGAGGTTGAAGATTGCGAAACCACATCATTGGCTTGCAGTAAGCCCATACACAAAAGTCCTGACAAGAAATAAGATTTAAACACACTCATAATAGGTCTATATTTAATTTAAAGTACAAATCTACAGAATTAAACCGAAAAATATTAAATCAAGTATTAACTATCCATTAAAAGAAAGTCCACTACGTTGTAATTTCATTTAGGCAATAACGTACTATATTCCCTTAAGGGTTTTAATCTTTAGTATACGGACAACTATTCGTAACGCAGTAGCATACTATTCGTTTGACAATTGGATGACTTGCATTCAACATATGAGTAACTTGCGTTCAACAATTGGGTAACTTGCGTTTAACATATGTCAAACGAATAATGGCTCGTTATGAAAAAAATAGTTCATGGTAGTGATTGGATTAGTTCATCGTTGTGTTAAGACTAACCATTGGTTATGCATCCTCTCTGAACAGAAAGAATACGATGAAAATCTCCTTCGTACCCGGATGCTTGTGTATAAAACAGACTCATTAAAATGGACTATGTAAAGCCTGCGGTTTGATTTGACTGGAACCGAAGTGGAGCCGTACGGGATGACAGATGACAGATGATCTGCATCCGTCACAAGACATCTATCATCCTCACAACCCTCTTCAATAAAGGGATCCGAGCTGAAAAATGACAAATGACAGATGTTTTTCGCACAAATCGTTTTCGATGAATAAATTTCAGTAGAATAATGAGATAGGCCGACACGAATTATTTTATAAATTTATTCCGTTTTTTTGTAACAACCTGCAAGGCTGTGCCGTCTACTTTTTGAATGCCTCGCCAAAGGTGCACATGGAAGAGGGATGAAAACAGATTCAACAATTTAAATTTTAAAAAGATATGAAAAAAATCATGGCCATACTGGCACTCGTAATCATATGCCAGGCAGGATATAGTCAGAAAAATGTAAACGACCTGTTCAAGGAGTTTTCGAAAATGAACAATGTAACTACCATCAGCATGGGACAGATCACCATGAAATTTGCGAGTCTGTTTTCGGACACGATGGGGGTAGACGGGATAGAGGTGTATTCGTTGGAAGACTGCACCAATGATGTAAAGGAAAAACTAAGCAAGGCGGTGAGCCAGCTTAAAGACAATAAGTTTGAGACAATGGTCAACGCCAACGAAAACGGAGAACGCACCAAAGTGCTGGTCCGCATCGAAAATGAGATGATCCGCGAGATGGTGATCGTAACCACAGGCAGCGACGCAGCATTGGTACGTATAAAAGGTAAAATCAAACCATCAGACATCGAACGGATGGTTAACAAACACGGTAAAGGTGAGTCCTGATCAATTCAAACAGACGTTCCTTCCGTTGCATCCGAAGCTTTTCCGCGTTGCCTATGCCCTTACGGGTAATAAAGACGATGCCGAAGACATTCTTCAGGAGGCTTATTGCAAACTATGGAACAAACGGGAGGAACTTACAAACATTATCAATCCGGAGGCCTTTTCGGTCACCCTTATTAAAAACCTTTGCATGGATTTTCTCCGGTCTTCTAAATCGGGACGCTACGAAGATAGTCTGGATACCATTACAATTGCCAGCTACAACACGCCCGATACCGTACTCGAAAATGCAGACGAGGTTGAAAGGGTAGCACAGCTGATTGAGCAGCTGCCGGAAAACCAGAAGAGGGTTTTGAAACTAAGAGGTTTTGGCGACTGTTCCATGGAGGAGATAGAAGAGATTACCGGATTCAGTGCTGTCAATGTGCGCACACTGCTTTCGCGGGCACGTAAAATTATTAAAGAGCAATACATAAAACTAAACGTATATGAACGATAAACAGATAGACGAACTAATCGACAAGGCACTGCAAGAGGATGGAAGGCTGCCCGAAGGCCTGTCGGAAAGATTGGAACAGTATATCGACAACCTGGCTGCCGGAGAACAGACCAAGAAGATTTCTTTGGTAAGAAGGCGTTTCATATACTGGTGCGGAGGCGTTGCGGCGGCTCTGGTGATTGGCACCGCTCTCTTTTTCCAGACGGAATATGTTCAGCAGAAACCTACCACTGCCGATACATTCTCTGATCCGATGGAGGCTGCCATCGCTGCAAATAAAGCGCTCGCCTTTATGTCCACTCAGCTGAACAAAGGATTGGACGAGGTGTCTGACGCTCAGCAGGAAATTCACAAGGTAAATAAAATCGTAAACAAACAATTGAATAATAAAGAAGAGATACAATGAAAGCAAAATATATCATACTCGCACTTCTGTGCATCGTATTCAGTCAGGCTGGTCTGGCGCAGACAACCAGTAAACTGTTCGAAAAATACGCCGACATGGACAATGTTACTTCGGTCTATATCTCGAAGGCCATGTTTAAAATGATGCCCACCATGCAGACAGCAGGATTAAATCTGATGAACATGAAAGGGAAAGTGGAATCATTGCAGGTACTTACCACCGAACGCAAGGATCTGACAGTGAAGATGCGCAACGAGTTTTCTCAGTTGGTAACCAAACAACACGAAGAGCTAATGCGCGTTCGCGACGGTAAAACCAAGGCAACCTTCTATGCCGTAATGAAAGGAGATCTGGTAAAAGACATGCTGATGCTGGCAGATACCGAAGATGGGTTTACGGTGATACAGCTGCTTGGGAATTTTACCCTGCAGGATATCCAGGAAATTACCAAAGACATGGATAAATAAGATAAAATGGTACTGCAAATAAATGAAAGAGGGTGTGTCAAAACTAAGTAATGACACACCCTCTTCTGTTTTTTAAAAACTTGAGTAATCTATTTCTGCAGCTCTTTATCCTTCTTAAGGGTATTCCATACCGACCAGGCTATGGCTCCGGCCAGCAGCAACAGGATAATCAGCGAGCTTACCGATGCAACCTGGGTTGCCATAATGTAGTTGTCAGGTTCGAAGCGGAATACAATCTGATGTTCGCCGGCAGGTACGCGAAGGGCGCGTAATGTCCAGTCGGCACGGAAATGAGGCGTTTCCTTCCCATCCACAAAAGCTTTCCATCCGGGTTGATAATAAATCTCGGAGAAGATGGCAAGCTGTTCGGTTTTTGTATTTGACTGGTATGTAACCACATTCGGCTTGTAATCGGTAAGTGCAATCGTTGCCGTAGAATCCGGTTGAGGAGTGAAACCTTCCAGATCGGCAGCAAAACGTTTGTCGACAACCGCCACCATCAACGGATTGAACTGATTCATTGCAGCCATCTCGGCATCGGCATTGTCCACCATCTCCACCTTTTGGGCAAACCATGCGTTTCCATAGGCGAAAGGATTGCGTATAGGAGCCTGTTCCGGATTGTAAATGATATAGCGCATATTCAGCATATTCAACGTAGGACAAACCATCAGTCCTTTGATCACATCATCGGCAGTCTTTGCCTGTTGGAAAGTTTTCATGATCGACTGTATCTCACCCGTCAGACGATGGTCAATCAACTCCTGATACCTGCGCAACTTGGCAGCATGGTAACCTCCAATGGATTTATGATAAAATGAAGTTGTAGTTTCCTGGAATGGATTATTCAGGTTCAACACCCGGAAAGAGGGATCTGTATCCTTCAGTATTTCTTTATCGGCCACCGTTGCCTTATAGGTCTCGGCAGGTTGCTCACGTACAAAGTCGTCGCCATTAAGGTAGCGCTTGTCCACACTCCATAGGTCGGCCAACATAAGGATAGCTATTCCCACACCAACATATACAGCTGTTTTCTCTTTGTTCTTCGCTTTAAAATACCAGAACAAAAGAGATACGCCCAGCAGAATAAAAATCAACGAGCGTAAAGCATCTGCCTGTGCCAGAGATTTACGGTCCATCAGCAAGGCATTGTAATACCAGTCCGGCATCTGATACTGGGTATCCATGGGCGAGCGGAAATCGAGGAACAGGGACGGCATCAACCAAAGAATCAGACAAATACCGCCTGTAAGCCCTAAAGCCGTAAGGGTTCCCCGCTTCAGCAGGTTCACGTCCACCTTTCCGGAAAGGATCTCCTTCAATCCCCAGAAGGCAATGAGCGGGAATACAAGTCCCGGAATCACCAAAGCCATCTCCACCGTACGGAACTTGTTGTACATGGGCAGGTTATGAAACATAAAATCGTTGAAGCCGTCAAAGTTCTTTCCCAATGCCAGCAAGGTAAGAAAAACAGAACCTCCCAGCATCCACCATTTCAGCTTTCCGGGAACCACGAACAGTCCCAGTACGAACAAGAAACAGACGATAGCGCCGAAGTAAACCGGACCAGAGGTAAATATCTTATCGCCCCAATAGGTGTAACTCTGCACATCGTTACCTAACTGGGCTCCTTTACTCCGAAGCTCCTTGTATAGGTTTGAATTATTGTCCAATGTACCTCCCGAAGCTCCTCCGTAGGCATTGGGTACTAATAAGGTGAGCAGCTCTCCCTTGCCGTAACTCCAGGCAAAGGCATATTCTTTGTCCAGACCGTCGGACACTTTGGCGGCACTTCCTGTAGTTGCCTGCGTAAGTTCCGTAGGACCGCGCATGGAGGTTTTACTCATCTCCCAGTTGGCATACAGATTCCCTAAGTTAGGTAACACAGCCAGGATAACACACACAAGCATAACACCCGAAATCTTCACCAGCGGAACCATTGCCTTTTGGCGGATCTGATCCCAGGCGAAGCCGATGTAGATAAACAGACAAAGCAGCGCCAGGTAATAGGTGATCTGTAAGTGACCGTTCAATACCGAAAGGGCTACACCCAAGGTAAACAGCACCGCTCCCCAAAGAAATTTACTCCGGAACAACAATAGCATACCGGCTATCGTGAGTGGCATATAGGCAATTACGTAAGCTTTGGTGATATGACCGGCTTCGATGATAATCAGATTATAAGAAGCAAAGGCAAAAGCGATGGCTCCGGCGATGGCGAGCCACAGCGGAATCCCCATTACACACATCAGGATGTAGAAGCAGATCAGTCCGGTGAGCACCATGCTGGCCCCGTTAAAGTCGACCGACTTAATCGCTTTTTCCAGATAGAAAAGGTATTCGGGTGCTGTTCCCTTCACCGCAATGTTATACGAGGGCATACCGGAGAACATGGATCCGGTCCACGCGATTATGTTACCGTCTTTGGCCTCGGCCGCATGCTTGTTGAGCTCTTCAGACATGCCTGAGAACTTGAGCATATCGCCCTGATGTATCACCTTTCCATCCAATACCGATGGAGAGAAGTAGGCTATTGTAACTACCGTAAATAAAAGGAGGGCTGCCAAATGCCCGCCCCATTTCTTTGCTAAGCTCTGCATATTTTCTGTTTTAATTATAAATTCGTTTATACCCGCCCCTTCACCCATTTGGCAAAGTAAAAGCGTACTGCAAACCATCCGTGAAGCAGGATGACAGGTAGCTTCCCGTAGTAGCGGCACATAATTTCATAACGCTCCTTCAGCGATGCCTTGCGGTTTACGGTGCTCATGCCCGCTTCCAGGAAGTTGGATAATATCATATGTGTATGATGAATCGTATTCGAACGCTTCAGGCATCGTAAACACCAGTCGTAATCGGCTACCAGACGGTAATTCAAGTCGTAATCGGGCGCCAGCTCACGTTTTACGAGAAACGACTGGTGGCAGACCAGCATACCCATACGAAAACTTTTCCATGTTAGCTTCTTTGGGGCTTTCAGGCGCCGTGCTCCCAGGCTGCGGCCCTCCGCATCCACCAGGTTGGTTTCTCCATACAGCACATCCGGATAGATACCCCGTTTATCCAATCGTTTCACCATACGGTAAATCGTATCTGCCGTAGGCAATGTATCTCCGGCATTGAGAAACCAAACGTAATCGCCCGTTGCTTTGTGCAAGCCTTTATTCATGGCATCGTACAACCCTTTGTCGGGTTCGCTTAGCAGGCATGTAATTCCGGATGCATAGCGGTTGGCTATCTCGAGGGTGCCATCTGTCGATGCCCCGTCTATCAGAATGTACTCTATATGGGGATACGACTGACTCAGAACACTCAGGATGGTCCGTTCCAGCCATTGTTCTGCATTATAAGTAACCGTTATGATGGAAAAAAGGGGTTGTATCATCTTTCTTTCATTGTTTGAATCCGCTTGGATGCGTCTTCATATAATTGATAATATCGTCGGGCAATTTGCTGCTGATTGTAGTGGACTTTCACTCTCTCCACACAGGCATCCCGTATTGCCTCATCTCCGGATGCGGCTATCGTCCAATATATTCCCCTGGCCAGATCCTCGGCATCCAGGTAATCGGCCACATAGCCGTTCTCCTTATGATCGATCATTTCGGGGATACCTCCGTTGCGGAAACCAACACACGGGGTTCCGCAAGCCATGGACTCCATGATGGAGTTGGGCAGGTTGTCCTCCAACGACGGAATCACAAACAGGGTTGCAGCCGAATAGGCCTTGACCAGCTCTGATTCTGAACTCAGATAACCGAATGAGCGTGTGGGATAGGGAAAATAGCCGAGAATATCCTCCTGTGCCTTGCCCATCAGCAAAAGCTCGATGCGGTAGTCCAATTCAGGATGTTTCTCTTTCAGTATCCGGCAGGCCTCCTTCAGGTAAGCAGCGCCCTTACGTTCGTCCGTAAGCTTGGCGGCACCGAACAACAGATAGATTTTATCTGCATCCAGATTGAAATGGGTTCTGGCTTCAATCCGGTCAACCGGATAATACCGGGTTGTATCAATGGGATTAGGAACCCATGTAATCTGGGCTCCCGATACTAATTCGCTGTGACGGGCAGTTTCTGTAATCCATTTGCTGCAACCTACGTAGACTATCCTATCTTGCGGTATCTTCTTTTTCTGCTCCCAGGTCAGCGCCGACAGATCGGCAAAGGGATGCGCAGGCTGCTGGGGACAGTTGAAACATTTTTCCGTAAATTTAAGGCAATTGCCCGAATAATGACAAATTCCGGTAAAGGCCCACATATCGTGCATTGTCCACAATACGGTTTTCCCGGATCGGATCAGTCCGCGTATATCCGCTATGGAAAGCAAGCCCTGATTTATCCAGTGCAGGTGAATCACATCGGCCTCCTGTACCAACGGATGACGGGACAAATCATTCCCGGTATTTGCAATCGAAGTGCGGAAAAGATTCTCTTTACTAAACTTGTTACACAGAAATATAAGGAGTCTCTCTGCTACAAACCGGAGGAAATTAAGCTTGGTACTAATCCAAGATGTATTGACAGAGTACACATGGGAATCGTCTGTCTGCTTGTCGCGGACCAGCATCTTCGCCTCAACTCCAATGGAATGCAGGGCATACATCAGTCGTTTGGCTGCCACTGCGGCGCCTCCTGTGTTTTCGGAAGTACAAAGAATCAGAACTTTCATATCCTGCAAATCGTTAGCCCTCTTTTATTATTTTGTAAGTTTATTCAAATAATACCTTGCCAGCCGCTTGTAAGAGAAGAAACTCCCTTTTACGGCCGCTTCATTAATGTCTTTGTTGTCCATCACATACACCGGATGGGTGAGTGGTAAAGCGATGGGTTGCGAAGATACAAATTGTTTTTCTTTTTTTCGGGTAGCGTGTGTGGCTCCAACAGAATTGAGTCCGATATTGGTAACCAGGTTGACCGACGGGTAGATGGAGAGCTGGTTTTGTGTTCGCAGCATAAAGTAATACTGCACATCCCATGCGCTTATACCATAACGGTCTGCCAATGTGTCTTCAATAAAGGAGGTGAAATAGATCTCCTCCCGTTTGGTACGGAAAAGGGATTTACGCTTGTCCGGGTTGTTCTTTGTGGCCTCCCAAAAAGGAAAATCGAGAGAGAAGTTTTTCCATACCCTGCGCCACGTTGCCCATCCCCAGATATGAGTAACGGAACAGAAATCGTAACTCAGTTCCGGCGATATGGCCTGAGGCAGGAAACAATTCCCGCTGATATGGCCTATCCGCGGATCGTCTTTATATCGCAACAGCAGCTCTTCGCAATAGGGGAAAAAGGATGGGTGAGGCAGACAATCGTCTTCCAGAATCACGCCATATTCCTCCTGTTCGAAAAACCAGCTGATCGCTTCCGAGACAGCCCTTTTGCATCCCAGGTTTTGTTCGCGGTACAGCGTCTTCACCTCACATGGCCAGTCCACCTTCTCCGTAATGGCTCTTGCCTGCGCCGCCCTTTCCGCCTCATCGGGGCGCCCTGCTCTGGGAGCATCGGCCGCTACATACAACCGGGCAGGCTTGATTGCCCGTATCTGTTCAAAAACCTGTTCGGTGGTATCCGGTCTGCAAAATATTAAAAACAAAATGGGAATATTGTACATCGTCTCCTTTATTTAGCCGTTTTCGGGAAAAGATTTCCCAATTTATCTATCTCCTTTTTCAGCGTAAAGGCATCATTATCCATGGTGCGTGAGCTAAGACGCTCCTCCAGGTCTGTCTTTCCGTCTATCACCTCCTGCAGTTTGGATGCTAATCCCTCTACATCGTTATGATTCACCAATTCGCCGTAGCCAAAGTTAATTAAATAACTTGCGATTCCGACCGATGTAGATAAAATATAATTGTCGAAATAAAAAGCCTCGCTCAAAACAATGCCAAAAGATTCTTTTGGGGAGGTATGCACAAATACTTTGGCTCTGTTATACCATTCCCACAACTCTTTTTTATCGTAAACAGCTCCCGGAAACAAAACCTTCTCCGTGAGGTGCGGATTCCGTTTATAAAATTCGTCGATCGTCTGCCTGAAATCGTGTGTACGGTTTTCCACCGGTCCCACAAAGACAACCTTCCAGTCCTTCAGGTCTGTCTTCTCCAAGGCATACAGCAGCTGTTCGTTGTTTTTATCGGGGGCACCGATACGTCCCACGGCCAGCATAATATTCTCCTTTTCTGGCAGTGAACGTCTTTTAATCTGCAGCTCCCGGCAATATTCTTCATCAAATCCGTTCAGCATCAACACCACTTTATCATTCATCCTTGCAGGAAGTTCAGTACGCAGATAATCAAACAACGACGGAGTCTCAACCGAAATCAGGTCGGCCAACCCGCAGGTGAAATGCATCGCCTTACGGATAAGGAAATTCTTAGCCTTCATCAGAAGCGAATTCTCTTTGCGAAACAGGGAGGTGAACAATCCGTAACCGTCTCCTTTGATATAAAATACCCCATTCGGATTCAGCATCTTGTAGATTAATCCGATCAGTCCGGTCTGAACCGAAAAATGAAACCGCATCAGCACATCCGTTTCCCGGGCATGCCTCAAAATATAGTAGAGAAAATACCACTCACCCTTAAAGGAAAAGGAAGAGTAATTGCTTTTGAACGGTAAAGGAATCAGTTCTACACCTCTGTACTCCGCCGGCAGATGGTTGTTATTTTCGGATAAGGGATACACAATCCGGACTTCCAGATTATGCTTTTTCCCCAGATAATAAGGCGTGAGAAATACGTCTTTCCCCAAATTAATCTCCTGAAAATCGACAATCGGAAATAACAGCGTTCGTTTACGTTCCATACAGGCGTTACTTGGATGCACAAGCCGGTAAAGGCTTTCCGCAGACGGTGAATAGATAGTTGAGCCAATATACTTTTCGTCGTTGGTTCTTCTTAAGTGAGTAGACCGAATAGGCTAAAGCCGACTTCCCGAAGTGAATGGCCCATAGAACCGGATAAAGAAGCTTCAGATGCAGCTTCGAATAGGCAAGCTGACTGCTTATGAAAAAGAATTTGGATGGTTTGTCGAATACCGTGTTCAGGTGGGTTGCCCCTCCTTCAAAGTGAATTATTCTGGCTTCAGGAACCGAATGAACCGCAAAACCGGCCTTCTTGATCCGGCTGCACAGATCAGGTTCCTCATAGTACATGAAAAAGATTTCATTAAACCTCCCTACTTTCTCAAACACCGTTCTCTTTATCATCATATCGGCCCCACAGATGGTCCCTACCGGTTTACTGTGTCCGGTATTGAAATATTCTCCTTTATCGGAATAAGGTATATTGAGTGCAATACAGATTTCCCTTAGCACCGAATGGGTGAACAGACTATAGGATCCGTTGGGGTGCTCGTCGGGCGTATACAGGTTTCCTCCACAAAGAGCAACCGAAGGTGTTGTATCGAGGTAGGTGGCCAAAATAGAAACCGCATCATTCAACAGCACCGTATCCGGATTCAGGAAAAATATATACTTCCCCTTTGCTTCATCAAAGGCCCGGTTATTGGCTGCCCCAAATCCCAGGTTACGGTCCGACTCAATTACGGTGACCGATGGATAGGAATCTTTTACCATCCGTACTGAATCGTCGGATGAGGCATTGTCTATTACAATCACCTCGAATAAGACCCCTTTCGTACAGGCAAAAAGACTTCGCAGGCAATTGTCAAGGTAATCACGTGTATTGTAGTTCACAATGATTACCGAAACCGTGTAAAGTAAGGATGAGCAGGTGTTGTTCATTGTTTTTTGTTAAGAGCTGCTTTCAGTGCTTCCAGATACCCTCTTCCGTGCTTCAGGTCGGGTTCCATATAATTACCTTCCGCCCATTCGTTCCACGATTTGAGTATGACCACCTTGTGTTCATCGGCCTTATGATCTACGCTATCCAATACCTTCTCCACATGCTTACGAAACAATCCGGGAGAAGAATTTTTTAGAATGACACCGAATTTGCCGGTACGGGGAGAATGGTCCCAGTTGGGAACAACCGTGGGGTATACATTCTCCTGCACATCTTCCTTGCCGGAGAAGAACTTCATGGCATCCTTGTACTCGCACCAAAATCCGTGTTTAAAAAACTCACGCTTTATTTTATTGACCGCCATTTTAAACACGGAAAGTCCGTGTCGCTGGTAATCGAACAGACGAACAACGTTAACCGCATCAAATCCACGGGAGAGCAATAGGTCTATATTCTCCGCTTTATAAGTATGCGCTACGAAATGAATCCCTTTAAGTCCGTTCCGGATTGCCAGCTGCTGCCAGCAATCAATAAATTCTTTGGGATCGGGAATCTCCAACGGAGAGAAGACAAGGAAAAAAGGCTTTCCATCCACTGTTATGTAGCGCTTGTCTTTGAATGCAGGCAACACATCGTAAAAATGATGTTCGTAATCGGACAAGCCATTATAGGTCTGTTCAATTAAAGGCTCTTTACTCTTTACACCGCAATAGATTCCATGCCAGCTATGGTTGGCCCAAGCCAGACAAAAAGGGAAATCGGGGTTGCCGGACTCCAGCACCTCCGTAAAAGGTCTGTCCAACAAACGGCGGCCGTTACCGAACCAATAATGCCAGTAACAGAATCCCTCTACACCATATTCACGGGCCATATCGGCCTGAGCAACACGGGTTTCGGGCACTCTCAGGTCGTAATAGCCCAGATCTGCCGGTACCTGAGGTTGGTAATGTCCTCTGAACAGGGGCTTAGCTTTACCCACATTGGTCCATTCCGTAAATCCTTTTCCCCACCACGCATCATTTTCGGGTGTTGGATGGAACTGTGGCAGATAAAAGGCCAGTACCCTTGCTTTATTTTGTTTCATCGTTTTTCTTTTGTACTGCAAATTTACGCTTCATACCGCTAAAATAACCAAGAATCTCCTCCAGAATTACCACGCGAAGCAATTTCATCACTCCCACATACAACAATGCGGAAAGCAGAATCTTGAGAATCAGCAACAAATATATATTATCCACTGGTTTTAACAATAAGGAAACCACCAGGAAAACCGCAACAGTAATAAATCCGAAGGGAAGCACATCTCTTATAAAATCGGTCAGTCCGAAACGGAGCAATCTCCAGGCTACTACAAAGTAGGCCCCCAGTGTAAGTAAATTGATCGCCGTAGTAAATAACAACAGCTTAACCACTCCCAGATGCACCGTCGCCACTATGGTTGCCAGGAGTAAACATCCGTTCACAAGGCTGAATATCAGGTTTACACCCGGATGACCACGGGATATCATAACATTTACATACAGGCTGTACATCGGGACAAATGCTCCCCAGATACAAAGAATCTGAAGAATTACCACCGCACCCAGCCATTTGGCCGTAACCATCACCAAAATAAACTCTTTGGCGATGAAGGCAAGTCCCAGAATCATAGGAAATGAGATAAAAGCTGTAAACCTCATCATTTTGCGAAATACAGCCCGCTGCCGTTCGGTTTCATTGCTTATCTCGGACAATACAGGTAAAGCCAATGTGTTGATAATCCCATACACAATGGAATAGGGAATGGTATACCATTTATTTGCCTGGGTATAGTAACCAACCTGTTCCGCATCGTAATACTTACCAAGGAACAAAGAATAGGCCCCTCCGGCCAGCTGGGTGATTACACCCGAGAAAAGAAGCTTTACGCTAAACGGGAACATCCGCTTTAGAGCAGGCAGATGGAACGAAGCTTCCGGTCGCCAGTCGCTCATCATCCAGAGCAGCAGGGTACGGAAAAATGAAAGTGACACCGCCTGTATGGCGATGGCCCAATGCGCAAAATCGAGCAACGCAAATGTAAGTCCCAGGACACACGACAACAGAATGGATCCCAGATTTACCATGGCCAGCTGCTTCTGCGCAATCTGCTTGGTAAGAATGGCGTTTTGAATGATACCCAATGCGTTGAAGACAAATGACAGGAACACCACACGGGAATAATCCACCAGAACCGGTTGATCGAAGAAACCAGCTATTGCCGGAGCCGACACAAAAAGAATGAGGTAGATGACCAGACTGATAAAAACGTTGAACCAGAAGACCGACGCATAGTCCTCTTTGGTGGGTGCCTGCATTTTAATTAGTGTGGACGAGAAACCACTTTCCTGCAGTGTGTTGGCAACCAGGGTGAAGACCGAGATCATCCCGATTAAACCATAATCGTCGGGCATCAGGATTCGGGCCATCACAATCCCGAATACCAGCTGGACAAGCTGTTGTGAAAAGGTATTAAGTCCCCCCCAGAAAATGCCTGTGGCGGTACGTTCTTTCAATGATTTCATTCAGAAACTTTTTTCCTAAAAATTTTGGTCAGACTCCCCCCTGTTCCAAGCTTTACGCCCAGGTACTCGTTCATGTCGTCCATCAATGCCCGGATTGCACTACCCCAGCCTAAACGGATACCCTCTGACTTTTGGTGTACGACCGGCCCTCCATCGGACAATTGCCATTTATTGATAAACTGATAAACATGGGCATCGGGGCGACGCACCATGAAGGCTGCTAAAAAACGGAATGCATAATACTGTTTAAGTTCCGTAGCATCGGGACGCATCAGGTTAGATTCCTCAGCCACACTAAGCAATCCGCAGCTATTGAACAATTCAAACATACTTTTCCGGGTAAAGAAATGTACATGGGTATCATCAAGCAGACCAAAGGACTGGTATGGAAATTCGCCTTTAAGCAGGCCCATCACTACTGCATTATGAGAAATATTGGGAACAGATGACAGAATAAATCCTCCGGGCTTCAGAAGGGAGACTGCTTTTTCGAGGGTCTTCCGTGGATTACGCAGATGTTCTAACACATCTCCCATCACCACATAGTCGAAAGGACCTTCTATTGTTTCAAACCAGGGATCAGTATCCAGATTACCTACCACCATCTGTTCGGCATAAAGAGCTGCATGGCGGGCCATTTCGGCGCTTATTTCGACTTCGGTAACCCGGCAGTCCAACTCTTCTTTCATATAGCGAGTCATATATCCCATGGCAGCGCCCAGCTCCAATACCCTGGATCCGGATGTAACCCATTGCAATAAAGGCGAGGGGGTATATGCCTCTTCTGTTAATCCGTATATTTTTCCCATCTGGTTTTCTATAACCTCCCGTGAGCACATTCCCGGGGCAGAATCCCCTTTACGTCGAACAGGATGGTTTTTTTATTTTTTACAAATTGAAAGTCGACCGACCGGAAGCAATCGTGCCCTACAGCAAGCACAATGGCATCGTAGGTGGTAAGGTCGGGCAGATCGGGTAGCAGGCTGAGGCCGTACTCCTCCTCCACCTTGCTTCGAAACACCCAGGGATCGTACACTTGCACCGTTACTCCGAAGTCGGACAACTCCGTATAGATATCAATGATCCTTGTGTTGCGGGTATCGGGGCAATTCTCCTTAAATGAAAAGCCCAGAATCAGGGCCTTACTCTGACCGATACAGATTCCCTTTTTACTCATCAGCTTCACCACTTTTGATGCCACAAAATGCCCCATGGAATCATTCACATTCCGTCCCGATAATATCACCTGGGGGTGATAACCCAGGCATTGAGCTTTATGAAGCAGGTAGTAGGGATCCACACCGATACAATGACCTCCAACCAGACCGGGACTAAAATTCAGGAAATTCCATTTGGTTGATGCGGCCTCCAGCACTTCGCGGGTGTCTATCTCCATGCGGTCGAATATCAGTGCGAGTTCATTTACAAATGAGATATTTACATCCCGCTGGGCATTCTCGATGGCTTTGCTGGCTTCGGCAACCTTCATGGAAGAGGCTGTAAACACACCCGCGTCAATGATTGAAGCATATAAACCGGTCAGCATCCCGGCAACCCCGGGGGTTGAACCGGATACCACCTTACGAATGGTCTCCAGACGGTTTTTCTTATCACCGGGGTTGACCCGTTCCGGAGAATAGCCACAAAAGAAATCCAGGTTATATCTTAATCCGGATGTTTGCTCGAGCACAGGAACACAATCCTCCTCCGTGCATCCGGGATAGACAGTCGATTCGTACACAACCACGTCGCCTTTCTTAAGCATACTGCCAATCATGGCTGTTGCCGAGAGTAACGGAGACAGGTCGGGCGATTTAAACCGGGTGATGGGAGTAGGAACCGTAACAATATAAACCGAACAGGATTGGATGGATGCCGGATCAGAGCTAACTGTAAGTCCACCGGAGTTATCAACAGAGGTTTTCAACACCTTAACAAGCTCATTTTCATCAACCTCAAGTGTGTTATCAACACCCTGTTGCAAATCGGCTATCCGGGACGAATCTATATCGAAACCTCTTACCCGGTACTTTTTGGCAAAAGCAACCGCAAGGGGTAAGCCTACATAACCGAGACCAATAATTGCTATTTCCATTTCTTAGATTGCTTAACGTCCGGATACACCACAGGTTCGTCACTCCCGTCCCCGAAAGCAACCTGCGGGGACAAAGATAATAAATTGGGAGAATAGTTATTCCTTATTTATCCTTTAAGGCATAAATACGTTGAATAATATCCACAACCTTTAACCCTTCCAGCACATTGGTGGTTATACATGCGTTTCCTGAGAGAACCCGGACTACATTTTGAATTACATAATTATGATTTTGTGCGGAACCTTTATAGGCTCCATAGTCGTTGCCGGGATTGGTGGGAGCCAATTGGGGCAACTGATAATCCTTTACATGGCAATATTCTACTTCGTTCATATACTGCCCCCCTATCTTCACGCTTCCGTTTTGAGCCACGATAAGAATGCTGCTCTCCATATTCTTATCCCATACGGAGGTCGAATAATTGAGGGTACCCACACCTCCGTTCACAAAATCGAAACTCACGAACCCCGAATCTTCAAAATCGGTGAGTCTGCTGTGGTTAAAGTCTCGGAAACGAGCCTGAATATTGGTGATATCTCCAAAAAGCCAGTACATGATATCAATAAAATGGGAGAATTGGGTAAACAGAGTTCCTCCGTCCAGCAGAGCCGTACCGTGCCAGCCGCCCGGTTTATAATACCGGTCGTCACGGTTCCAGTAACAATTTAGCTGCACCATGTATAAATCGCCCAGTTTTTTGGAATCAATCAGCTCTTTTATCCATACGGAAGGAGGCGAATACCGGTTTTGCATCACACAAAACACCTGCTTCCGATATTTCAGGGAGGTAAATACCACCCGCTCTGCCTCGGAAACGGTAAGCGCCAGGGGTTTCTCCACAACAATGTGATATCCTGCCTCAATTGATTTAATGGCCATGGAGGCATGCATCCCGTTGGGAGTACAAATACTGATTACATCTATGGGGAGGTTCGCCGACAAAAGTGTGGACAAATCCTTAAAAAACAGAATTACGTCGGCCGGTTCATTTCCGGCCCGCCTGTTTTCATTGAGAGCTCCGGCAGGAACAACCGACTGATCTCCCGTGTCCAGCTTTAGCAACTCCAGAGGCAGCACATCGCATATGGCTACTAATTGTGCTCCCGGTTCTCTGCGAACCATCTCAATGTGGCGCTTTCCGATGTGTCCGCAGCCAACAACGGCAAAGCGTATTTTTTTATCTTGTTCCATAAACGGTATCAATTTCAAGGCTCTTCGTTACGTATCGGCATGTAGGTATTATTACTCGCATCCGGCTTGTAATCCGTCCGATTCGAAAAAAGCATTTACCTGTTGAATAATATATTGAATTTCATCTTCACGCATCGCGGTATGGATGGGCAAAGACAGCACTGTTTTACATAATTGGGAGGCGACTTCCAGTTTTTCAACCGGACGGACTGCCTGACGAAAGGCATGTTGCTCATTAAGCGGTAAAGGATAATAGACCATGGACGGTATATTTCTTCTTTTCAGAAATTGCTGCAAAGCATCGCGTTTCCCATTGTTTACCTGCAACGTATACTGATGAAAAACATGGGTGGATGAAGCGGTGCGCTGGGGTACTTTTATACCCTTGCAGCGTTTAAATCCTTCGTCGTATGTATCGGCAACTTTTTGCCGGGCTTTGTTGAATTCATCCAGATGTGATAGTTTGACTTCCAGAACAGCCGCCTGGATACTGTCCAGCCTGGAATTGCAGCCTACACGTTGGTGATGGTATTTGGACTGCTGACCGTGATTTGCAATCATACGTAAAGTATTTGCCAATTGCTGATCGTGGGTAAACATCGCTCCTCCGTCGCCATAACAAGCCAGGGGCTTGGATGGGAAAAACGAAGTGGTGCCAATCACCCCCATAGTACCGGCCATCCGCGTCTGCCCCCCCGGGAAGCGGTAGACCGCCCCCATCGACTGGGCGTTATCTTCAATTACATATAGATTTTGTTTGGATGCAAAAGAGAGGATAGAATCCATATCGCAGCACTGCCCAAATAAATGGGCCACTACAATAGCTTTGGTTCTGGAAGAGCAGGCTTTTGCCAGCGTATCTGCGGTAACCATAAACGTATCCGGATCCACATCCGCCCATACGGGGGTCAAGCCCAGCAAAGCCACAACCTCCGCCGCTGCCACATAGCAAAAGGCAGGTACTATAACCTCGTCGCCCGGTTTTAAAGTCAGAGCCATTAGCGCAATCTGCAAGGCATCCGTACCATTGGCACAAGGAATCACGTAGGGAACATCCAGGTAATCCGCCAGCTTTCCGGCAAACGATTTGACCTCCGGACCATTTATAAACTGTCCCTTCTCCACCGTTGCCAACAAGGCGGCATCAATCTCATTCTGAAGCCGATGATACTGCCTTTGCAAATCTACCATCTGAATATTAACCTGAAGTTCCGACACGCTGTTTCCCATTATTCATTATACATCGCTAACTTCCATAAAAACATAAAAAAGGCCTATTTATTATACAGATCGGTTTATTTCTTCGTCAGAGAATCACTTTTCATTTAATGCGATCTTTCAATAAAAAGAATTTTAAAATTTAACACCGGAAAAGTATATTATGAACATATGTTCATTATATTTGCAGAAAAATACAGATCAACAAACAACATCAACCATTATATATCAACACTTTAATTAATATTTTCATCATGATAATAGCAATCACATCTACAGATAATAATTTAGAAGGAACTATCGATAGCAGGTTCGGACGTTGTTCCTTTTTTGCATTTTACGACACAGAATCTTCAACTACTGAGTTTATGGTAAATCCTAACAAAGATTGCGATGAAGGAGCCGGACCTGCCTCAGTACAGTTTATTGCATCCAATGACGTAAAGAGAGTAATATCTGGCGAATTTGGAATGAAAATTAAATCGTTATTTGTTGAATTAGGCATTAAAGCAAGTATTGAAAAGGACACTACAAAAAAAATTAAAGAAATTATTGAATCAATAAAAAAAGAATAAGTATAATTCTTCAAACCGTAATTTATTGAATGTATTAATAAAAAGGAGGTAGTTATGCCAAGATTTAACAGACAACATGGATGCAGGAACGGTCAAGGAAAAGGAAGAAATTTCGGATTGACAGAATTGGAAAGTAATGCTGAGTCAAAAAAAACAGTTTGCAACCCTATAAGAGAGAGTTTGCAAATTGGGTTAAGCCGACGTAAAAGATGCTGTTTCAGACAGGATAATTTGAACAGAGGCAGATTTGGTATGGGCCAAAATATTTACAACAACAAGTAACAGGACGATAACTTTTGGCCTTATTGTGACAAGAAAATAAATACAATTAGATGAACAATAACAAAGTAATTCCTGATTACAGATGCTTTTTTTGTGCTACAAGAGTATTTGGAGAGTTGATGGAAAAGCTGAATATCCCTGCAGAGGATAAAAGCATATTCACAAGAGAAATGGCTATGCAATACAGTAAAACATGGGATTGTTATTTTTCTCCTGAGTTTTCTCGCTCCCTTCATTTGATGCTCAAAAAATACACCGGCGTAAATGACCCTTATAAAAATGAAAAGAGAGAAAGTAATGACTTTATCTTGTCCAAATATCCTAAATTAAAAGAGAAGGTTATCAACTCCCCCGACCCCTTCAACAAAGCACTTAGACTGGCAATAAGTGGGAACATTATGGATTATGGAGTCAGTAATAGCTTTAATGTAGATCAAACTTTACAAAAAGTTCTTCAATCGGATTTTGCAATAGACGACTCAATCGAATTAAAAGAAAAAATACAGAAAGCAAATACAGTGCTTTACTTAGGAGATAATTGTGGTGAAATTGTTTTCGACAAATTATTTATTGAAACGATTATGCATCCTAATTTGTATTATGCCGTACGGGGTGATGCTATTATAAATGATGCAACATTAGAAGATGCACGCTATATACAAATGGATGAAGTAGCAGATATCATATCAAACGGATACGATGCGCCATCTACAATTGTAGATAAGTGTTCTGCTGAATTTGTGGAAATATTTGAAAAAGCAGATGTAATTATATCTAAAGGACAAGGAAATCTGGAAGGGTTGCTGGAGCGGTCCGATAAAGAAATATTCTTCCTTTTAATGATTAAGTGTCATGTAATAGCAGAAAAACTTGGCGTTAAAAAGGGAGATTTTGTAGTAATGAAAAAAAATGGAATAAAATGAAAATAGCTATCGCAAGCGGAAAGGGTGGTACTGGTAAAACATTAGTATCAACCAACCTTTTCTATACACTGATGCAACAAGATTACGAAGTAACATTGGTTGATTGTGATGCCGAAGAACCAAATGCTCAGGCATTCTTCTCTGGCTTCCGGATTAAATCAAAGCGAATTACGCAGCAGGTACCTGTTATAAACACTGATTTATGTACATATTGTGGAAAGTGTTACGATTATTGTAATTACAATGCTATTTTCTTTCTCCGTACAAGAAAAACCATTCATGTAATGGAGGAATTGTGTCATGGATGCGGTGCGTGTTCGATTGCTTGTACTAAAGGTGCCATAACAGAGAAAGAAGATGAACTGGGTACAGTAAATACATACTCAATTTCAAAGTTCTCAAAAATCATTGAAAGCCGGATGAAGGTAGGGGTTTATACTCCGGTTAATGTGATTAAAGCTGCGATAAAAGAAGCCGGGCAATGTCCGGTTGTAATATTAGATTCTCCTCCAGGAACTTCATGTCCGTTTATTCAAACTGTATCTCAGGCAGATTTTGTAATATTAGTTACAGAACCAACACCTTTTGGCTTGAGTGACCTTAAACAGTCAGTCGATACGTTAAAAACTCTATCAAAAAAATATGGAGTAATTATAAATAAAGCGGGTTTAGGAAATCGGGACGTTTATAACTACCTGGAAACAGAAAAAATAGCATTGTTAATGGAAATTCCATTCGATAAAGAGGTAGCTTCTATTTATTCAAAAGGAGAAATATATTCGATTTTCAATCGGGATTGGCAGAAGAAATTTAAAGAAATGGTTGATAAAATAATAAATAATAATGGAGATAGCCGTAATTAGTGGAAAAGGAGGAACAGGGAAGAGCAGTATCAGCGCGGCATTTGCCACTTTAGAAAATCACGTTGTTCTGGCGGATTGCGATGTAGACGCAGCTAATCTTTATATTTTATTCAATCCGGTAGTAGAAAAAGAAAAAGCTTTTGTAACAGGTCAGAAAGCTGTGATTGATGAGCGTAAATGTACAAATTGCGGATACTGCATAGATTTTTGTCGTTTTGATGCAATTAGCTATGAAAATGACAAAGTTATTATATCTGATACTCTTTGTGACGGATGTGTATTATGCTCCAGGATTTGTCCGTATGACGCCATTAATAATATCTACGAAGATAAAAGCAGAATGTATGCAGGTAGCTTTAGAAATGGAAGGATGGTATATGGACGCTTAGCTCCCGGCGAAGAAAATTCGGGAAAACTAGTCAACATGGTTCGTCAGGAAGCCAAAAGGGAGGCCGAAAATAATCAGCTGGCAGTTACAATAATTGACGGTCCTCCTGGAATAGGTTGCCCTGTAATTTCGGCAATCACTGGTGTAGATCACGTAATCATTGTAACAGAACCAAGCGTTTCTGGATTACATGATTTGAAACGGACTATAGAAATTACCAGCAAATTTAATCTAAAGAGCTGGGTAATTATAAATAAATCAGATATAAATTCAAATATATCAGAACTAATAAAAACATATTGCAAAAATACCAGAATAGACATTTTGGCAGAGTTGCCATTTGATTCGCAAATGGTTGAAGCAATGGTACAATGTAAAAGCATCATAGAATGGTTACCAGATTCCACTATTTCCCAAAAACTGATTCACGCATTTAATCGAATTACAAATGGAAGCTAAGGGATATATTCATCTTTATACTGGAAATGGCAAAGGAAAAACGACTGCTGCCATTGGACTTGCAATCAGGGCAATTGGAGCTGGAAAAAGGGTTTTTATCGGTCAGTTTGTAAAGGGAATGCCATATTCAGAACTGAATGCATTAAAACACTTTCCAGAATTGGAGATTAAACAGTATGGGCTGGATTGTTTTATAGAAAATAATCCCACACAAAGAGATATTGAGGCTGCATGTGACGGACTAAAAGACGTAGAAAAACAAATAGAAGCAGGTTATTACGATGTCATCATACTAGATGAAGTATGTATTGCATTGTATTATAAACTTTTTAAATCGGAGAATTTAATATCTATTCTTCAAAAAAAAGCAGTTTCGACAGAAGTTGTTCTTACAGGTAGGTATGCACCTGCAGAACTGATAGAAGTCGCCGATTTAGTTACAGAAATGAAAGAAATAAAGCATTACTACAATCAAGGAGTTCCCGCAAGAGAAGGAATCGAATTTTAAATATATAGAATCATGTTTGGCAAAAAATTCGTCGGTAGATTATTTGGAAATGGAAATGGAAGAAAATTCCTGTTTGGTAAGAAACAAACACAAGGCTGTAAAGGAAACAGACAAGGTACAAAAGAAGAGAGCTCGTACAATGAAGAGCGGTCTACTGTTGTGTGTGTTTGTCCTCGATGTGGCTATACTGCACCTCACCAAAGAGGAATATCCTGCAGATCTATACTATGTCCTTCCTGCAATGCCCAACTGGAGCGACGTAGAAAAGATGAGATAAAAGATAATGAGATTAAGTCTGATAAAAAACCCATTCGAAAAATTCCGGTTGTTAATATTGCATTATGTAGTGGCTGTGGAAACTGTGTAGATGCTTGTCCCTTCCATGCGATAGTGATTGAAAATAGCAAAGCTGTAATAGATGAAAGCATCTGCAAAAAATGCCGGAAATGCATTCCGGCTTGTCCTTCTGATGCAATAAGTTAAGGTTTTTCAATAGTTATATAAAAAGGAATAGATTATGATTAGTTTTGGACCGGTACCTTCTCGCAGACTAGGCATAAGTCTTGGGATAAATAATATCCCAACGCCTAAAATATGCTCCTATTCATGTATTTATTGTCAGGTTGGTGTAACTAAAAAGCACAATATCATCCTTCAGCAATTTTACAAGCCTGAAGTAATCTTTAAAAAAGTAAAAAAACATCTTGATAGTCTGGACAAAGACAACAAGCCCGATTATTTAACTTTTGTAGCAAACGGAGAACCCACATTAGATATAAACCTGGGAGAATCTATAGAGAGACTCAAAGAGTTTGGAATTCCAATTGCCGTAATTACCAATGCATCTTTGCTCAATGCTACAGAAGTGAGAAACAACTTATGTAAAGCAGACTGGGTATCATTGAAAGTAGACAGTGCCGACGAAAAAGTGTGGAGAGCAATTAATCGGCCACATATACTGTTGGATTTTAATACTTATAAAGAAAATCTGTTTCTTTTTGCAAAGGAATATAGAGGTAGCCTTAACACAGAAACGATGCTTGTTAAGGATGTTAATGACAATGCATTACAAATACAAGATACAGCCGATCTGATCAAACAAATCAAACCCACAACCTCATATATTTCGATACCGACCAGACCCCCGGCATTGAACTGGGTAAATAAACCAGATGAGGAAAGCCTCAATCAGGCTTACCAAATTTATCTGAACGCAGGTATAAATCCGGAGATGATACTTGGTTACGAAGGTTCAAATATGGGATATACCGGCAATATTATTAAAGACATCGTTAACATTTGCAGTGTTCACCCAATCAGAGAGGATGCTATGCAACAACTATTAATTAAAGACAAGGCAGATTCCAGAATTGTGGATTACCTGATAAACAACCATTCGATTCGTAAAGTTGAATACAATTCGACTGTATATTACATACGTCAATTTCAAAAGTAACACCGTCATGACATCAAGAATAGTTACCTACGGCTCTCCTGTTTTACGCAAAATAGCTGAGCCTATTACCGAAAACACAGAATTAGAGCAAACTGTAAACCGGATGTTTTCCATTCTCGATAAAGAAGAAGGCATAGGGTTGGCTGCTCCTCAGATCGGAATCTCCAAGCGTATATTTATTATAGATACAACCCCACTAGTGTCCGGTTAAGGACTTTAACAAACTCCTGAAACCCGCATTGATAAAGGCTTTCAAATACGTTCTTTAATTTTTCGATTTGAAAATATTGGAAATTACCTAGATTTACGAAAAATACCGTAAATCATGAATATAGGGAAAACCGTTTTCGCGCAACTGATGTCATTTTTACCGACTTATGAATTCAACAAGTGTGTTGAAAAGTACAAGGGTAACCATCGCGTAAGGAACTTTACCTGTAAGGAACACTTTTATGTGATGGGTTTTGCTCAACTTACCTATAGGGAAAGTTTACGTGACATCGAATCTTGCTTGACAGCGTTTTCCAATAAATTATATCATTCAGGCATAAAGCAGCCGGTTCCTAAATCCACATTGGCAGAGGCCAACGAAAGTCGGGATTGGCGAATTTATGCAGACTACGCACAAGTTCTGATCAAGGAGGCTCGACACCTTTATGAAAAGGATAACGAGTTCAAGCTTGATGTCAAAAACATGGTGTACGCCTTGGACAGCAGCACCATCGACTTGTGCTTAAGTCTTTTTCCATGGGCGAAGTTTCGCAAAAACAAAGGTGCTGTTAAAATGCACACGTTGCTGGACTTGCGGGGCTCCATACCCACATTTGTACATTTGACGGATGGTTTATGCCACGACGTCAATGTAATGGAACATATCGTAGTCGAGCCTGGTGCCATTTATGTAATGGACAAAGGTTATGTCGATTTCTTTCGGTTCTACACTATCATCCACGAACAACGCGCGTTCTTCGTGACTAGGGCCAAGGATAACATGGCTGCCAGAAGAGTGTATAGTCGAAAGGTGGACAAGACCACCGGACTCAAATACGATCAATCTATAAAACTGACAGGCTTTTACATCAAGAAAGATTATCCAGACTATTTGAGGAGGATAAAATATCAAGATGCCGAAACCGGCAAGATTTATGTTTTCTTGACGAATAACTTAGAGTTACCAGCCTTTACAATTGCTCAGTTATACAAAGAACGATGGAAGATTGAACTGTTTTTCAAATGGATAAAACAGCATCTTCGGATAAAAGCTTTTTATGGCACCAGCAGAAACGCAGTGTACACCCAAATATGGATAGCAATCTGTATGTATCTGCTTGTCTCAATAGTCAAAAAGAAAATGAAATTAGAGCCGCCGCTCTACACTTTATTGCAGATTTTCAGCTTGACTTTGTTTGAGAAAATGCCTATAAATGAGCTATTTATAAATACAAATTACAATTTAACCAGTCCGAATAGTTCTAACCAGTTGAATATCTGGTAGTTTTAACCGGACACTAGTGATACAACCCCATTAATAAACGATGATCCAGAAATTGAAATTATTCGGCAAGCCTTCATAAATCCATCTATAATTGAATACAGTTCAGAAAAATCAATTTATAATGAAGGGTGCTTGAGCATTCCGGGAATTTATGAAATTGTAGAACGTCCGGCCCATATAAAGGTTTCATTTTCAGACATGGAACTAAAACTTGTTGAAAAAGTATTATCGGGGATAGAAGCTCGTATTTTTCAACATGAATTTGATCATCTGGAGGGAATCCTATTTACCGACAGACTCGACCCTATGCGAAAATTACTCATTAGCAGCAAATTAAAGAAGCTTCAAAAATCATCAAGGATATAATAACAATTAATAGTTCAAATATGGAACAGAAAGTAAAAAGAGAGGTGATCGAAAAAACGGTACTGCCTCATATTAAAAATATTATCATAGTTGCCTCGGGAAAAGGAGGTGTTGGAAAATCTACGGTAGCATCAGGTATGGCTGTAAATCTGGCTTTGGAAGGATATGCTGTGGGATTATTGGATGCCGACATCTATGGTCCTTCAGTGCCTACATTGTTCAATATTCAAAACCAGCACCCGGAAATTAAAGAGTGTGAAGGAAAAAACAAAATAGTCCCCTTTCATAAATATGGCATCAAAGTTATGTCCATTGGGTTCTTCATTGATCCCAAACAAGCTGTTTTGTGGCGTGGTCCACTTGCATCCAATGCCTTAAAACAATTGATCAATGACACAGAATGGGGTCCGCTTGATTATCTTATTATTGACACTCCTCCGGGAACCGGAGACATACATATAACTTTACTGCAGCAATACATGATAACCGGAGCAGTTATTGTAACAACACCTCAATTACTTGCCATGTGTGATGTTAAAAAGGCTATTGATATGTATCTGGACGAACATGTAGGAGTTCCCATCTATGGCATTGTAGAGAATATGTCCTGGTTTACACCGGGAAAACATCCGGAAGAAAAGTATTATTTGTTTGGTAAAGACGGAGGCGAAAAGTTAGCAAGCCAATTCAATCTACGATTGCTTGCACAGATTCCAGTTACAGAAGATGTATGTAATAACTGCGATGAAGGAAAATTAGACATATTATTTAGAAATACAGCCGTTAAAAAAGGATTTGAATCCCTAACAGATGGTATTATTTCCTTTAATAAAGAACTCTCTGATAAATTAAATATGCAATGATAGAACATAGCCATTCTTTAAGGGTTTTATATCCGGAAACAGATAAGATGGGCACAGTGCATCACTCTAATTATGCCAGATACTATGAAGTTGCACGTTGGGAGTTATTTCGTGCGATTGGAATTCCTTATAATGAAATAGAAAATGCAGGTTATATGCTCCCTGTAATCAAAATGAATTTCCGGTTTATTAAAACAATCCAGTATGACGAACTTCTTACTATTAAAACTGTATTGAAGGAGATAAAAGGAGTTCGAATCTGGTTTACATATAAGCTATACAATAGCCAGAGCGAATTAGTCAACACAGCCGAGACAGAACTTGCTTTTGTTTGCAAAGAAAACTGGAAGCCCTGCCCTCCACCCGAATTCGTATTATCTGCGATTGAAAAAGCATATTTAATATAGGTCTTGTGATAATCCATAGGTATACTATATCAATAAGAAATCTGTTTGTCTTAAAAGATATACATGTTATATGTTTTTGAACATTAGTTCATTATTATTTATCATAATAATTTGTTTTAGTGAACTTTATTAATAATTTTATTGCCACAAACAATTGCTAATTTAAATATGGGGGGAATACATATGGGATGTGATACAGGATTAAAACCAAGAAAGAAAATCGAGACTAGCAGGATTGAAAATGTTAATTATCAAAAAGAAGAAAAAACTATGAGTTCAACAATGGTAAGACGTGAGATGCCAGTATTCACAATGGATGCATTTGATGCTAAAACAGGGCATTTTAAAACTGTTTCAAGTGAAGATTATAAAGGCAAGTGGGCTGTTGTATGCTTCTATCCAGCCGACTTTACATTTGTTTGTCCAACGGAAATTGCAGCGATGAACGCAAAATACGATGAATTTCAGAAATTGAATACAGAAATTTTAGCTGTATCCGTCGATTCTAAATTCTCACATAAACGTTTTGTAGAAACCGAACCGCTTTTAAAAGGGCTGCAACTTACCATCGGAGCTGATACAAATCAGGAAGTAAGCCGGGCTTTTGGTGTTTTAGTGGAGGAAGAAGGCGTTGCTTTACGTGGCCGTTTTTTATTTAATCCGGATGGAATCTGTGTTGCTCAAGAGGTGCAGGCCGACTCTGTAGGGCGCAATGTTAATGAATTTCTTCGCCAGGTTGAAGCATGGCAATATGCTACTAAGACAGGAGAAGTTTGTCCTGCAGGTTGGAGACCTGGAAAAAAGACACTGCCTGTAAATACTGACGCTGAGAAAATGGCTGGACATGTGGGTGACTATATCACCATTGAGGAAATAATGAGTTAACACTTACACTCCATAAAAAGAGGTATCTCATTTACATAATAAGTCGGAGTGTATACATTAAAAAAGGTGCAAGATAATTTGCACCTTTTTTAATCTGTCAAAACATTTATTATTTTGCTTTCTCACGAAAATCACAAACTCCATTGTTATTTGCATCAACATAGCGACCTCCTCTGCCATCTCCGGAACCGTCACGTTTTCCTTGAGCTAATCCTTTGCCGTTTCCATTCCTTCGTCCACTACCATCCCGCAAACCAGCATTGTTATTTCTTCCTCTTTGTTGAGAGTTGTTACAACCACTTCCATCTCTCAAGCGCTGTCTGTTTCCAACTGTAGTTGAACTATCCGCTACTTTTTTGGGTGCTGAACCCGACTTTGCATCCTGTGCCCATGCCATACTTCCGGCCAGCAAAAATGACATCATAATAATCACGACTTTTGTTTTCATATTTCTACGTTATTAAATTGTTAATAAAGCCACACTATAACTATCTGTTTCTATAAATAAAACTCGCACTACTCCTTAACCCGTCTGTGTTTGCCTTGTCTATCCATCACTTTACCCTGGGCAGATTGGGCAGTAAATAATGGAGAAAATACTGTTCCTAATTTCGATTGCTGTTCCTGATTGCATACGGCTTTGATGCGTTTATAAAATAAAATAGTTTCTCTTTTCAAATCCGCATGCAATAGTCCAATTTGCGCTGCAAGAGAGTCCAAAACAACCGAGTCCATATCAGCTTGTTGTAATTCTGTAAACATCTCACTTTTTAATGAATCAATGCGATATATTATATGTCGGAATCGAGGTTGAAAATGTCTGTTTTCCTTTCGGAAACTATCCATCTGTTCATTGTCGAAATTAAGAATATGCCTAAATTGACTCCCTGTTAATCTTTTACCCTCAGACATAATAAGCATACTTTCTTGTTCAACACTTGTTTCCCTTTGAATGTAATGATACGTTACAACAGTAGTAATATTTAAAACCACCAGTATTACAATCACCCATACAAGCATAGTCGTCTTACTCATCTTCATTCAGATTATAATAGTTTAAGCACTCTATATCTCTATCATTCAGAACAACGTCTGCATTTATTTCATTGGCAGGAGTAAAAGCAATACCGATCCGGATACCAAGCAAAACAGTAAGTACAATAGCCAAACTGAAAAATGCCGGTTGCCAATACGGTATCTGTTTCTGTATCGGATTGTCAATTTTTGACATAATCCTCGCAGACAACCAAGGATTAGGCAGAATCTTTTTCTCTTGTTCAATGTATTCCTTTATTTGATTAGGTATGTTCATCTTTGTTTCTGTTTTGTTTAATATTAGACAATGATTTCTGTTGAATCCTACGGATGTTTTATTTTTTTCTTAAGATTCATTTTGGCTCGTTGCAAAAGTTGCTCAACAGCCCCCTCTGATCGATTCATAATTGAGGCAATTTCTTTTATCGGCAGTTCTTCATATGCACTTAGAATAAAAGCCGTTCGTTGATTGATTGGCAATGAATCTATGGCAGTACGTACAAGGTTTCCACTTTCCATTTCTTCTAACTCCTGTTGTGCATCTTTATCGTTAATAGCCGTATTAAACACATGGCCTATAAGCTCTTCAGCCAATACAATAAAGCGATTTCGTTTATTCTTCTCTACAAAATTAATACAGTAATTAACTGCAATCCGATACAGCCACGTAGAAAAGATGGCGTCTCCTTTATAATTGGGAAGTGCAATCCACACCTTAATAAAAATATCCTGCGTAAGATCCTCTGCATTCTCCTTCTGATGTACAAATCCCATAGCCAGTGTAAACACCATACGCTGGTATTTGTCAATTAGTTTGCTAAACAAGAATCTATTACCCAACAGTATCTCTGTTATAATATCCTGATCGGTCATCTTATCATTTTTGATCATATTAATTAGACAGGAATATGATTGATTTCCTACGGTCTCAAACACACTTTATTAATGAACTTTTGTTCATTATTTTACGACGCATACCTATTTAATTCAACGAATTATCTACTTTTGCAAACACAATATAAAAATAATAAAACCCAATGAATTTCTCTAATAAAATAGCTGATTTTGATATTGAAGAACGTGTTGATAAAGCTGTTGATAACTTTTATACAGGTTATAATTGTGCCCAATCTGTGTTTCTGGCATATTGGGATATTCTTGGATTAGAGTACGATGTAGCTAGAAATATGTCTGTTTCTTTCGGAGCGGGAGTCGGCCGTATGCGTGAAATATGCGGAACAGTGACAGCAATGGCCATGATAGCCGGATTTAAATATCCGATATCAGTACCTAATGATGAAAATGAATCCAACAGCGTTGATAATATTATAAGGGAAATGGCCGGAATTTTTAAAGATAAACATCATACAATCCTTTGTCGCGAATTATTACCGGAATCGGAGTTGCAATCTACTCCTGCCCCATCCATCCGGACAAAAGAATATTATCAACGCAGACCATGCTCAGCCTTTATTGCTGATGCAGCCAGAATTGCAGGGTTTATGCTTAAAGAACAGCTCTCAAGTTTACAATCTGCAAAATCTTAAGGATTATATAAACACACGATGACCGGTCATATTATAAAAAACGGTACAGGAAAGGTCTTGCTTAAGTGTAAAATACTTTTCAATACCAGTACAATGACATACGCCTATTCTTTTGGGTTGTATTTCATTCATACATTCTATAACCTCCTCGTATTGCCGGGGAGTGCAGTTTTTAAGATGGAAGCCACCCAGAATCAGGTCGACCGACAAAATGAATGTTCTTACGGCTTCATACACCATATTGCTTATCCCCCTATGAGAACAACTGCTTATTATGGAAAGCTTTCCACTTCGAACAATGGTTAAAAACAGTTCGTCCTGAAATGTATCGTCCTTTATCTTCTGATCTTCTTTTACCTGAAAGCCATGCATAGATGTATCATCTGCATTTACAAGAGGTGTATGGGGCATAACAAATATTCCTTTGTCTATTTCAGTCCGTTCATAAACCAAACAGAGGCGATCCTTTAGTAGTTGGACATCAATGGTTGTTCCGATAAAACGATCCTTTCCGTGATACTTGGCATCAATGGCTCCGGGTTTCATATAGATGACAGCCTTGGTATTAATCTTCAGAAAGGCCTCTAATCCGCCAGTGTGGTCGTAATGTCCGTGACTAACAACCAGTGCATCTACATCGCTAAGGTCTATACCCAATGCTTTGGCATTATCTATGAAACGATCGCTTTGTCCGGTATCGAAAAGAATTTTCTTGTGATATCCTTCCATATAAAAAGACAGCCCATGCTCAGCTACAAGTCCGGATTGGTATACCAGATTCTCAATCAATGTTGTAATTTCCATACTGAAGAAATGAGATAAAACATTTTACATAAATTATTGAGACAACAGATTAATAATCTGTCGAATAGTAAGTTCAGGATCATTTACCAGAATCAGTTGAATTCTGTTTTCATCGAGAAGGGGTTTGATCTTCATCCCAAACTGTCCGGAAATAATCTTCGAACACGAAAAGGCACTAATCCAGTCTACTACTGCAACCCCAACTCCTTCGTCATTGTCTTTAAACGGATTGGGTTGAAAAACGGATTCTTTGGTCTCCGTATTATAAAAGACAAAATAGGAACAGCGGCCAAACCGAGGATCAATAAAGCTGTCAGACGAATTCCCTGTACTTGTAATGGCGACAATCATAACGAACGGATTTATCTATTAGAGTTCTCTGTATTTAATGTATTTGCATCGCTTTCTTTTTCCGGATTATCACAATTTTGGATGTTGCGACTTCCGCATAAAGCGCATTCCCTGGCCAGTCCATCATCAAACGGGTAGTTAAAATAACAATTACAAGACTTACAGGTATACCAATCGTTATTAAAAACAACTTTTCCCCCTTCAATGATCAGCCTCTTCCCTTCTACAAACGCCTGAGCAATTTTATTCCTTGCAGAGGTGTAGATTCTACTCAGCGTAGGGCGCGAAACGTTCATATAAACAGAGGCCTCCTGTTGAGAAAGTTTCTCGTAATCGCACAACCGGATGGATTCATACTCTTCGTAATGCAGAAAAACAGAGCCGGATACCTTCTTGTCGGGTAAAAAACCATACGGTTTAAAACCAGACACAACCGGGTGGTGGTTGATTTTTCGTATTAATTTGGGACGAGGAGACATAGTGAACAGTTTTATTGGCAAATATAATGAACATTTGTTCGCTACACAAATTGGTATACATAATTTGGCGCATAAAAAAAGAGCAATTTAAATTGCTCTTTTTTAGTTACCTGCTGGCCCTATCGGGACCAGGATTGAGGTATGTCAGTATTTGTCCGCTAAGTTGAAGGAGAGATATTTCACATAATTTTGTTGCGTATTCGGCTATGGACTGCCTTTCTTCTGCTTCAAGCAGGCTGTTCTGGGCCTCGCGAAGTTCTATTCCCGAAAGATCACCCAATTTATACCGGTCGATGGCAATACTATAGTTCTCTTGCGCCACAGCCTGGTTTTCTTTTTCCAGCTTCCACAGTTCCAGGTTGTTCTTATAGGCCATCCATAAGTTGCTTAGATCGGCCCGAAGAGATAATTCGAGTTCCTGCATGCGCAGTTCTTTATTCTGAATCTCAAGTCTGGCATTGCGTTGTTCCCGTCGTTTATTAAACCCGTCAAACAAGTTAATTCCGATGGTAACCCCGTAATTTAATCCCAATCGTTGCTGCAGGTCGGTTGTCCCAACTTCGTACCAATTGGCGGTGTATCCGTAACCGGCGTTCAGTTTTACGTAGGGATAGTTCCGGCTTTTAGCCTTCTTGTAATCCAGTTCCGAAAGCGTCCGGTTCTTCTGGGCGGCCAATAAGGATGTATTCGCTTCCAATGTAAGCTTCCACAGTTCGGCTTCCTCTAAGAATGGATTGGGATAGATAACCGAATCTTGCAATTGAATTTCACTTCCTACATTTTCGAGAGCCATTAACTCGTTCAGCCGGATGTTCGACGTGTTTACAGCTTCAAACTGGGTAAGTAGCTTAGAACTATCCGCGTTAAAGTCGACCTGCGCCTGCTGCAGATCCAGGCGTGACATGGAACCCAACGAATAACGCTCGGCCACAATGCGAAGGCGCTCCTTGGAGAGATCGACCGACGAGCGTAAATTCTTCAAACGTATCTTCTGACGAATCAAATTGTAATATTCGCTGGTAAGGTTTGCCACAAAATCTTCGATGGTCATACGCGTATTCAATTCCCCCATTAGCTGCAACTCTTTCAGCTTAGTATATGTAGCCTGAATACCGAAACCATCAAACACCGTCCAGTTCAAACTTAAGCCTGCATTAGCCGTTTCAGTGGATACCCCGTTACTTTTCTCGATAGTACCATCTGTAAGAGTAGAACGCGTATTGTTGTTAACTCCGCTGTAGCCGCCTGTCAGATCGAGAGTGGGCAGATAACCGGCATTGCCCGGAGTGGCATTGTTGGCACTTTGCTGTTGTTCGTTCTTAACAATGCGGATGGCATAATTCTTTTCAAGTCCGGTTTCTATGCATTTTTTAAGACTGAAAACTTCCTGCCCTTTACCATTCATTGCAAAGGAACAGACTATCAGGGAAGCAAATATATATTTTCTCATCATTGTTCAGTTGTAGTGTGTTTTCTTTTGGTTGAGACATAACTGTACATGGTAGGCACAATGTACAATGTAAGCAGCGTGGAGATAAGCATACCTCCCACAACAGAGATACCCATGGCAATACGGCTGTTGGCACCTTCGCCGGAAGCAAAAACCAATGGAACCAGACCAAGAATGGTCGAGATACTTGTCATCAGAATAGGACGTAACCGCTGTTCGGCAGCAGATTGTATAGCCTCCATTTTAGGGATTCCGGACTCCTGCCGCTGATTTGCAAATTCCACAATCAGAATACCGTTTTTAGCCACCAGACCGATCAACATGATCATCCCGATCTGACTGAATATATTCATGGTCACCCCACTGAACATCATGAATAGAAGTCCCCCCGCCAATGCCAGCGGAACCGTTATCATTACAATAAAGGGATCCTTGAAACTTTCAAACTGCGCCGCCAAAACAAGAAAGATCATAAGCAGAGCAAGTATCATGGCGAACATAAGGCTGTCCGAGCTTTCGCGGAACTCCTTGGACTCTCCCGACAATGCCGTGCGGAAGCTTCCCGAAAGTGTTTCGGATGCAATCCGGTCCATTTCATCCAATCCGTCGCCAATCGTATATCCCTTGGCAAGTCCGGACGAGATCGTAGCGGCAACAAAACGGTTATACCGGTAAAGTTGAGGTGGAGCAACATCCTCTTCCATAGTAACCAGATTATCCAGCTGAATCATTTCACCCTTATCGCTTCTTACATAAATCGACTTCAAGTCTACTGGTTTATTTCTTTGCTGCCTGTTTATTTCTCCTAAGATCTGATATTGTTTACCATTCAGATAAAAATATCCCATACGCTGACCACTCAAGGCATATTGTAATGTTTGAGCTATATTGCGGGTACTCACTCCCAGCAAGGTAGCCTTATCACGATTGATGGATATGCGAGTCTCCGGTTTAGTAAACTTCAGGTTTACGTCTGCCATTTCAAATACAGGACTGGCATTCACCTTATCCATAAATGCCGGTAAAACCTCCTGCAATTCGGCCAGGTTAGGAGCCTGTAATACATACTGAATCGGCATACCTCCACGTCGTCCTCCAAAAGTGGATTGTTGCTGAACAAAGCTTCGGGCTTTAGTCTCTTTGCGCACAACAGCACTCAGGTTGTCGGCAATTTCCATCTGAGTACGTGGACGATCCGAAATATCCGGCAGAATGATATTGATAAAACCACCTCCACCCCACGAGCGTACGATATTTGCCTTACGTTCGTAAGCTACAGAATCTGCCAGAAATTCAATCCGATCCGCATAATCTCTTATAAACTCGAAGGTTGCACCTTCCGGTCCGCGTAAATTGACAGTCACCATCGAACGGTCTTCCATGGGCGAAAGCTCCGTAGGAATGTTTTTCCATAAGAATGCAATCGAAATAAACAAAACAGCCACTACAGGTAAAGACCAGATACGATGTTTTAGCACCCAATTCAAACTGTTGGAATAAATATGGTTCAATCCTTCAAAAAAAGGTTCTGTTTTCTGATAAAATAAGTTCTTCTTTTCACGGCGTTTTAACAGTTTAGTAGCAAGCATCGGCGTGAATGTCAGTGCCACAATAGACGAAATACCCACCGATCCGGCAATTACAATACTAAACTCCTTGAAAAGACGCCCCGTCATCCCCTCCATAAATACGATAGGAAGAAATACCGAAATCAACGTAATAGTGGTGGATACAACAGCAAAGAAAATCTCTTTAGATCCTTCTATACCGGCCTCAATGGGCTTCATCCCTTTTTCTATACGTACATAGATATTCTCGGCCACCACAATCGCATCATCTACCACAAGTCCCACCGACAATACAACGGCCAGCATGGTGAGTACGTTTACGGAGAAACCCGACAAATACATTACAAAAAAGGCACCCACAAGTGAAACGGGAATAACGACCACCGGAACCAACGTAACACGCCAGTCGCGCAAAAACAGAAAGATAATGATAACCACCAGTAAGAAAGCAACATAAATCGTCTCTTCCACTTCAAAGATGGAGGCACGAATGAAACGTGTATTGTCGTATACCATTTCGATACTTACATCTTCAGGCAAATCTTTTTTTAGCTGCTCAATACGTCTATAGGCTTCGTCAGCAATTTCAATGTGATTAGCCCCGGGCTGAGGGATTAATACATTTATAACCGTGGGTTCTCCGTTCTTTTTCAACAGACTTCGGATATCTTCGGGGGCTAATTCAGCCATACCTACATCGCTAAAACGAACAATATTACTACCGTCATCTTTAATAATCAGATCATTGAACTCCTTGGCCGTATGCATCAAGCCCAGGGTACGTATGGATAACTCCATGGTATTCCCCTCAATACTTCCGGAAGGAAGCTCAACATTCTCGCGGTCCACCGCATTCTTGATATCTATCGGGGTAACACCATATCCGGCCATTTTAATAGGATCCAGCCACAAACGCATGGAATAGCGTTTTTCTCCCCAGATATTGACTGCACTAACATTCGGAATGGTTTGCAAACGTTCCTTAACCGTAAGATCGGCTATCTCACTCAGTTCCATCAAAGAACGGGTTTTACTTTGAACCGCGATCTGCATGATTGGACTGGCATCGGCATCTGCTTTAGATACAGTTGGGGGGTCACAGTCCCGGGGTAAGAAACGCTGAGCTCTCGAAACCTTGTCGCGGACATCGTTAGCGGCCGTTTCCATATCGACACTCAATTCAAATTCGACTGTAATACGGCTGCTTCCCTGACTACTCACACTCGACAACGAACGAATCCCGGGAATACCGTTGATATTCTGCTCCAACGGCTCCGTTATCTGGTTCATGATCACGTCGGCATTAGCTCCCGGATAGGAAACGTTCACAGATATGATGGGCTGGTCTACACTGGGGTACTCACGTACACCCAGAAAATTGTAGCCAATCATACCAAACAAGACAATAACCAGCACAATTACTGTAGCCAGTACAGGTCTTTTTATACTTAGTTCGGATATATTCATGATTGAAATTTTACAGATTTAATTAAGCGCATCAATACTAACCTTCATTCCGGTACGCAGCTGCATAACTCCCGTAACAAGAAGTGTATCTCCGGGTTGTAAACCTTCCAATACCTGCACACGGCTTTCTGTTCGTAATCCTGTTATTATTTCTGTTGGTTTGGCCTCTCCCGACTTATACAGATACACCATATTTTTACCCATCTCGGGGATGATGGCCTCGCTCGGGATGGCAAGTGCGTCTTTAATCTCATTCATATTGATTTCGACCGAGACAAACCGTCCGGGCAATATCGTTTCTCTAACATTGGGATAGGTGGCACGCACATTTAATGTTCGTGTTTCCATATTCACTTTGGATTCCACAGCATATACTTTGGCATGAAGATCTTCCAACGCTCCATCCATTCGGAAAGTGATGGGAGTTCCGGCTACAATCTGACTGGCATACCGTTCCGGGATGGAGAAATCAATCTTTAAGGGAGATATTTTGGTTAGTTTCGCAATCACGGTGGAGGGAGAAGTGAAGGCGCCTTCACTTACGGAACGAAGTCCGATAATGCCGTCGAAGGGAGCCCTAAGCTCTGTCTGGGCAATATTAGCCTTCACTAAATCGATGTCTGCCATCAATTTATCGTATTCTGTCTGCACTTGCTCAAAGGCCTCCTGACTTACAGCGTCTCTTTCAAGCAGTGTACGCTGGCGGAAAACCCGGTCTTTTGCAAGCGGAATCTGAGCCACCAGCTTTTTTAGCTGTGCCTGTAACGGCTGATCATTAATCTTTGCGAGCAATGTCCCCTTGCTTACATGGGAGCCTTCTTTAAAGTATATGGACGTAATCTTTCCCGATGATTCAAAAGACAGATTCACCTCTTCATCAGGGATTACACTTCCTGTACTCATTATCTTATCCGTAAGTGTTTGGAATTTTACCACTTCTGCATTCACATTGAGTACTTGGTTTCTTCCTCCTCCTTTAGAGGGTGACATGGGAATTTCGTCTTTGCTTCCCTGAAATTTTCTTTTTATATCCGGATAAAAAGCAAGCGCTGCAATAAATACAACAATAGCCGCTGTAAGGCTCCATTTTACACTCTTGGTCATCTTCTCTCTATTTTAATGATTCGTCATAAAAGTAATACTTTTGCTTAAGCATTAGAGATTATGACGTATATTTTACAATAAGGTTTAATTACCTACAGAAAAAAATTACAGTGATAGTCGCATACGGTTTAAAATTCCTATCTTTATCCTCCCAAAAGAAATTAGATATTACATGAAACCTTTTGTTCATTTACATGTACATACCCAGTATTCGATGCTGGACGGACAGGCATCTATCGACTCGCTGATTGAAAAGGCGCAAAACGATGGAATGCCCGCTATTGCCATCACCGATCATGGAAATATGTTTGGTGTTAAAGAGTTTTTCAATAAAGTTAACAAGAAGAACAGCAAATTCACCGGAACACTCAAAGATTGCGAGAAGGAGCTGAATATACTCAAAGATAAAGAGATACTTACACCGGAAGAGGAAGAACGGATAACGAAACTAACGGAGAAAATTGCAGAATGCAAAGCCTCTTTGTTTAAACCGATCATCGGCTGCGAATGTTATTGCGCCCGTACCAATCGGTTCGACAAGGATGGAAAGGAGCATTTAAGCGGCTATCACCTGATTGTTCTTGCCAAGAATTTTCAAGGATATAAAAACCTGATCAAGATGGTTTCTTTATCGTGGACTGAAGGTTTTTACGGCCGTCCGCGTATTGATAAAGAATTATTGGAAAGATATCATGAAGGTTTGATCGTAAGCTCTGCCTGTCTGGGGGGAGAAATACCTCAACACATCATGAAGGGGCGGTTGGAAGAGGCCGATAAATCCATTCAATGGTTTAAGAATCTGTTTGGTGATGACTATTACCTGGAGATGCAACGCCACGAGACGCATGATCCGTTGGCCGATCAAACTACTTTCCCCAAACAACAGGAGGTAAATAAGGTATTGATCGAGCTTGCCAGGAAACATGGGGTAAAACTTATTGCTACCAACGATGTGCACTTTGCCAACGAAGAAGATGCTGAGGCTCACGACCGGTTGATTTGCCTGAGTACCGGTAAAGACCTTGACGATCCGGATCGTATGCGTTATTCCAAGCAGGAATGGATGAAGACAACGGCTCAGATGAATCAGATTTTCGCGGACATTCCCGAGGCTCTTGACAATACGTTGGAGATCGCCAATAAAGTTGAATTCTATTCCATCGACCACAAGGCGCTTATGCCCGACTTCCCCATTCCTCCCGAATTTCAGGACGATGATGATTATCTACGGCACCTTACATACGTTGGAGCTGAAAAAAAATACGGAGAAAACCTGAATGATGAGGTTCGAGAGCGTATCGACTTTGAATTGGGTGTGATAAAAGGGATGGGATTTCCCGGTTACTTTCTCATCGTACAGGATTTCATTGCTGCGGCACGTAAGATGGGCGTAGCCGTTGGTCCGGGTCGTGGATCGGCTGCCGGATCGGCTGTTGCCTATTGTTTGGGAATTACGGATATCGACCCGATTAAATATGACTTGCTTTTTGAGCGTTTCCTGAATCCGGACCGTATCTCAATGCCCGATATCGATGTGGATTTTGATGATGACGGACGTGGAGAGGTTTTACGCTGGGTTACAGATAAATATGGGAAAGACAGGGTGGCGCACATCATCACCTATGGAACGATGGCTACCAAGTCGGCCATTAAGGATGTGGCTCGTGTGCAGAAACTGCCTTTAAGCGAATCCAACCGGTTGGCCAAATTAGTGCCCGACAAGATTCCGGACATGAAGAAATTCAAATTAAAGGATGCCATCGAATATGTTCCGGAACTGAAGGAGGCAGCCCGCTCGTCGGATCCGGCCATGCGCGACACCCTCAAATATGCACAGATGCTGGAGGGTAACGTGCGTAATACCGGAGTACATGCCTGTGGTATTATTATAGGTAAATATGACATCTCCGATGTTGTGCCTGTAAGTACCGCAAAAGATAAGGATACGGGCGAAGAGATGCTCGTAACCCAATACGAAGGATCTGTAATTGAAGACACGGGACTGATTAAGATGGACTTTTTGGGTCTGAAGACCCTCTCAATTATCAAAGAAGCCATCGAGAATGTTCAGTTGACTACCGGAAAACGTATTGACATCGACACAATCGACATAGAAGACGAGAAAACATACGACTTATACAGTAAAGGTAAAACAACCGGAACCTTCCAGTTTGAGTCGGCCGGTATGCAGAAATACCTGAAGGAACTGCAGCCCACCAAATTTGAGGATCTGATAGCCATGAATGCCCTTTACAGACCGGGGCCCATGGATTATATCCCCTCTTTCATCGCCCGAAAAAACGGTTCCGAACCTATCACCTACGATATTCCAATTATGGAACGTTACCTGAAGGATACCTATGGGATTACCGTGTATCAGGAACAGGTGATGCTTTTATCCCGTTTGCTGGCTAATTTTACCCGTGGTCAGTCGGATGAGTTACGTAAAGCCATGGGTAAGAAGCTCATTGAGAAGATGAACAGCCTGAAGGTAAAGTTCCTGGAAGGTGGAAAATCCAACGGACATAAGGAGGATGTGCTGCTTAAAATATGGGCGGATTGGGAAAAATTTGCTTCGTATGCTTTCAATAAGAGTCATGCAACCTGCTATTCGTGGGTCGCTTATCAAACGGCTTTTCTGAAAGCTAACTATCCATCCGAATACATGGCGGCGGTATTGAGCCGGAATATCTCGAATATCACCGAAATCACCAAGTTCATGGATGAGTGCAAGGCCATGGGAATCCAGGTGCTTGGTCCGGATGTAAACGAATCTCAGCTCAAATTCTCTGTGAACGCGAATGGCGATATCCGGTTTGGAATGGGAGCGATCAAAGGCGTGGGAGAGTCGGCTGTACAGAACATCATTGAAGAACGAAAGAATGGCCCTTTCAAAAGTGTTTTCGACTTTGTAGAACGGGTAAATCTTTCTGCCTGTAACAAGAAGAACATCGAAGCATTGGCTATGGCCGGAGCATTTGATAATTTCCCCGAGATCAGGCGCGAACAGTTTGTGGCCGAAGCAGGTAAAGGCGAAACATTTTTAGATGTATTGGTACGCTACGGCAATAAATTCCAGGTAGATAAGAATACGGCCACTAATTCTTTGTTCGGCGGAGATGATTTTGTAGCCATTGCCCGTCCCGAAATCCCTCAGGGGGACAGATGGAGCGATTTGGAACGCCTCAACAAAGAAAAAGAGCTGGTAGGAATCTATCTTTCAGCCCACCCGTTAGACGAATACTGGATTGTGCTCAACTATGTCTGCAACACGGGCGTTGCCGAACTGGCCGACCGGGATGAGCTGAAAGGAAGAGAAATTCTTATGGGAGGAATTGTTACCGGATTCAGAGAGGGTATGACTAAAATGGGAAAACCTTATGGAATCCTGAAACTGGAAGATTTTACCGGAAATGGAGAGATACCTCTGTTCGGAAATGATTATATCGAGTTCAGTAAATATTGCAAAGATGGCCTTGTTCTATTAATTAATGCGTCTGTTCAACCCCGCAGGTGGAATGAAAATGAGTTGGACTTCAAGATTGGTATGATCCAGACATTGGACATAAAAGAGAGTGATAAACTGGTAGAAAAGATCCGTATCACATTGCCTATCCATGATTTAGATGAGCCCCTGATCAATGAACTATCTGTATTGATTAAGAACAATCCGGGAAACAGCTTGTTATATTTCAAAGTCATGGACGGAGAACATAATGTATCATTAGATCTTTTTTCTCAAAACGTGCGTTTTCGTATCACCCGCGAACTGGTTGATTTCCTTAGGGAAAATGAAAACGTTGATTTTAAAATTAATTGAAACTTTGTCCGGCAGTAAAGAATTCGTATTTTTGATGCCACTTAGACAAACATAAACGAAAGAAAATAAAGTTATGGCACTACAAGTTACAGATGCAAATTTTGACGAGTTGGTAAACTCTGGTAAGCCCATGGTTCTGGACTTTTGGGCAGAATGGTGTGGCCCTTGCCGCATGGTTGGTCCAATTGTTGACGAACTGGCTACAGAATATGAAGGTAAAGTGATAATTGGCAAGATCGATGTGGATAACAACGACGATGTAGTATCGCAATTCGGTATCCGCAACATTCCTACAATTCTTTTCTTTAAAGATGGCGTAGTAGTTGACAAGCAAGTTGGAGCAGCGCCTAAAGCAACTTTTGTTGCCAAAATTGACGCGCTGCTGTAAGCTAAAGATATTACAGTTTTGTAGCGCGAAGCATTTCACGCTTCCCAGGGGGTCCGGGTATTCTTTCAACAGAAAATCCGGACTCTTTCATTGTACGGCGTACCGCTCCTTTGGCACAATAGGTTGTAAGTATACCTCCCGCATTCATACGGAAATACAATTTATTGAATAGTTCCTGATTCCACATTTCGGGTTGTTTATCCGGAGCGAAAGCATCAAAATATACAAGGTCTATTTCGTTGGGAAGCTCTGCCTGGTTGCAGTCTCCTTTCATTTTATGCAGCGTAAAATTGGGCGTGATCGACGCCGACTGGTTCCAGGGCGCTTCATGAAGCGCCATAAACAGGTCTTCTTCCCGGGCACACAACACTTTTCCGTAATTAAGATTTTGGACCAATACGATATCCAGCGGATAAAGCTCCATCGAATAATAGGTAATATGCCGATCGGCTTGCCTACTATCCAGAAGCGTAAGGAAGGCATTAAGGCCTGTTCCGAACCCAATTTCCAATACCCTGACCTCCTTTTTGGGTAACCGGTGGAGGCCGGCTTCAATAAATACATGTTCCGACTCTTGAATAGCTCCGTTCACCGAATGATAATGCTCGTCCATATCGGGCATGTACAACGTATGACTGCCATCTGATGTAATCTGCAACTCCCTTTTCAACCCGTCAGAAACCGGTTCTATGTTTACGGAATGGCTCAAATGCTGAAATGTATTCTTTTCTTTCAAGATATATTGAAAATTATTCTGTTTCTTTGGACAAAAGTACATCTTTCTTTGTTACATAAGGTATATTACAGATCTGAATAGATTCCAAAAAATAAAACTATGAAATATCAGCGCATGAATCTGAGGACTTACGCACTACTTATCCTGTTTTTATTAATTTCCGTTGTTCAGTTAACGGCGCAGCAAACGTATTCGATCAAGGGTGTTATAAAAGATAATCTTAGCGGAGAACCATTGCCTTTTGTGAACGTAATTATCTGGAATTCATTAAATGGATCGGTCACCGCTGAAGACGGATCCTTTACCATACAGGGAGTTTCGCCGGGAAGTTACCGGCTTCAGGCCTCGTTTATCGGATATAAGCCTTTTGTAACGGCCGAATTCCGCGTAGTAAAATCGGATGTCTTTGTGGGCATCGAAATGGAAGAATCGAGTCAGAATCTGCAAGAGGTCAACGTCGTGGCTACCCCCTTTAGAAAAACAGCCGAGAGTCCTCTTGGATTGCGAGTGATAGGATTTAAGGAGATTGAAAAGAGTGCCGGAGGAAACCGGGATATTTCAAGGGTGGTTCAATCTTTTCCCGGAGTGGCGTCGACAGCTGCTTTTCGTAATGACATCATTGTTCGCGGAGGAGGTCCTTCTGAGAACCGTTTTTTTCTCGACGGGGTGGAGATACCGAATATAAATCACTTCTCTACTCAGGGAGCATCGGGCGGACCGGTTGGGATAATCAACCCCGATTTTATCAGGGAGGTCAACTTTTATGCAGCGGCCTTTCCCGCTGCTCGCGGGAATGCGCTAAGCTCGGTTCTCGATTTTAAATTGCAGGACGGCAATCAGGAAAAATCATCCGCAAGGGCTGTGGTTGGAGCTTCCGAAGTAGCTTTTTCGTCCAACGGTCCTTTAGGGAAAAAAACCACCTATCTTGTTTCCGTTAGACGTTCGTATCTGCAATTTCTGTTTAAGGCGATCGGACTACCGTTTCTTCCTACGTACACAGATGCTCAGTTTAAGATTAAGCATCAGATAGATAAACAAAACGAAATCTCCTTTATCGGACTGGGGGCGTTAGATGACATGAAATTGAATACAGGGATGAAGGATATGTCTGACGAAAACAAATATATTCTTGAATACCTACCCGTTGTAAAACAAAAGACATACACCCTGGGTGCTGTATACAAACATTTTGCCGGGCATAACATGTATTCGCTCATTGCCAGCAGCAGCTACATGAATAATAAGAATTTAAAATATAAAGACAATATTGAAGAACCGGAAAGGCTGTCTTTAGACTATAACTCGGGAGAATCCGAGTTCAAATTACGTTCGGAGAATCTCTTTCGGTTGCCCTATGTACAACTTGCTGTAGGCGGTAATGTTGAATATATAAAATACACCAATGAGTCGTATCAGAAAATATTTACCGACCGGCCATTTATTCAGGAATACAATACTTCGCTGGGGCTGACGAAGTGGGGGTTGTTTGCAACCGCAACGTACGAAAGTTACAACGAACGGTTTACGGCTTCGCTAGGATTGCGTACAGACGCAAACAACTACAGTGCCCAAATGAATAATATGGTTGATCAGCTGTCGCCCCGCTTATCCCTATCCTATCGGTTTTACAAAGATTTTTACGTGAATGGAAACATAGGCCGTTTTTTTGAACTGCCTGCCTATACCTCTATGGGATTCAAAAATAATCAGGGAGAGTACATCAATAAAGTGAACGGACTGCAATATATAAGAAGCGACCAGGCCGGCATTGGCTTGGAGTTCAGACCAAAATCGTACCTTAAATTTACAGCAGAAGGCTTTTATAAGCATTACGATCGTTACCCGATGTCGCTTACAGACTCTATTCCGCTGGCATCCAAAGGAGCCGACTATGGTGTATTGGGAAATGAAGCGGTTCAATCTATCGCCACGGGAAGAGCCTATGGTCTTGAACTGATGGGACGCTGGTATAATTACAAAGGGTTGACTTTTATTGCCTCCTATACATTGGTTCGCAGTGAGTTTAAGGACGGGCGGAATACGAACAGATACCTTCCTTCCAGCTGGGATAATAAGCATCTGTTTACATTCAGCGGAACCTATTCGCTGCCTCGAAACTGGGATGTAGGTGCCAAGTTCCGCTATGTAGGCGGGGCACCCTATACCCCTTACGATCTGGAAAAAAGCAGCTTAGTTGAAGCCTGGGATGCCAAAGGCAACCTGTATTACGACTACAGCCGCTTTAATAGCGGGCGACTCAAGTCGTTTACACAGCTTGACATCCGTATTGATAAATCGTATTCGTTCAAGAAATGGATGCTGGGTTTATACCTTGATATCCAAAATGCCTTGAACAGCACCTATAATCAGCCGGACGTATATATCAAGACCGGGAAAATAATGAATCCGGAAGCTCCGATTTCCCAACAACGTTATGAACTTAAACCGGTAAAAAGAACATCAGGCACGTTGTTGCCCAGCATTGGTATTATGATTGATTTCTAAAAGATCCGGTTATTGCATACCCAGGGTATTCTTAATGCTATCGGCGTATTCAGCATCGGTTCCACTGATATGGATGATCAACCATTTTCTCATAAACGAGATCATTTCATTCAGGAGTTCCTCATTGTTATTATAATAACTATGATGGAACTCTTCCACTTTCTTCCTGAACAGCTCATGCTCCATGACATGTAAGTCAATATTGGGTGACTGAGATTTCACCATAAGATCTTCTTCTGTCTTGAAATGGTAGATAACATAGTTTTGAAGTTCATTGATTAAAGAATGCATCTCAGATTTTTCCTGCTTTTGATTAAGAGTCACCAGGTTATCTAATATTACAAAAAATTTTTTATGCTGATTATCTATCATCGGTATACCTAGTAAATAACTGTCGTTCCAATTGGTAGTCTCAGTATTGTATTTTGTTTTCGTCATCTTTCTTTCTATATTAAATTAATATCAAACAGCCTTTCAATAACAAGGCGTAAAAGTATTGCCAAAGATAGTTTAAATATTTATTTACCTTTTGAAATTGTATCAGTTAATGGGATTTTGTTTCTTTGTAAAAACTTTTAAAAATAAATTCATTGGCCGGTATATACAGACATCGAACGAATCGATTCATTATCATATTACTTTGTATTACATTATGCATTGTTTCAACAACACATGGGCAAGTGTATGAAAAGAATCTAAAGGCTGATTCTTTATCCCTCAAAGATTCATTGCCCGTTACAAAAACAAAGTATAGTAAAGTTCCCCTAAAGCAGTTTGTTTTACCTGCAACTCTGATTGCGGTTGGTGCTTTTGGCTCTTCTGTAGACGGAATGCGCGATTTTCATTTAATCTCCAGGAAAGATTCCGTTTCTCAAATTCGCATAGATGATTATCTTGAATGGGGAATGTTGGGTTGGGTATTTATGTGTGATATAGTAGGTAAGGAAAAACATAGCCTGGCAGATCAATTTGTTTTGCTTGCAATGGCAGAGGGAATAAACGCAGCAGCTGTTCACGGCTTAAAAAACAACATTGAAACAACCCGCCCCGACGGACGGCCCTACTCTTTCCCCTCCGGCCATACAGCAAATGCATTTCTGGGTGCACATATGGCTTATAAAGAATTTAAAGACAGCTCTCCGGTATTGGCCTATTCCGGTTATGCCATTGCGGGATTTGTAGCTGCATCGAGGGTATACAATAACCGTCATTGGTTGGCCGATGTGGCTGCAGGTGCAGGAATCGGTATCTTGTCTGTCGAATTATCTTACTTAATCTACTTCCCAATAAAGAACCTCATAATCCGGAAGAGCGGGAATAAAACGGCAAACAACCTGTTTCTAGCCCCCTCTATTCAGAGAGAAGGGGGCGGTTTTTATCTTTCGTACCGGTTCTAGTGGCGAATACTTATCTATTTAATTCCAGAAGCTCCTCAATATAGGTTCTTTGATTGCTGAGCCGGGGTATTTTATGCTGTCCACCCAATTTCCCTTTTTCTTTCAACCATTCATAAAATACACCCTCACGCGCCTGAATAATCTCGGGAGATAGCAAAGACATCCCTCTGTAACGCTTCGCTTCATAGTCCGAATTCAGTTTCTGAAGGGTATCATCCAGTATTTTTGTAAATTCATCCAGGGATTCCGGTGCATGCTCAAATTCGATAAACCATTGATGCCTACCGTGACCAGCATTAAGCATAAATAACGGTGCGGCTGTATATTCTTTTACTTTGGCCCCCGTAAGTTCGCAGGCTCTGGCTAAGCCTTTGTCGGCATTATCAACCATCAATTCTTCGCCAAATGCATTGATAAAATGCTTCGTACGGCCTGTAATAATGAATTTATAAGGATTCCGGGATGTAAAACGAATCGTGTCTCCAATCATATACCTCCATAAACCACCACAGGTAGTAATTATCAGGGCATAGTTTGTATCTGTTTGTACATCCTCTAGTGGTATAACCGTAGGATTTTCCTTTTCGATCTCGCTCATCGGTATAAATTCGTAGAAAATACCATAGTCTAATGTGAGCAACATGGCCGGATCGGACAAGTCTCCCTGTATGCCGAAAAATCCCTCAGACGCATTGTAGGTCTCCACATAATGCATCTTATCCGAAGGGATTAATGCTTTGTATTGAGCGCGATAGGGACTGAAACTGATTCCTCCATGAAAAAAAACCTCCAAGTTAGGCCATACGTCGGAAAGGGTTTCAGCTCCGGTACGTTCCAAGATTGCCTTAATGAGCACCAACATCCAGGAAGGTACTCCGGAAATGCTATTTACATCCTTGTTCCAGGTATAGTCTACGATCGCTTTAATTTTACTTTCCCATTCGTCCATAAGGATAATCCGCTTGGGGGGTACCCTCACCAAATTCACCAACGGATTTAACTGCTGCAGGAGAACAGCCGAAAGGTCGCCGCAATGGGCATGCTGGTTCAACGCGACAGGTTTGTGACTGCCGCCAAGGATCAACCCTTTTCTGCTGAAAAAATTACTGGATGGATTGTTTCCTAGATATAGAGCTACAGCATCGAAACCGCCTTTATAATGACATTTCCATAAAATTTCTTTCGACACCGGGAGGAATTTACTTTTATCGTTGGTGGTGCCGCTCGATTTGGCAAACCACTTTACAGCAGTTGGCCAGATAAGTCCCTGTTCTCCCTGAAGCATTCTTTCTACATAAGGCTTAATATCATCATATTGTTGTATCGGTATACGCTGTTGAAATGTTTCGTAGGTACGGATACTTTTATAATCGTATTTTTTACCCCACTCTGTATTCCTGGCGCTCTCAATAAGATTAGATAGCTGTCTTTGCTGTACAGCATCGGCGCACATTACGTGCGATTCGATCTGTTTTAATCTGTAACGAAAGAAGGGTAAAACCGCTTTAGTTAAAAAATCCATGCTTTTTCATATTGTGTTCTTTGCAAATTTAAGTATTCTCTTTTTATTTATACCTTTGCTAAGTACTTAAATGAGTAAAACAATGAAAATAGGGATACTTTCTTCCGGAGGAGACTGCCCCGGTATCAACGCAACCATTCGTGGAGTGGGGAAAACGGCCTTAATGCATTATGGTATGGAGGTGATTGGCATTCACAGTGGATTTGTAGGATTACTCAATAAAGATATCGAAGTTTTTAATGAACGTAGTCTTTCCGGTATACTCAACCTGGGGGGGACCATTCTGGGCACTTCCCGCGAGAAACCTTTCCGCAAGTTATTGGCATCCGGAGATTCAGAGAAACCTCATATCATAAAGGAAAACTACGAGTCCCTCGGCCTGGACTGCCTGGTTTGTATCGGGGGAAACGGAACTCAGAAAACGGCGAATCTTCTTTCTCAACTAGGACTTAATATTATCGGTGTTCCTAAAACGATCGACAACGATATATGGGGTACAGATATAACCTTTGGATTTGATACGGCAGTAAACATTGCCACCGAAGCCATAGACAGATTACATAGCACAGCCAGTTCGCATAAACGTGTGATGGTTGTAGAAGTGATGGGACATCATGCGGGGTGGATTGCATTGTATGCAGGTATGGCAGGAGGGGCCGACGTAATTTTACTGCCGGAGCTTGGTTACGATATTCGCAAGGTGAATGAAGTAATTCTGGATCGTGCACATCGTGGAAAGCCCTATTCTATTGTTGTCGTTGCCGAAGGTGTCTCTTCGCCCGGTAAGACAAGGCCTGCCGACTATATTACAAGAGCGATTGAAGAAACAACTGGTATCGAAACTCGTGAAACGGTATTAGGATACATTCAACGCGGAGGTAACCCCTCTCCCTACGACCGCAACCTGGCTACCCGGCTAGGGGGCCATGCAACGGAATTAATCTCTAAAGGAGAATTTGGCCGGATGGTTTGTATGTGCGGGAATAACGTAACTTCAACTCCGCTAAGCGATGTTGCCGGAAAACTTAAACTGGTTACCAAAGAGCACGAACTGATTGTACAGGGATTACGGATGGGGATAAATTTTGGTCATTAACAAGCAATTCTATTCACGAACAGTAAGTAAACTAATTATTATTCGAAGACTTTTAGATCTTTGCCTTAAGGGAAGTATTTGTTTAACAAATGGACACTTTGCATTCAACAGCTGTTAAACGCAAGGTATCCAGCTGTTGACTTTGCGTTTAACAGCTGTCAAACGAATACTTACCTTATGTGTTGTGATTAGTTTCCTTAACCTTTGCAATTACTACTAAACTTAACAGCAATCACTTTCTGACGGATTAAACTGAAAACGTAGACGGATCAACAATCATGATACTGAAATAATGGACACCATCTCGAAGTCCGTCATAACAAAGGTTGCAGAGGAGAAACCGTTTTGGACATATAAGGGCCCTGATTCCATTGATGGCAGATGACAGATACATTGAATCTGTCACAAGCCATCTATCATTCCAAGAACCCTTATCTGGAAAGGGATCTGAGCTGTTTCATGACAGATGACAGATTAAAATGACGTTTATTCGTTCCGGATAAGAACGGGGCTGGTTATTCTTCGGAAAGCAGTTTCTCCAACTGCTGATCATCCATTTTTTTGGTAGAATCAACTGTTTCAGGTTGTTGTTCTTTGCCATTGGCTTCGTCTGAGACGGTTGTATCAGGGTCGGATGATTTTTTCAAGTTTGCGATGATCTCTTGTGTTGCAGGATCTTTGCGAATCTTCTTTATAGCCATTTTTGAAGCATTTTGCTGAGCCTCTTTTTTTGAAAAGCCTATTCCGATTCCTAACTGTGTTTCTCCCAACATAACAGCGTACTGGAAAATAGGATTACTTTCCTCGTCTGTAAAAGATTCTACAAGATTGAAAGAAATATCCAACTTCGTTTTCTGACTCCATTCAATTAAAGCCGATTTGAAGTTAACCTCTTTACGGGCAAGTTTATCAATATTGATATATTTACCAATAATTACGGTAGAAACAAACTTATGACATACTTTATAGCCCTGATCCAAATAGATGGCTCCAATCAAAGCTTCCAGTACATTTCCATAAATATCATTTCCATGTGTGTGCATCTTTTTGGCACAAACAATGTGTTTATCGAGGCCTAATTCCATAGCCACACGGTTCAGCGTTTCACGTTGAACGATCTTGGAACGGGTATTGGTAAGAAAACCTTCGCGCTTATTTTGAAATTTGATGTAAAGAATATCGGCTATTACGGAGCTGAGAATGGCATCACCAAGGAATTCCAACCGTTCGTTGTTCCTCCAAGGTTGTTCAATGATACCTTCTGCAATAGCAGATTTGTGGATAAAAGCCTGTTGGTAAAGGTCAGGTTTATCGGGGTAAAAACCAAGTATCTTATATAAAGAAGAATAAGGCTCCTTGTTTTTACACAGGAGGAGCCTTATTTTTTTGTATAATGCTTTCAACACGTTATTTCACAAATTTTTTAACAATCATGCTCGCATTGTGACCTCCAAAACCGAAAGTGTTGGAAAGTGCTGCATTGATTTCTCTTTTCTGTGCTTTGTTGAACGTATAGTTCAATGTGTAATCTATTTCCGGATCTTCATCTCCCTCTGCAAAATTAATTGTAGGAGGAACAATGCCTTCTTTTATAGCCAGGATACAAGCTGCTGCTTCCAAAGCACCAGTTGCACCTAAAAGATGTCCGGTCATTGACTTGGTAGAACTTATATTTAGTTTTTTAGCATGTTCGCCAAAAACTTCCTTAATAGCTTTAACTTCAGAAATATCTCCAACAGGAGTAGAAGTTCCATGAACATTGATATAGTCAATGTCTTCCGGGTTCATTTCAGCATCTTCCAATGCATTACGCATCACCAACTTAGCACCTAGACCGTCAGGATGAGTCGCTGTAAGATGATATGCATCCGCAGACATTCCTGTACCAGCAACTTCACAGTAGATTTTAGCTCCTCTTGCAAGGGCATGCTCCATTTCTTCCAATACCAAACACGCGGCACCTTCTCCCATAACAAATCCATCTCGGCTTGCACTAAAAGGACGCGAAGCGGTTTCTGGAGAATCGTTTCTGGTAGAGATTGCATTCATGGATGAAAATCCACCAACCCCTGCACTTGTAATGGAAGCTTCTGCACCTCCGGTTACAATGGCATTAGCCTTTCCTAACCGGATGTAATTAAAAGCATCTGCAATTGCATTGGTTGAAGAAGCACAAGCAGAGACAACCGCAAAGTTAGGCCCTCTAAATCCGTATTTCATCGAAATATGACCAGACGCGATGTCTGCAATCATTTTCGGAATGAAAAAAGGATTAAAACGCGGACCACGTTCAGCATCGTAATTCTCAACCTCTTCTTGAAAAGTAGTTATGCCTCCAATACCTGAAGAGAAAATAACACCGACTTTGTTCAAATCAAGTTTTTCTATCTCCATGCCTGAATCAGCAATTGCTTCATCGGCAGCGATTAACGCAAATTGGGCATAACGATCAAGCTTGCGGGCTTCTTTACGGTCGAAATACTGGGTGGGATCAAAATTCTTTACTTCACAGGCAAACTGTGTCTTGAATTTTGAAGCATCAAAATGAGTAATAGGTCCGGCTCCACTCTTACCGTTAACAAGACCCTCCCATGTTTCTGTGAGGGTCTTGCCAAGCGGTGTTATAGCTCCAAGACCTGTTACTACAACTCTTTTTAATTCCATGCTTTCAACGTAAAAGGATTACTTTGCGTTTGCTTCGATATAAGCAACAGCATCACCAACAGTTGTAATCTTTTCTGCTTGATCATCAGGAATTGAGATACCGAATTCTTTTTCGAACTCCATAATCAATTCTACTGTGTCAAGAGAGTCTGCTCCTAAATCGTTAGTAAAGCTTGCTTCGTTTGTAACTTCTGTTTCTTCAACACTTAACTTATCTACGATAATCGCTTTTACTCTTGATGCAACTTCAGACATAACTTTTTCAATTTAGATTAATTAATACGAATTTACTTTTTAAATTTGCAGTGCAAAGAAAAGAATTTTTTATGTTACAAAACAAATATTATGTACTAAAAATGTGGAAAACTGCACATTTTTTCTTTTCTTGTGCATTAAAACCTAGAATTAATGAAGAGTTTAGCCATTTTTGCCTCCGGTTCAGGAACGAATGCGGAGAATATTATCCGATATTTCTCTAATAGTGAATTTTTTAAAGTCGCCATCGTACTCTCCAATAAACAAGGAGCCGGGGTTCACGAACGGGCTAAAAAACTGAATACACCCTCAATCTCTTTCTCGAAAGAAGAGTTTGAATCGGGAGAAGCCATTCTTGATATCTTAAAAACATATCAAATTGATTTTATTGTACTTGCCGGCTTCATGTCTAAAATTGCGGATAATTTACTTGCGGCTTATCCGCACAAAATAATAAATATTCATCCGGCTTTACTTCCCAAATTCGGGGGAAAAGGGATGTACGGCATGCATGTTCATCGGGCCGTAATTGCTTCCGGCGAAACAAAATCAGGAATCAGCATCCATTATATTGACGAGCATTATGATGAAGGACCGATTATATTTCAGGCCGAATGCCCCGTATTTGCGGATGACACCCCCGAGTCGTTATGCGAAAGAATACACCAGCTCGAACATAAATGGTATCCTGAAATAATAGAAAAGGTACTTACCGATTGAACCCTAACAGATCCGACAGAAAGATCTCTTCTTCCTTTATATTTAATAATGTATAGGCTTTGTACTCTCTTGGATGGTTGTAATTATTTCGTAGCGACTCAAAATCATGAGGAGCATTGCGTAACATCCGGTCTACTGTTTCCGGACAAAAGGTTTTCAGCACAGCCTGTTCCATCCGTCGGGAGGTAAATAAATCAAGATCAATTACCGGCTCTTCCGGTAGAGGAGGAACAACTTCTCCAATCTTTTCAATGGGAATACGAAAGAAATTACCGATTGTTTGAAGACAGGCGCGTGTTCCGTTAGCTTTTCCATCTGCCGAAAATCCGGCTATATGAGGCGTGGCTATAGAAGCAGCGTCCAACAGCTGTAAATCAATATGGGGTTCGTTTTCCCAACAGTCTATGATAAGTTCGGATACAATGCCTTCCCGTTTTGCCCTTAGCAAAGCTGTTGTATCATGCACTGCTCCCCTGCAGGTGTTAATAAACCATGGCTTCTTCTTCACTTCTGCAAAGAACGCCTCGTTTGCCAGATGCTTGGTTGCATGAATGCCAGATACAGTGTAAGGAACATGAAACGTAATTATATCACTTTCTTCGGCAATTGTCTTAAGAGAAACAAAACCGGCTGAACCCTCCTGCTCTTCACGGGGAGGGTCGTTCCGCAGAATATTCATCCCATAGGCTTTACACACCCGTTCTACAGCCTTTCCAACATGCCCTACTCCTACAATTCCTAATGTCTTATTTTTCAGATCTATATTATTGCGGATAGATAATGTAATAAGAGATGCCAGCACATATTGAGCAACGGAATCCGCATTGCATCCGGGGGCATTGGCCCAGGCAATACCTGCTTTATCGCAATATGCGGTATCAATATGATCAAAACCAATGGTAGCAGTCGTTATAAGCTTTATACTTGTTCCCTCCAGAATCTGTTGTGTACATTTATCGATACTGCGGATTATAAGTGCATCGGCGTTTTTTATTCTGTCGTGCGTAAACTCTTCAGGCGAAATATAACTAATTTCCGCAAAAGTTTCGGCAATTCCTTGCAGGTAGGGAATTGTATTGTCTGCAATGATTTTCATCCCTTATGTTCTATTTAATCTTCATTTATGAGGCAAAAGTACTTGAAAGAATGCCAATGTCCAAAGATATGATTGGCTCATTAGAAAGTTTTATTACTTTTGCACAGATTTGTAGAAAGATAAGACAATACATGATCGTATAGAGAATAGAGTGAGTTTTTAGGTTCTCTGCTTATCAGACTCTTAGCATGTAAAGAAATGGATTAAAATGGAATATGGTATGAAAAAGATGAATATTATTACTCCTGTAAAGGACTCGATAGAGTTAACTTTGCAGACCATCAAGGCGATTACCGCCTCACAACTATCTGTTCCATTTTCGTACATGGTTTACAATGATTTCAGCACTCCGGAAAACACCGAATTACTTAAAGAAGCTTCCGGAACGTATGGCTTTACGCTTGTCAACATTGCAGATATTACGGATCATCCCTCTCCTAATTATCTTTTAATTTTGCAGATGGCGCAAAAAGAAGCCATTCAAGAAAACGCAGCACTTATTATTGTTGAATCGGATGTAACGGTCGCACCAGACACGCTTCAGAAGTTATTCGACGAGTCGGTCATCCGTAAGGATTGTGGTATTGCCGCAGCTGTAACGGTTGATAGCCAGGGAGCAATCAATTACCCTTATCTATATGCTAAAGGAAAAGAAAACAGCGTATTTTCTACTCGTAAACACGTAAGCTTCTGTTGTTCGCTTTTAAAACCCGATTTTCTTAACAAATATAGTTTTGAAGAACTAAACCCTGAAAAGTCCTGGCACGATGTTACGATTTCTCACAAATCGTTGCAGTTAGGCTTTAACAATTACCTGTTCACTACGTTGCCCGTTTTGCATCAACCCCATAGCAGCAGGCCCTGGAAACAGCTAAAATATACAAATCCGTTAAAATATTACTGGATTAAATGGACGAAAGGTTACGATAAAATTTGACAGGCCGATTGAAATGATTAAAAAAACTTTAGTTTCGGTAGTGATTCCTGTCTATAATATGGAAGACTATCTGGAAGAAACGGTCAACTCTGTATTACAGTCGACCTATCCGAATATAGAAATTATATTGATGGACGATGGTTCGTCTGATAAGTCTCCCTTGATTGGCAAAAAATTATCGGAGCAGCACCCATCAATCTTTTTTTACAGCCAAACCAATAAAGGTGTGGCTGCAGCCCGCAACCATGCCATATCGCTTGCCAAGGGTGAATATATCTTTCCTTTGGATTCGGACGATTTGATTGGTCCTGATTTTTTTGAAAGTGCGGTAAAAGTGCTGGATACTCAAGATGATGTCAAAGTTGTATACTCGAGAATGATGTTTATTGGAGAGAAGAACAGCGAATGGATTTTACCAGACTTCTCCCTTTCCCTAATTGCAAGAAAAAACATTATTCCAGTCAGCGCCCTGTTCAGGAAAAGTGACTGGATAAAAGCCGGAGGATACTGTGAAACTATTATAGCCAGAGAAGATTGGGAATTCTGGATTTCAGTACTAAAAGACGGAGGAAAGGTTGTAAAATTACCTTGTATCGGATTATACTATCGAATCCGTCCAAATTCAAAACGGATGACTGATAGAAAACTAAAGAAGCACGTTATTGAAACATTAAATAATCGTCACGCCGATTTTTTCTTAAAAGAGCTAAACGGTCCGTTACGACAGTATCGTAGTTGGTCACGTATGTATAACAGGATGACCAATTTATTCTGTAAGAAGTCGGTCGCCGTGAATCCCTACTTCAAACACCTTACAACCTTCTTAAATTCATTGCCTTTTCAGTTCGATAAAATGGGAACTATCATATATAAAGGAAGAAATGAACTTAAAATGTTTGCTGTAGATGGTGATGAATATATTGTTAAGTCCTACAAAAGGCCGATATGGATAAACCGGATAATTTATGGATTTTTAAGGGCATCAAAAGCTCAAAGAGCCTATGACAATGCTTTTAAATTATTAAAAGCAGGCATTAAGACTCCTCTTCCGGTAGCTTATATAGAATACAGCCAAAATTGGTTGTTCGACAAAAGTTACTTTGTAAGTAAAAAATCATCGTGTCCGTTTGAATACCGCGACCTATTCAAGCAAACTTTCCAAAACGAGACAAGTATTCTGAAAGCTATTGCCCGGACCACTGCCATGCTGCATGAAAATGGTTTTTTGCACAAAGACTATTCGGGGGGTAATATATTATTTAAAGAAACGGACGGTGAAATTCAGGTGGAAATCATAGACCTGAACAGAATGTCTTTCGGAAAAATAAATATGAGAACAGGATGCAAAAACTTTGAACGTCTAAATGGGAATGAACACATCTACACTGTTTTAGGAGAAGAATATGCCAACGTGCGTGGATTCGACAAAGAAAAATGCATTCGGCTTATTCTTGAGGCGACAAAAAAACAGAACAAATAACCAGGTAAGACCTATTTTCGTCCAAAATCAGCTGGGATTTCTCCCCATTCCGACGTTTCCCATTTAAGGATGGTCGTTGAGTATTCATTTTCATGAAGCCATTTCTCAGCTCTTTCAATCAGGTTAAAGATAACTTCATTTCGAGGTTCTCTTTCCAATAATGTTTTACATTTCTTTTTTTGGACCCACATAATCGCATTTCTGCTGTCTGAATAAATAGGAAGAGGGCTATTCTTTTGTTTCAAAAAAGCAAGGCCGTGCACCAGAGCCAGGAACTCTCCAATATTGTTTGTTCCCTGTTCATAAGGGCCGATACGAAATAGCTCTTGCTTGGTTGCCGTATATACACCTCTGTACTCCATCAAGCCGGGATTGCCACTGCACGCGGCATCTACTGCAATGCTGTCAAGTATGGGTCTGCCGCCATTTAAAACAGGAAGTTTCTGCATTGTTCGTGTGGCAGAAGCCGGTTTTATGAATTCCTTGAAATCTTTTTCAAAGGCAGCATAAGCCTCTTCTCTCGTTTCGAAAGATTTGTATTTAGCGCCATCCTGACCTTCAACCTGCATCTTACAGGCATTCCAGCTATCATACACTCCGGGATTCAATCCTTTCCAAACTACGTAGAACTTATTTTTTGCCATTATAGATTATTTATCTCTGCAAAGATAGACTATATTTTGGGTTGAAATAAGTCGGATAAAGCTTTTAGCCTTTTTGTTATCTAAAAAACAAGTTGAATTATAATCGTAGGAGTTTTGTGACGCGATCCGTGCAATTATTTTATTCTGGTTGACCGAATTGCTTTATAAAAAACTACATTTGCAAAAAATAGTTCAATTTGGGATGAAACGTATATTTCTTATCGGTTTTATGGGAGCGGGCAAAACGTCTGTAGGTGTGTGTCTTTCAAAAAATATGGGACTCACATTTGTTGACCTGGATCATTACATTGAAAGCAGATACCTAAAATCTGTTCAACAGCTTTTTACAGAAAAAGGTGAGGCCGGCTTCCGGGAAATTGAACAAAAGATGTTACGTGAGGTAGCCACCTTCGAAGATGTTATAATCTCTACCGGAGGAGGGACTCCCTGTTTTTTTGACAATATGGAATATATGAAAGCCCACGGAACGACCGTATATCTAAAGGTTTCGGTTCCGGAATTGACCAATCGGCTGGAATTGTGCAAAGGGACACGTCCGCTGCTTAAAGACAAGAATAAAGAAGAACTCATGGATTACATACGTGAAACATTGCTAAAAAGAAAAAACAATTATGAGCAGGCAGATGTTGTTTTTGAAGCAGAGGCAATGGAGACAGACACGGATGTACTCTCAATAGCTAATGCATTGGAAAAGATATTACACTATGGATCTGACAGGAGGTAGATGTAGTCAGGGGAAGTATATTCCTCAGGAACTATTAAAGGAGATAAGCAAGATGGGCAATCGGTTGCTTATAGGCATTCCTCGTGAACGAAACGAAGAAGAAAGGCGACTGCCACTTACACCCGAAGCTGTTGATATGCTTACGGATTGTGGCCATCGTGTAGTTGTTGAAACAAATGCGGGTCTTGGCATAAACTATTCCGACAATCATTTCTCTGAAGCAGGTGCCGAAATAGTTGCAACCCCTCAGGAGGTTTATCAGGCCGATTTAATTTTGAAAATTCTTCCTCCGTTACCAGGCGAAGTTGCTTTAATGAAACCAAGATCTACGTTGTTCTCCATGGTACAGTTAAATTCGTTTGCTCCCGAAGCATTCGAACTAATGATGGGCAAACGGATCAATGCAATAGGTTATGAGCTGTTGGCCGACGACCAGAACAAATTGCCGGTACTCAATATCATTTCCGAGATTGAAGGTAAAGCTTCAATCTCCATTGCAGCCGAAATGTTAAGTAACGCCCGTGGAGGTAAAGGATTGCTGTTTGGTGGAATTTCGGGAGTACCACCCACTGAAGTTGTTATTGTGGGAGCCGGAATAGCAGGAACTGCTGCCGCCCGTGCAGCTTTAGGAATGGGAGCCATGGTAAAGGTGTTTGATGAAGATATCAACAAGTTACGAACCATACAGCAAGTATTGGGTCAGTCGTTGTTTACATCTAATTTTCAACCCAACGTGCTACATAATGCATTCCGATCGGCTGATGTTGTTATCGGCGCTATGCGTTATATAAATTCACGTAAAAGATATGTAATTGCCGAAGAGATGATCAGCTCGATGAAAAAAGGAGCATTGATTATCGATCTTCGTGTTAACCAAGGAGGGTGTTTTGAAACAACTTGTGGATTAACCTCTTCTGATCCTTCTGTTTTTCAGCAATATGGAATTTTTCATTATTGTAAATCGAATGTCAGCAATTATGTAGCCCGAACAACCGCTATGGGATTCAGTAACATTTTTGTTCCCATGCTATTCTCCATAGGAGACATGGGGTCTGTCCAGGCACTTATAAAGGCTGACATGGGGTTCAGAGCTGGAATATATATGTACGGCGGCAAGCCGGTGAATCGCTATGTAGCAAATCATTTTAATCTTTCTTCGGCCGATATTAGTATCTATTTGTCGGCTTTTTAGGATTAAAACAGATAAAATTGTAATTTTGTTCACCGTTCAAAGTTTAATTTTTTTACCTTTGCAACGCGATCATAAACAATGGCAATCAGAGAATAAAAGCTTATATAAATTATTATGGCAGAACAAACGAAAGTTACGACGTTGGAAAAGGTTGTTGTTCGTTTCTCGGGAGACTCGGGAGACGGTATGCAATTAACCGGAACAATCTTTTCAAATCTGTCTGCAATTTTGGGAAATGATATTTCAACATTCCCCGACTTTCCGGCAGAAATACGTGCTCCGCAAGGAACGCTTAGTGGTGTATCAGGGTTTCAGGTTCACCTGGGATCAAGAAAAATTTATACACCTGGAGATAAAGCGGATGTATTGGTTGCTATGAATCCAGCCGCTTTGAAGGTTAATGTAAAGCAAATTAAACCAAATGCAATTGTAATTATTGACACTGATTCATTTTTAAAGAATGATCTTACCAAAGCCCAGTTTGTAACGGAAGACCCGTTTGCAGAATTAGGATTGAACAGTGTACAAGTTGTTGCTGTTCCAATTTCATCCATGGTTAAAGATGGCTTGGTTGAATTTGAATTGGATAATAAATCGGCTTTACGCTGTAAAAATATGTTTGCCCTTGGATTGGTTTGTTGGCTGTTTGAGCGCCCACTCGAAGAGGCGATGCATATGTTGCAAAATAAGTTTGCTAAAAAACCAACCATTGTAAAGGCAAATATCAAAGCCCTTACTGATGGCTACAACTACGGTCATAATACACACGCAACTGTTTCTACATACCGTATTGAAAGTACGACTGTTGAACCAGCTTACTATACAGACGTAAATGGAAACAAGGCAACTTCCTATGGTTTGATTGCCGCTGCAGAAAAAGCAGGATTAAGACTTTTCCTAGGCAGTTATCCCATTACTCCGGCAACCGATATCTTACACGAATTGGCTAAACGCAAGGATCTTGGCGTTATCACCGTTCAGGCTGAAGATGAAATTGCAGGTATCTGTACAGCAATCGGTGCAAGCTTTGCAGGTTGCCTGGCAGCCACTTCTACTTCAGGTCCAGGTCTTGCCCTTAAGGGTGAAGCCATCGGATTAGCTGTTATATCTGAAATTCCGCTGGTTGTTATCGATGTACAACGAGGAGGCCCGTCAACCGGGATGCCGACTAAAAGCGAACAAACAGACCTTATGCAGGCTCTATATGGACGTAACGGCGAAAGTCCGGCAGTAGTACTTGCAGCCTCTACTCCAACCGATTGCTTTGATGCTGCATTCTGGGCAGGAAAACTTGCCGTAGAGCATATGACACCTGTTATTTTGCTTACCGATTCGTTTATTGCCAATGGATCATCTGCCTGGAAAATTCCAGATTTGGATACCTATCCGTCAATCACTCCGAATTATGTGACCAACTACAAAGAAGAAGCTCCATGGAAACCTTATCGTCGAGATAAAGATTCATTAGTTCGTTATTGGGCTATCCCTGGTATGAATGAGTTCATGCACCGTATCGGTGGCCTGGAAAAAGATTACGAAACAAGTGCTATATCCACCGATCCTGCCAATCACCAGAAAATGGTAAATGTTCGTCAGGCTAAGATTGATAAAATAGCCGATTACATACCCGAGCAGGAAGTATGCGGAGACAAAGATGCCGATCTGCTTGTTATTGGTTGGGGTGGTACCTATGGTCACCTGTATGAAGCCATGGAAGATATGCAGGCTGAAGGTAAAAAGGTTGCCATGGCTCACTTTAAATTTATCCAACCTCTTCCCAGAAATACAGCTGAGCTGATAAGCCGTTACAAGAAAGTGGTGGTGGTTGAACAGAACAACGGTCAGTTTGCCAATTACTTACGGGGAAAAATTCCGGGATTCAATCCTTTCCAGTTTAACCGTGTTAAAGGACAACCCTTTGTTGTTGCTAGATTAGTTGAGGAATTAACGAAAATTTTGGAGGCATAAACCATGAGTATAGAAGTAAAATATGCTAAATACGTAGCAAAAGACTATAAGAGCGACCAGTACGTACGTTGGTGTCCGGGTTGTGGAGACCATGCTGTGCTAAACTGTCTTCATAAAGCGATGGCCGAATTATCGATTCCTCCGCATAAAACAGCTGTGATTTCGGGTATTGGTTGTTCATCGCGTTTACCTTATTACATGAACACCTATGGATTCCATACCATTCACGGTCGTGGTGCTGCGATTGCTACAGGTGTTAAGACAGCCAATCCAGACCTTTCCGTTTGGTTGATAACCGGAGATGGCGACTGCCTGGCAATCGGTGGGAATCATTTTATCCATGTGGTGCGTAGAAATGTTGATATGAACATTGTATTATTCAACAACAAGATTTACGGTCTTACCAAAGGGCAGTATTCTCCTACATCCGACAGAGGATTCGTATCCAAGAGTTCTCCACTTGGTACTATAGAAGAACCTTTTGTACCTGCAGAACTGACCCTTGGGGCACGTGGAACTTTCTTTGCCCGGAGCATTGATGTGGATTTAAAAAACTCGACTGATATATTGGCCGCATCTGCTAAACACAAAGGAACCTCCGTCGTAGAAGTTTTAGTGAACTGCGTTATTTTTAATGATGGTACTCACAAAGACATAGCGGATAAGGAATACAGAGCCGAACGTACCATTTTCCTGCGTCATGGTGAAAAAATGCTGTTCGGGAAAGATAACGATAAAGGATTGGTCCTTGACGGATTAAAGCTTAAGGCTGTTACAATCGGCCAGGATGGCTACACTCTTGATGACATTCTGGTTCACGATGCTACAACTCATGATAATACCATGCACCTTCTTCTTTCAATGATGGGTGGTGAAATGCCGGTAGCTTTAGGAGTGATACGCGCCGTAGAAGCTCCCGTTTATGGTGAAGAATTGTATAAACAAATGGAGGCTGTTCAAACTAAAAAGCCCAATCTTAAACTTAACGATATATTAATGAGTGGAGAAGTTTGGCAGGTCAAAGAATAATTACTGAAAAATTTCTTTAATTGTTTTTTACTTAAAAGAAATTATATTACTTTTGTAACGTCATCATGCAAGAGTAATGTAATTTCTTGTGATATTTAGAGTATTAGAAAAGTTATATAAGTCAATCAATTTAACTAATTATCAAAATGGCTAATTTAGATTTAAGCAAGTACGGCATTGTTGGTACTACCGAAATAGTACACAATCCGTCTTACGAACAACTGTTCGCAGAAGAAACAAAGCCAGGTCTAGAAGGTTTTGAAGTAGGTCAGGTTACAGAAATGGGTGCCGTAAATGTAATGACCGGAGTTTACACAGGTCGTTCACCTAAGGACAAATTTTTTGTAATGGACGAAACTACCAAAGATACTATCTGGTGGACTTCCGACGAATACAAAAACGACAACAAACCACTTTCTGTTGAAACTTGGGGAAAACTTAAAGCAATCGTTCAGAACGAGCTTTCAAACAAGCGTTTATTTGTTGTTGATACTTTTTGCGGTGCAAACGAAAGCTCACGCATTAAAGTTCGTTTCATTATGGAAGTTGCCTGGCAGGCTCACTTCGTTAAAAATATGTTCATCCGTCCTACAGAAGAAGAACTGGCTAACTATGGCGAACCTGACTTCGTAGTAATGAACGGTTCAAAATGTAATGCCGGCGACAACTATGCAGAGCTGGGCTTGAACTCAAAAACATTCGTTGTGTTCAACCTTACTGAAAAAATTCAGTTAATCGGTGGCTCATGGTATGGTGGTGAAATGAAGAAAGGGATGTTCTCATATATGAACTACCTGTTGCCTTTACAGGGAATGGCTTCAATGCACTGTTCTGCCAACACAAACGAAAAAGACGAAACAGCTATCTTCTTCGGTCTTTCAGGAACAGGTAAGACAACTTTGTCTACAGACCCGAAACGTCAGCTTATTGGTGACGACGAACACGGATGGGACGACGAAGGTGTATTCAATTTTGAAGGCGGTTGCTATGCAAAGGTTATCAACCTTAGCCAGGAACATGAACCAGATATCTGGAATGCAATCAAACGCGATGCTCTGCTTGAAAACGTAACTGTAGCAGCCGATGGCAAAATCAATTTCGATGATAAATCTGTAACTGAAAACACACGTGTTTCTTACCCGATCTATCATATCGAGAATATTGTAAAACCAGTATCAAAGGCTGGTCCCGCAAAGAAGGTTATCTTCTTGTCGGCTGATGCTTTTGGTGTATTGCCTCCGGTATCTATTCTTACTCCGGAACAAACACAGTATTATTTCCTTTCTGGATTTACAGCTAAATTGGCTGGAACAGAACGAGGTATTACTGAACCAACTCCTACTTTCTCAGCTTGTTTCGGTGCTGCATTCTTGTCATTGCACCCAACAAAGTATGGTGAAGAATTGGTAAAGAAAATGCAAAAATCTGGAGCTACAGCCTATTTGGTAAATACCGGATGGAATGGTAGCGGCAAACGTATCTCTATTAAAGATACACGTGGTATTATCGATGCTATCTTAGATGGTTCTATCGATAAGGCAGAAACTAAAACAATTCCTTACTTCTCATTTGAAGTTCCCACAGCTCTTCCAGGTGTAGATCCTAAGATTCTTGACCCACGCGATACTTATGCAGATGCTTCTGCCTGGGATACAAAGGCTCAGGATCTGGCTGCCCGTTTCATTAAAAACTTTGCGAAGTTTACAGGAAACGAAGCTGGAAAAGCATTAGTGGCTGCAGGTCCTAAATTGTAAGTTGTAAAAGGGAAATCATAGATTTTCTTGTAAAACAAAATAGAGGGTGATATCATTCAGGTGAGTCACCCTCTTTCATTTTATATAAAGAGGAGTCTTTATCCCAAAATAGACTACGCTAAGTACTGGTCGCGTGGTTAAAATTATTTTCTAAATCGTATATTTGCAGAAATCTATTCAAAACAAACGCCATTATATCATTTAGAAAACTAAACTAATATGTATTTACAAAAAAAGCTGATTCTTTCTTTCATTACGCTGTTTATGATATTGCCTTGTATGGCACAAAACAAGTATGAAACAATAATATCCTCTCAAGAGGGTGAAGATTGGTGGGGAGGGATGGTTGCCCTGGGGTCTAAAATGCCCTATAGAAATGAACTTCGACTAATTGATCTTTCTCAAGAAAATCTAAACAACCAGAATGTTCCTCTGTTCTTATCATCCAAAGGCAGGGTTGTATGGAGCGACAGACCTTTCTCTTTTAAAACCGAAGCTGGCAATATACATATCTATTCTCAGTATGAAAAAATAAGTCCATTTCAAGCAGGTAGTACATTGAAAGAGGCTTATGCTGTTGCGTCTTCAAGATTTTTTCCTCCTTCCGGAGTGATCCCAGACCCGCTCTTTTTCTCCATGCCGCAATATAATACGTGGATTGAACTAATGTACAATCAAAATCAGGAAGATATTCTGGCTTATGCAGATAATGTGCTTAAACACAATTTTCCGACAGGCGTATTTATGGTTGACGACAACTGGCAGAAGTATTACGGAAATTTCGATTTTAAACCAGATCGGTTCCCTGATCCGAAAGGGATGATTGAGCGCTTACATAAAGAAGGTTTTCGTATCATGTTATGGGTATGTCCTTTTGTAAGTCCCGATAGTCCCGAATTCCGCGATCTGCAGCAAAAGGGATTTCTCATCAAAAGAAAAGGAACAAAAGAGGCTGCCATAATTTCGTGGTGGAACGGATTTAGTGCTTGCTATGATTTGAGTAATCCCAAAGCAGTGGCACATCTGAAAAAACAGTTGAAAGACCTGCAGGAAAAATATGGTGTGGATGGCTTCAAGTTTGATGCTGGCGATATAAGCCACTTTACCGATTCGACACTTGAATTTTATGATAAGTCAGCAACTTCTGTCGACATGTGCGAATATTGGGCTAAAATAGGGCTGGATTTCCCTTTCAATGAGTATCGGGCAGGATGGAAAATGGGAGGTCAGGCATTAGTTCAACGTCTGGGAGACAAAGATTATTCATGGAATGCGGTAGGATTATTAATTACCGACATGATCTCGGCGGGTTTACTTGGCTATTCGTATACATGTCCGGATATGATCGGAGGCGGTCAATTCGGCTCATTTCTGAATATTGATCAATCAAAGCTGGATCAAGATCTAATAGTCCGGTCATGCCAGGTTCACGCACTAATGCCTATGATGCAGTTTTCAGTTGCTCCATGGCGTATTCTTGATCCGGAGCATTTGGAAATATGCAGGAATTATGCACATTTACATCAGAAGATGGGAAACTATATTCTGGAGCAAGCTCACCATTCGGCTAAGAGCGGCGAACCCATTATCCGGCACATGGAATACGAGTTTCCTCATCAGGGATTTGCCTCCTGCAAAGACCAATTTATGCTTGGTGACAAATACTTGGTTGCCCCCATTATAACAAAGGAGCATACTCGTAGTGTAAAATTACCAAAGGGAACCTGGAAAGACGATACCGGTAAAAAATTTAAAGGACCGAAAACTATACAGGTCAACGCTCCGATAGACAGATTACCATACTATGAAAGGATTTCAAAAAAGTGAAATACGTAATCACTTTTGAATCATTTTATAAAAGATAAGTGGCATAATACAAAATAATTAACTATGTTTGTGAACTCATTTTAAAATCTATAATGCTCATGAAATTTTTAAAGAAAGACTCGAACCGCATGGGAGTTTTCTTTAGCTGCGCTGCAGCCTGCCTACTTACATTTGTAAGTTGCGGAGAAGCTCCACAAAACGTACTCACACCACAAGAAGAAGCCGATGGCTGGAAATTACTTTTCGATGGTAAAACTATGGCCGGATGGAAAGATTACAATGGTACTACTTTAACTCAACCGTGGGGTGTAGTTGATGGATGCATCCAGGCTAACGGACAAGGAAGCGATGCCAGTGGCTATATCGTGACTGATAAAGAATATGAAAACTTCGAACTTTCGTGGGACTGGAAATTGTCTAAGGGTGGTAACAGCGGTATGTTGTACCACGTTGTAGAACGTCCAGACTTTGCTGTTCCTTATGTTACCGGTCCGGAATATCAACTTATTGATGAACCTAACTTTGCCGAACCATTGGAAGACTGGCAAAAACTTGGCGTAGATTATGCCATGTATTTACCAGACACAAGCAAAATGAAGGTAAATCCTCAGGGAGAATGGAATAATTCAAAAATTGTTTTTGATAATGGTCATGTTGAACATTGGCTGAATGGAGTTAAAATTCTGGAATTCGAAGCTTGGACCGACGACTGGTATGCCAGAAAGAACAGCGGCAAATGGAGTCATGCCCCAGAATACGGACTAGCCAAGAAGGGCGTAATTTGTCTACAAGACCATGGTTATCCTGCATCTTTCCGTAATATTAAAATTAAGGAACTTCCCAGAAAAACAAAGGAAGTGGTGCTGTTTAATGGCGTAGACCTTACAGGTTGGGAAGTTTACGGAACAGAAAAATGGTATGTGAAAGACAGCCTGCTAATCTGCGAAAGCGGTCCTGATAAACAATACGGCTACCTTGCAACACGCGAATATTTCGACGATTTCGAATTAACTGCCGAATTCAAACAGGAAGCAGATGGCAATTCAGGAATCTTTATCCGCTCTACAGTTGGAGATAGCGTAAAAGTGAATGGCTGGCAGGTTGAAGTAGCTCCTAAGGGCATGGATACTGGTGGTATCTATGAATCATATGGCAGAGGCTGGTTGATCCAGATTGACGATGATAAAGAAAATATTCTGAAACAAGGTGATTGGAACACAATGGTTATCAAAGTTAAGGGAGATAATGTTACAACAATTCTGAACGGACAGGAGATGGTTAACTTTACTGACGAAAAAATCGGTAAGGGTAAAGGACGTATCGCCCTTCAAATTCATGATGGCGGCGGAATTAAAGTTCTATGGCGTAACCTTGTTGTTAAAACGCTGTAAGAAGTCAACAGATTCAACTTAATTATAATATTACCAGGTATCGGAATTTAGATTTCTGATACCTGGTTTTTTTATACTATTCATTTTATACATATTTTTAGTATTCTATTCGCAATTTAAAGACTTACAGAACGTTGAAATTAAGGTTATTTCTTACCTTTGTGGCCGTTGCCTCAGCAAAAAGGCAGATAAATTGAATTAATTATTCACTATATACTATCGTATGGGAAAATATAAACTAATCAACAACGTGCTGGGATGGGTAACCTTTGCCATCTCTTCCATCGTTTATTTGATGACAATGGAACCTACCGCTAGCTTCTGGGATTGCGGTGAGTTTATTTCTTCGGCCTACAAACTGGAAGTAGGACATCCGCCGGGTGCCCCCTTCTTTATGCTAACAGCCAATCTCTTCACTCAGTTTGCATCCGATCCTTCTCAGGTGGCGGTAATGGTCAACTCGATGAGTGCCCTGTTTAGCGGACTTACCATTTTATTCCTTTTCTGGAGTATAACCCACCTTGCCCACCGGATATTGGTAAACGAAGGAGAAGAAATATCCAACTCTCAGCTTATCACCATCATGGGTAGCGGACTTGTTGGAGCATTGGCCTATACATTTAGTGACACCTTCTGGTTCAGTGCCGTTGAGGGTGAGGTATATGCTTATTCGTCCCTTTTCACGGCCGTTGTTTTTTGGTTGATCCTGAAGTGGGAAGCCGTGGCAGATAAACCTCATGCCGATAGATGGATGGTACTGATTGCCTACCTGATGGGGTTAAGTATTGGTGTTCACTTGCTTAACTTGCTTTGTATTCCAGCCATAGTATTAGTATATTACTATAAAAAATATCCGAATCCTACCCTCAAAGGAACATTTGTAGCCCTATTCATTTCTTTTGCCATTATTGCCGTTATGATGTACGGTGTTGTGCAAGGATTGGTAGAAGTATGTGGTTGGTTCGAGCTTTTATTTGTAAATGGAATGGGCATGCCATATAATTCGGGGGTATTTGCTTATGTTGTAGTTTTACTGGGTGTAATCGCCTGGGCAATCTATGAGACAATGACCTCCAACCCAAACAAGGCTCGTATGAACATTGCCTTTATTCTTTCAGTTACGCTGATTGGAATTCCATTTATCGGAAGTGGTTATGTTATTGGTATTTTACTGATTGCAGCACTCACTGCATATCTGTTCCTATCTAAAAGAACAAGCATTGAAGTGATGAATACCATCCTGGTGTCGCTTTTGGTAATTGTGGTAGGTTATTCATCGTATGCGCTTATCCTCGTCAGATCATCGGCAGAAACACCGATGGACCAGAACTCACCCAAAGATATATTCACTTTGCGTACTTACCTTGCCCGCGAACAATATGGTAAAACTCCGTTGATTTATGGACAAACCTATGTATCTGAAGTAAAACGACAGAATCAGGGAGGAAGTTGTGCTGCTGTAACAAAGGAAGGTGCACCTACCTGGAGTAGAGTAATTAAAAAAGACAAAACAGAAAAGGATAAATATTACGTATCCCGCTACGAATCGGAATACGAATATATTGACGAACTTAATATGCTCTTCCCCCGTATGCATAGTGGTGACGGACGTCATGTAAGCGCATACCAGGAATGGGCACAGGTAAAAGGCGAACCTGTACAGTTTGACCGTTGTGGTGAACGAGTGACGGTAATGAAACCCACTTTTGCCGAAAACATCCGCTTTTTCTTCACTTATCAGCTTAATTTCATGTATTGGAGGTATTTCATGTGGAATTTCTCCGGCAGACAGAATGATATTCAGGGAAATGGAGAAGTAGATAAAGGAAACTGGATTACAGGCATTAAAGCAATCGATTCCGTGATGGTTGGACCACAGGATGATATGCCTTATGATATTGCCAACAATAAAGGTCACAATGTATACTATTTGTTGCCGCTGCTGTTAGGAATTATCGGATTACTATATCAGGCTTATGCCGGAGAAAAGGGAATACAATCCTTTTGGGTGACTTTCTTCCTCTTTTTTATGACAGGTATCGCCATTGTGCTTTATCTGAATCAGACTCCGTATCAACCGCGTGAGCGCGACTATGCCTATGCCGGATCATTCTATGCTTTCTGTATTTGGATTGGATTCGGAGTGGCAGGGTTAGCTAAAATCCTGGAGAAATATGGCAAGCTTCCTGCAGTTGCTGCTGCTTCAGTTGCGACGGTTGCCAGCTTGTTCGTTCCTATTCAGATGGCAGCCCAGAACTGGGACGACCACGATCGCTCTGGACGTTATGCAGCAAGAGATTTTGGAATTAACTACCTTGAATCTTGTGAGCCAAATGCCGTAATATTTACAAATGGCGATAACGACACCTTCCCATTATGGTATGCACAGGAGGTGGAAGGTATTCGTACCGACATTAGGGTTTGTAATACGAGCTATTTACAGACAGACTGGTATATCGATCAGATGAAGCGAGAGGCTTATGAGTCGAAACCCCTTCCTATCTCATGGGATAGAGCCGACTACATTCAGGGCACGCGTGACGTGGCATATATCTTCCCGATGACTGATCAGCCTATTGATCTTAATACCGCGCTGAGCTTTGTAAAAAGCAATGATCCTAAATACAAAAAAATTCCTGGCATTAGTCAGCCTTTGGATTATATTCCTTCGCAAACATTGCTTTATAAGGTTGATACAGCTGCTGCTCTAAAACATGGAGTGATTCAGCCGGCCGACTCAGCATTAATGTTGAATGAGATGACGATTGACCTGAAAGAAAAAGAGGTGTTGGGTAAACAGGAACTCATTGTACTGGATATGTTACAAACCAACAATTGGGAGCGTCCTATTTATTATGCTGTGACAGTAAGTCCCGATCAGTTTGTAAAACTAGACGGTTACTTCCAGCAAACCGGACTCGCCTATCAGATTGTGCCGATGAGTACCAAAGGAACAAACAAGGCAGTAAACTCTGAGAAGATGTACGACAATGTAATGAACAAGTTTAAATGGGGAGGCGTAAATAATCCGGATGTTTATCTGGACGAAAATACCATGCGTATGTGTAAAAGCTTCCGTATGGCTCTGTTCAGCAAATTGGCAGGAACGCTTATTGCAGAAGGCAAAAATGACAAGGCATTGAAAGTCCTTGATAAAGCCATGGAAGTTCTACCGGCAAAAACGGTTCCATTGGATTACAGTGCCCTTTCTATCGGTGAGTTCTACTTTACGCTCAACCAGAAAGAAAAAGCAGAAGCAGTTTATAACGGTATTGCCGATAATTCACTTCGAAGCCTTCGCTGGTATTTCAGGTTAAACCCAAATCAGATGGCTTCTGTAATGGGAGATGTAGAACATAATCTGGCTGTTTTGCAAGAAATTTTAAGAATCGGAAAACAGTACGATCCTGAATATGGCAAAGCATTCCAGGAAGAATTTGATAATTACCGTATGGCATATAGTTCCGTACGCAGATAAATAAGGTATGTTTATAGAACAACCCCCGTTCTTTTACAGAGCGTTGTTCCCAGGGGTAATCTGGAGAATTCCGTCGGACAAGAAATGTGTCTATCTCACATTCGACGACGGACCTATTCCCGAGATTACCCCTTGGGTTTTAGATACCCTGGACCGATATGGCATTAAAGCTACATTTTTTTGTGTTGGCGATAATGTCCGAAAATATCCGGAGGTTTATCAGATGATATTGGATCGTGGTCACCGTGTTGGTAATCACACATTCAACCATATTCAGGGAATCCGTTTCTGGACTAAAAATTACGTAGCCAATGTAAAAAAGGCTGCAGAGTTGATAAAAAGTAACTTATTTCGTCCTCCACACGGACACATGCGTTTTCCGCAAGTATTAATGCTTCGAAGCAGCTACAAAATCATTATGTGGGACGTTGTTACACGTGATTATAGTCCACACATGACGCCCAACGGAGTTTTAAACGTAGTGAAGAACTATACACGGAATGGTTCCATCATTGTGTTTCACGATTCGTTAAAATCGGAAGTAAACATGAAAGGGGCTCTTCCGCGGGCGATTGAATGGTTGCAGCAAAATGGATATGAGTTTAAAACAATTGAATGAATCTTGAGCAAAAAATAAAGGAGGAAGCACTTAGGTTAGGCTTCGCTGCCTGCGGAATCGCAGAGGGAGCCCCTGCAGAAAGTGAAGCAATCTATTTTGACACCTGGCTGGCAAACGGAATGCATGCAGGCATGACCTTTATGGAGAATTACCGTAACGTCCGTTTAAACCCATCCGGGTTACTGGAAGGCGCCCGTTCCATTATTTCGGTTGCTTTGAATTATTATCCGGCCGACCTACAGCCACAAGATGTACCACAACTTGCATACTATGCATACGGACGTGATTATCACGATGTGATTAAAGAAAAACTAAACGAATTGGTTGATTATCTACGTCGTGAAGTCAGTATCAATGCCCGTTGTTTTACAGACTCAGCTCCAATTCTGGAAAGATATTGGGCTTGGAAAGCCGGACTTGGTTGGATAGGAAAGAATACCCACCTGATAATCCCCGGCAAAGGATCCTATTTTTTTCTGGGTGAAATCGTAACAGACCTAATCCTTATTCCGGATCGTCCGATGGAAAGTATGTGTGGAAAATGTACACGATGTATGGAGGCATGTCCTACAAGGGCCATAGAAGCTCCCCGAACATTAAACGCAGGCAAATGTATCTCTTATCTAACGATTGAGAATAGAAATGAGATCCCGGAAAAGCTTGCTCCTCTCATCGGCAACCGTATTTACGGATGTGATACCTGTCAGCAGGTATGTCCCTGGAACCGTTTCGCCAGACCAACAACAGAAGAGTCCTTTAAGATGAAAGAAGAACTGGCTGAGATGACTGCGGATAAATGGTATGCCCTCTCCCGCGAACAATATACTCGCATTTTTAAAGGGTCGGCTGTAAAACGGGCCAAATACGAAGGCCTGTTAAGGAATATAGCCAACTACAAAGCTATTAATTTCAGAAAAGAAGAAGAACAAAACACAAATACTTACAAATGAAACGTATCAGCCACCTGCTCCTGCTGCTATTGTTGGTTATAGTCTCGGCTAACGCATCCAACAAGGAGCTCTATCAAAAACTTTGTACCCTGAAGGGAGTTATTACCGTAGATAGCCTGCCTTCCGATTATTCCTCAGAAAAATATGTTGTTACTATTAGGCAACCCCTGGATCATAAACATCCCGAAAAAGGGTCGTTTACCCAACGTGTGGTAATCAGTCACGAAGGCTTCGACCGTCCAACAGTGCTTGTAACCGAAGGATACGGTGGCGACTATGCTCTAAACCCTCGCTATCGGGATGAGTTAGCCGGACTCTTTCAGACTAATACAGTCTTCGTAGAGCATCGGTATTTTTCCGGATCCGTTCCAGACACCGTAGACTGGCAATACCTGACTGCACAGAATTCGGCTTCAGACCTACATCTTATCACCACTCTGTTTAAACAAATTTATCCTCAAAAATGGATTAGCACGGGTATTAGCAAAGGAGGGCAAACAGCTCTGATCTACCGGGCTTTCTTTCCGAACGATGTAGATATCACCGTACCCTATGTAGCACCTGTAAGCCGGTCGGCAGAAGACGGCAGGCACGAACCGTTTCTAAATGTAGTAGGAGATAAAAAAACTCGTCAGGCTATTTTGTCTTTTCAGCGTGAAGTGCTGAAAAGAAGAGGTGAAATAATACCCCTCATGGAAAAGTTTTGCATGGAAAAGCAGCTATCTTTCCGCATATCCATGAATGAAGTACTTGACTACTGTGTATTGGAATATTCATTTGCTTTCTGGCAGTGGGGAACACCTGCAAGCCAGATTCCTGCCAACTCGGCAACCACTGAGGTTTTATTCAAACACCTGACAGAGATTAGCGGTCCAGATTATTTTGCCACCGGTCAACCTACTCAGGCATTCTTTATTCAGGCTGCACGCGAATTAGGATATTATGGTTACGAAATAGAGCCCTTTAAGGATCTTCTTTTCATCCGAACAGCTAAAGACTATTTGCAACGGATTATGTTACCCGAAGGAATAACTATCCAATTCCAACCGGAGCTTTATAAGAAACTGACAAATTTTATTGCAACAAGCGATCCTCGCCTAATCTTCGTATACGGCGAATATGATCCGTGGACTTCCGTAGGTATTACCAAGTTAGATGGGAAGAAAAATATGTTTGTTGCCATCCAACCGAAAGGAAGTCACCGGGCAAGGATTAATACTCTGCCCGATTCCTTACGAGACAAGGTGATTAAAACTATTAATCTATGGCTTGAAAAATAATTGTACAATATTTCATTCTGACTTTTTATTAAGGATTTATCTCTATATTTGCACATCACGCTTTATCGCTAAACAAAACATTTAAATAAAATTCTATGAAAGTTAACCTTATTTCGGGGATATGTATATCTCTATTGATGCTTTCCTGCAAGCAGGAAGCTCCTTTAAATTATCAGGTAATTCCAACACCTCAGTCAGTTGCTTACAAAACGGGGCATCTCGATCTTCCTTCAGAAGTTAAAATAGCTTTTCCTGAAAGTGTCAAAAAAGAGGCAGATGTGTTACAAGAGATCCTTTCTTCTGATTTCAATTGCAGAACAATATTGGATCCGCAAAATACTATGGCAGATATCCAACTGGAGTTAACTACAGGCCAATCAGAAAAAGAAAAAGATGGTTATTCTATTGATGTTAGTTCAAAAGGTATCAAAATCACATCAGGAACTTCCACTGGTATCTTTTACGGCATCCAAACCTTGAGACAAATACTTAGGGCAAACGAAGGGAAACTAACCGTTCAAAAGGGTACTATCTCAGACTATCCTGCATTTGAATGGAGAGCATTCATGCTAGACGAAGGACGCCATTTTAAAGGCAAAGAGGTTGTAAAGCAATTACTTGACGAAATGGCCCGTTTAAAAATGAACGTGTTCCATTGGCACCTCACGGAAGACCAGGGATGGAGAATTGAAATCAAGAAATATCCGATGCTTACAGAAGTAGGTTCATACCGGGACTCAACCGAAATTAATCATTTCGGAAGCAATGAATACGACGGTAAGCCTCATCAAGGATTTTATACACAAGATGATATTAAAGAGATTGTAACTTATGCAGCCGACCGCCACATCATGGTTGTTCCTGAAATAGAGATGCCCGGACATGCAAGTGCAGCCATTGCAGCATATCCCTGGCTCGGAACAACAGGCAAAAAGATAAAAGTTCCTTGTAAATTTGGTGTTCAATATGACATTTATAATGTGGCAGATCCTAAAGTCGTGAATTTCCTTACAGACGTTATCGACGAAGTAATCACACTCTTTCCTTCACCGGTATTTCATATTGGCGGCGATGAAGTTCGTTATGACCAGTGGAACGAATCACCTATGGTACAATCCTATATGAAGAAAAATGACCTTGCAACTCCGGCTGAATTGCAGGTATATTTCACAAACACTGTCTCCAATATACTAGCCTCAAAGAACAAGAGGATGATGGGATGGAATGAGATTACAGGAGCTAAGCTTCACGAATATCAATCAGAAAAGGATACGAAAGAAGGAAATGAGAAGCTGGCTGCAGGTACCATTGTTCACTTCTGGAAGGGGGATTCAAGTCTAATTGTCAGCACCCTCAAAAAAGGATATGAAGTTGTTAATTCTTTCCATGAATACACTTACCTGGACTATGATTACAAATCTATACCCATGGAAAAAGCTTATAACTTCAATCCTATACCTGCAGGACTTCCTACTGAATTACAATCCAAGGTATTGGGTACTGGATGTCAGATGTGGGGAGAATTTATACCAACCACAGAAAGTATGAATTATAAAGTATATCCACGAATAGCAGCATATGCAGAAGTGGGCTGGACTGAAGCTGGTAACAAAGATTATCAAAAATTTAAATTGGCTTTAGCCAATTTCCTTACACGCTGGAGCTCAATGGGGATAAAATATGGCCCTACCGAATAATTGAATATAGAGGAGAGGGTGTGTCAAAACAAAGTAATTGACACATCCTCTTTATTTTATCTAATTGACCTATAAAATAATAGCGTCTCAAAATAATAAATGCATCCAAGCAAATCTAGTCGAATCTCTTATTCTGTTAATCGACGATTTAAATCCTCTTTTTGGTGTATCACCAATCACATGATCTCTTAAACAAAGCAGAATACACAGGCTAGCATATCATCACACAATTATAATGGCATAGATAATAAGTATTCTCCAACGAATTCGATCCTATAGGCAATTCCTTTTTCCGCTTGATTAAGAACTACAATAGTTCTGTCATTTTTAGGACTATCACAGTAAGACTTACATAACTTTACTCCAACACTTAAGTTAAATAGTCTGGTTACCATATTGAAGTATAATTTTGAATTAAGGGATCTATTCGTGTAGAAAGAAGCTGTTCATTGTATATAAATAGATAAAACACAAGGCTTCAAAGATAATTTAGCGTTGTATGTTTATGCAAATAGTATAGTCAAGAATAAAAAGTAAGATCAGATCTTGATATGGTCCTCTTCTTTTTTCACATATATCGTAGTGTTTAACAAGATATTAATCAGATTAATTAATTAAAAAGACAGAATAGCTGCCTGATTTATGTGTTGTATAACACATGAGTTGTTTTTGTCGGAAATCATTGCAGATAATCGAATTATTGTTTTTATATTTGCATCAGAACAACAAGAGATAAGCAATTGATCTTAGATGTTGTTCTGGCTAACCAAAACATTACTCTGAAAGGATGCCCAAAAGGCATCCTTTTTTTCTTTTCCCCTTTTAATGCTCAGATATAATATAACTATGATTGAGGTATATGATTTCCATTCTTTAATTTTGCTAATTAATATATTAAACCATAAAATAACAACAATCAATAATTAAAAGAACAACAAAATGCATTAATCAATATGTTGTATAACATATTGATTGTTTTTATTGGAAAACATTACAGATAATCAAATTATTGTTTTTATATTTGCATCAGAACAACAAGAGATAAGCAATTGATCTTAGATGTTGTTCTGGCTAACCAAAACATTACTCTGAAAGGATGCCCAAAAGGCATCCTTTTTTTCTTTTCCCCTTCTAATGCTAAAATATAATACAAACCCGTTGGCGGAATTAATTCACTAAAAAATGTCAGGAAATAAGTTGTGCATATCATTGATTATTAGTATTTTAATGGTGATCAAACTATTAATATACAGCTCAATTATGCACAACTTATATGCAATATTCGCTAAATTTCTTGATATATGCAAGATGTTTTCTGCTGATTTAGTAAACGAAAAAGGGAATATACCTCGCAGAGGAGTCGTCCCGAAGTTCTCTGACTTAGAAGTGATCAGTTTAAGCCTTGCTGCCGAATCAATAGGTATAGATAGTGAAAGCTTTTTGTTTTCTAAATTAAATGGATACAAAGATGATTTTTCTTCTCTCATATCCCGTCGTCAATATAATGATCGCAGGAAGCTCACTATCGGCTTATGTAATCAGGTGCGTGAAAGAATTGCATCAAAAGTTGATGGTGGAGAAGCTATTTTCTGTATTGATTCTATGCCAATTGAAGTCTGTCGTCCCATAAGGTCAAAACGTTGTAAAATGGGAAAGAATAATTATGATAAAGCTCCCAATTATGGCTATTGTGCTTCACAGGGTAAACATTATTACGGATCACTAGTGTCCGGTTAAGGACTTTAACAAACTCCTGAAACCCGCATTGATAAAGGCTTTCAAATACGTTCTTTAATTTTTCGATTTGAAAATATTGGAAATTACCTAGATTTACGAAAAATACCGTAAATCATGAATATAGGGAAAACCGTTTTCGCGCAACTGATGTCATTTTTACCGACTTATGAATTCAACAAGTGTGTTGAAAAGTACAAGGGTAACCATCGCGTAAGGAACTTTACCTGTAAGGAACACTTTTATGTGATGGGTTTTGCTCAACTTACCTATAGGGAAAGTTTACGTGACATCGAATCTTGCTTGACAGCGTTTTCCAATAAATTATATCATTCAGGCATAAAGCAGCCGGTTCCTAAATCCACATTGGCAGAGGCCAACGAAAGTCGGGATTGGCGAATTTATGCAGACTACGCACAAGTTCTGATCAAGGAGGCTCGACACCTTTATGAAAAGGATAACGAGTTCAAGCTTGATGTCAAAAACATGGTGTACGCCTTGGACAGCAGCACCATCGACTTGTGCTTAAGTCTTTTTCCATGGGCGAAGTTTCGCAAAAACAAAGGTGCTGTTAAAATGCACACGTTGCTGGACTTGCGGGGCTCCATACCCACATTTGTACATTTGACGGATGGTTTATGCCACGACGTCAATGTAATGGAACATATCGTAGTCGAGCCTGGTGCCATTTATGTAATGGACAAAGGTTATGTCGATTTCTTTCGGTTCTACACTATCATCCACGAACAACGCGCGTTCTTCGTGACTAGGGCCAAGGATAACATGGCTGCCAGAAGAGTGTATAGTCGAAAGGTGGACAAGACCACCGGACTCAAATACGATCAATCTATAAAACTGACAGGCTTTTACATCAAGAAAGATTATCCAGACTATTTGAGGAGGATAAAATATCAAGATGCCGAAACCGGCAAGATTTATGTTTTCTTGACGAATAACTTAGAGTTACCAGCCTTTACAATTGCTCAGTTATACAAAGAACGATGGAAGATTGAACTGTTTTTCAAATGGATAAAACAGCATCTTCGGATAAAAGCTTTTTATGGCACCAGCAGAAACGCAGTGTACACCCAAATATGGATAGCAATCTGTATGTATCTGCTTGTCTCAATAGTCAAAAAGAAAATGAAATTAGAGCCGCCGCTCTACACTTTATTGCAGATTTTCAGCTTGACTTTGTTTGAGAAAATGCCTATAAATGAGCTATTTATAAATACAAATTACAATTTAACCAGTCCGAATAGTTCTAACCAGTTGAATATCTGGTAGTTTTAACCGGACACTAGTGATTACGGATATAAATTACATTCTCTCTGTGGGTTGAGCGGTGTCATACACTCTTTTGACCTGACAAAGGCGAGTGTTCACGACATTCATTATTTGAAAGACGTAAAGTGTAACTTTCAGAATTGCACCATCATCGGTGATCGTGGATATATTGGAGCAGCCATACAACTTGATTTATTTGAAAAAGCTAATATCAAGTTGGAAGTTCCATATCGGTCGAATCAAAAAGATTGGAAACCTGTATTTAGTCCATTTGCTAAAGCAAGGAAAAGGGTTGAAACGCTTTTTGCACAATTATGCGATCAATTTATGATAATCAGAAATTACGCAAAACAAACAGAAGGATTGTTTACCAGAATTACGGGGAAAATTAGTGCACTTACAATCCTTCAATATATAAACAAGATTAATAACAAACCCATTGGACAAATTAAATATGCACTAATTTAATTCCGCCAACGGGTATAATACAACTATGATTCTAGGATATCAATTCTATTCTTTAATTTAGCAAATTGATATGTTTAACTATGATACACAGACTATGATTAATTAAAAGAACAATAAAATGGACCGACCTATATGTTGTATAACACATAAGTTGTTTTTGTCGGAAATCATTGCAGATAATCGAATTATTGTTTTTATATTTGCATCAGAACAACAAGGGATAAGCAATTGATCTTAGATGTTGTTCTGGCTAACCAAAACATTACTCTGAAAGGATGCCCAAAAGGCATCCTTTTTTTCTTTTCCCCTTCTAATGCTAAAATAGAATACAACTATGATTCTAGGATATCAATTCCATTCTTTAATTTTGCTAATTAATATGTTTAACCATAAAACAACAACAATCAATAATTAAAAGAACAATAAAATGGACAGACCTATATGTTGTATAACACATGAGTTGTTTTTGTCGGAAATCATTGCAGATAATCGAATTATTGTTTTTATATTTGCATCAGAATAACAAAAGATAAGCAATTAATCTTAAAGGTTGTTCTTTTAATCAAAACATTACATATAAGGGATGCCCAAAAGGCATCCCTTTTTCTTTTGTTTTTTCTTTAGCTCTGCCTGTATTATTTGCAGATTCAACACAACTGTTTGGAAACGACTCTATTAAAATTAGCATATTTATAGTTTTATTTTATTTATTTTCATATCTTTACCCCAAAGAATTTATGTGAATTTGAACAGCTAAAGATGATAAATAGAATCGTTGTAGTGCTATTTGCACTGTTAGGTATGGTTTCATGTGGTAAGAAATCTGTTTTTCAGCTGGAAGGTAACCTCTCCAACCTGAAGAATCAGACAATTTATGCTGTATTTGAAGGTTCAGATAAAAAATTAACCGATACAATCACCTGTCAGAAAAACGGTCGTTTTGAAATAAAGCAAAAGCAAGCCGATTATCTAAGTGTAACTCTATATTTCGAGAATAAATCTGTATGGCTGACCGTATATCCGGAAGCCGGCGAGAAAGTGATTCTTACGGGAGATATAAATGTACCCGAATTAATAGAGATAAAGGGAGGAGAAACCAACGAAAAGTTGTCTGCCTTTTATAAGAGACATTCAACTCTTTTAAAAGAACGGGCGCAGTTGATTGAAAAGCTACATACACCGTCTGACTCGCTTTTGACAGACGAATCAACAACTACCACCAAACTGATCAACATTGATCATCAATTACAGGAAAAGGCAGAATCCTTTATACGCAAGAATCCAGCCGAAAAGGCCTCTATTGTATTAATGTACCGATTTTTCAGAGATTCAGACGATACACGGTTATTGGAAGAATTTATACCTCTTCTTGATTCATCGTTAAAGGATTTTTTCTTATTTAAAGAGTTGAAATCTTTTGTAGCAAGAGCTAAGCGTACCGCTATCGGTGCTGAGGCCCCCGGATTCGATCTGATAAATATTTATAACCAACCTGTAAGTCTGGATTCGTTTTCGAATAAATACCTGCTTTTAAGTTTCACGGCCCCATGGTGTGAAATGTGCCAGGCAGACAATCTGTATCTGGATGAGATAAAACGTGAATTTCCGGCCGAAAAGGTTGATATGTTGTTGATAAGTCTGGACACGGATCAGGCTGCTGTAAAAAAGGTGCTTGAGGCAGACACCATTAAGTGGAATCTGGTTACAGACTCGGCCGGGCAAGGTACCAGCATGCTGGAACTATACAATGTTAATGCGTTACCGCGTTGTTTCTTAATCGACAACGAAGGAAAAATAGTATTAAAAACAGATAACGGACTGGAAGTTAAAAAAGTACTGGAGCAGATCTTAAAGAAATAGAATCTCGCTCCCAAATTGTTAAACCAAAACCTAATGCTAGTAAAATCATTCGCTGCCGCAGTTCAGGGTATATCAGCCACCATTGTTACCATTGAAGTAAATTGCACCAAAGGTGTAAGTTTTTTTCTTGTGGGATTGCCCGATGTGGCCGTAAGAGAAAGTCACGAACGTATCATCTCCGCTCTTCAGGTAAACGGATACAAATTCCCCGGAAACCGTGTGGTAGTCAATATGGCTCCTGCCGACATCCGAAAAGAGGGTTCCGCATATGATTTACCGTTGGCTTTAGCCATATTGGCAGCAGCCGGACAGGTGGATGGCTCTAGACTGGATCAATATCTGATGATGGGAGAACTATCCCTCGATGGGAGTCTGATGCCTATCAAAGGAGTATTACCCATAGCCATTAAGGCCAGAGAAGAAGGATTCAAGGGGTTTATACTTCCGAAACAAAATGTGCGGGAAGCGGCTGTTGTAAACAATCTGGCTGTTTACGGTGTAGAAAACATCAAAGAGGTGATTGAGTTTATCGATGGTAAACGTACTCTGGAAGCAACTCAAGTAAATACACGCGAAGAGTTTTATGCCCATCAGGAAGCCTTTATGTTTGATTTTTCTGATGTAAGAGGGCAGGAAAACGTAAAGCGTGCCCTGGAGGTAGCGGCTGCCGGCGGACATAATGCCATCATGATAGGTGCTCCCGGAAGCGGCAAGTCAATGTTGGCAAAGCGCTTGCCATCCATATTACCCCCTTTTACACTGAATGAGTCGCTGGAAACAACCAAGATACACTCCGTTGCAGGAAAACTTGGTGGGGGAACCTCCCTAATGACACAACGTCCGTTCCGTTCACCTCATCATTCCATCTCACATGTAGCCATGGTTGGGGGCGGAGCCTATCCGCAGCCGGGCGAAATCAGCTTAGCCACGAATGGAATATTGTTTCTGGATGAACTACCGGAATTTAATAGAAGCGTACTCGAGGTGATGAGGCAACCGCTGGAAGACAGGTATATCAATATATCGAGAGCAAAATTCTCTGTGAACTATCCCGCCAGTTTTATGCTTGTTGCCTCAATGAATCCCTGTCCCTGCGGCTATTACAACCATCCAGAACGCCCCTGTCTTTGTCCCCCTGGCGCAGTACAAAAGTATATGAACAAGATATCCGGACCACTTCTGGATCGCATTGATATACAGATTGAGATTGTGCCCGTCCCCTTCGAAAAGATATCAATACAGACTCCTTCAGAACCTAGTGCCCATGTACGCGAAAGGGTTATAAAAGCCAGGGCGATACAGGAAGAACGTTTTAAAGCACATCCTGGGATATACTGCAATGCACAGATGGAAACCAAACAACTCCATCAATATGCCATACCCGATGCTGCCGGAATGCAGTTATTAAAACAGGCTATGACCCGCCTGAACCTGTCTGCACGGGCTTATGATCGTATCCTGAAAGTTTCGCGTACCATAGCCGACCTGGACGGTACAGAAAAAATTGAGACACCTCATCTGGCGGAGGCCATACATTACCGCAACCTGGACCGTGAAGGATGGGGTACCTAATATATAATAAATACTTTAACTACATACCATACAGATTAAAAATAATAGTTTATTACAAGATCTGCAGTGTTATTATTAATTTAGTATATTTGAATTTTATTCATAGAATATATATATCTTTCTTTATCTGTAAGGCGCTAATAAGCGTTTTGCTATTGGTTAATATATAATGCGAATCAGTATTTGACATTGATTCATTTGTTTTAAACAATTAGATAAATGAATGCGATGGCTATTTTCCCCATCGTATGTATAAGAAGTCCAGATGTTGATCTGACCTTCATCGCTCTTTGAATATTTGTTTTCTCATTCAACCAGTTGAAGAAAGACTCTATGGGTTGTCTGACTTTAGAAACAGCCGTCGAAAATAAGTCTCTGTGGGCTTTCTCTCTTTGAGTAATTACGGGCTCTTCAGCCTTAATAGCTTTTACGGGAGTTAGCATATCCAGACCTATTTCCCTGTGTTTTTCTCCCCAAAAAGAGAAATCGGAGTAGATTTTATCGGCAAAGATACTTCTATTGGTCAGGCTGTCTGCTGCTTCTGTTTTAAGTACCGTCAAATCGTTCTCTGCCGCAGATGAAAGTATCAACATCTCAGGGAATGGAATAGTTCCTTTCCTTCTGAAAGCTAACGTGTGGAGTTTCAAACCAAAGTAGTACATATTTTTGGTAGAGCAGTAGCCTTTTGTTGCAATTTCTGTAGCCACTTTTCCTGTTTTATTCTTTCCTTTGCAGGTAACAATTGGCATGGAATCGATCAGTGATGTCATATTGTCGCAATCTTCTGGTTTAAACGATGTAATGAGATGCTTTACGAGTTCATTAATTGCCTCACTTAACAGGTTCAATCGATAATTGAACGTCTGATAAGAAGGTAGACAAGGAAACCAAGAAAGCAAATATTCTTTAGTGAATGTATGTATCTCTTTGATACTGAAGTAGCGTTGATAAGCTCCACAGAACAGGTATACAGTAAGCAGTTCCTGGTCGGTGAAGATAGGAGTTGCATTATTACTGAATCTCTGACAACAAAATTTCAGTGAAGACTCATAGATATCGCAGATATACATATATATTTTTATAAGCTTAAGTTCTTTCTCCTTGGGAATCATAATTAGAAAAATGAGTGGTTTTATTCTTCTAAGATACTGATTTCCAGGGAGATTAAGAAATATTTTAATGTAATAATAAACTGTATAACAACATTTTAACTAAATGAATCAGCAAGTGATTTCAACTACTGATTCGCATATATAAAGAATTAGTATGAAAAAGACTCCTGATTTTAAGGATATTTACGAGCAGTGTTACCTTAGGTCATTCTTATTTGTAAAGTCTTACGTACATGACAAAATGGTAGCAGAAGATATTGTGGCTGAAACATTAGTAAAATATTGGCTTCTACTATCTTCAGGGGAAAAAGAGGCTTCGGAGTCTCTATTGATTACAATGCTTAAAAACAAATCCCTTGACCATATTAAACATGAAATAGTGAGAATAAATTTCATGGATACTATTACTGAATATAACCAGCGCGAGTTGGATATAAGATTATCAACACTAGAAGCCTGTGATCCAGTAGAAATATACTCAAACGAGATTCATGCCATTGTAAAAAAAACATTAGAATCTTTACCTCCTTTAACACGTAAAATATTTGAAATGAGTCGTTTCGAAAACAAATCTATCTTAGAGATTGCTGAAGCAACTAATTTAACGACAAAAGGAGTGGAGTACCATATAACGAAATCAATAAAAGAACTCCGTATTAGGCTTAAAGACTATCTTCCACTCTTGTCTTTTTATTTGTATAATTTTTAATTAAATTTTTAGGGGGTTTAATCTTTAAATCGTTATTCTAGTATAAGAATAATAAGACAATGATATGAATGAACTGTTACAGCGCTATATAAAAGGAGATATTTCAGAAGAGGATAAAAAAAAGGTTATTGAATGGCTTGATGAATCTCCTGATAATATGCGTGAATTATTTTCATTGCATAAGCTGTATGACATTAGTATATGGCATAAAAACAAATCATTACTTTCATCCATCAACAAGAAAACAAAGATCATTCGCCCTATTTATATCGAAATATTAAAGATCGCGGCAATATTTATCATTGCATTTGTATGTACCTTTTTTTGGAAGGGTAGTCAGATGGTAAATCGTACGGAAACAATGTCGCAGGTAATAAATGTACCCGCCGGCCAAAGAGCTGAATTAATTTTATCTGATGGAACCAAAGTTTGGCTTAATGCGAAAAGCTCACTTACATTTCCAACATTATTTGACGAAAACAATAGAGAAGTAATCTTGGATGGAGAAGGCTATTTTGACGTAAAAGAAAATACCAAAAAACCGTTTATTGTTAAAACCGAACAATATAATATAAAGGTTCTAGGGACCGAATTCAATGTTCAGGCCTATAAAGGAAAAGATTTATTTGAGACAGCTCTATTAAAAGGTTCTGTAGAAATTGAAGCTATAAATCATACTGAAAAAAGAACTCTTAAACCTAATGAACTTGCATTTAAGGATAAAGGCCATCTAAAAACGATTCCAATATCTCAATTTAATTATTTTCAATGGCGTGAAGGTCTAATTTGTTTTGATGATAACACAATTGCAGAATTGCTTGAAAAGTTACAGTTGTATTTTGATATAAAGATTATTGTAAATAATAAATCTATTCTGAGTCATAAGTTTTCTGGAAAGTTCAGATTTCGCGATGGAGTTGAACATGTACTAAAAACATTACAGATAAAAACGAAATTTAATTATCTCAAATCAGATGATATAGATAACACAATTATAATTTACTAACATAATACTAATCACAAACAATCCGTTGCCTATGAAATAATTACAAGTAATGAAAAAGCCGGAAAATGCTGCGAACACTCTCCGGCTTAAAGTCTATACCAGACTAAATATTAATCTAAGTACAAACTAATACAGGCTATAAAAGTATGAAAAATATCTTTTATCGGGAATACTATGTCCCATTAAAATCAAATTGCAACTATATATTTCGTATTATGAAAATCACTTTTCTTTTGATGTTTATTTTTACTGCGGGCATGTTAGCTTCGGAAGCAAATTCTCAAAATGTGAAAGTAACGATTGCTGAAAAAAACATGAATGTACGCCAATTATTAAATGAAATAGAGGAGCAGACTGATTATCTATTTATTTATAATAAAGAAGAAGTTAACCTCAATCGCAATATTGCAATCAAGGCTAAAAATAAACCTGTATCCGAAATTCTAAAAAATATATTTGAGAATACAGGGATCGTATATGCGATGGAAGGAAATAATATTGTTTTGATGAAAGAACCATTCAATGCAATACCACAGGTTATCCAGCATAAAAAAATTACTGGCATTATCACTGATGAAAAAGGAGAACCAATAATTGGGGCCAATGTTGTAGAGAAAGGGATCCAAAATGGGACAATTACGGATATAGATGGTAATTTCGCCCTTGAAGTAAATCAAAATGCTATACTAGAAGTTTCCTATATAGGTTATCTGAACAAATCAATACCCGTTGCTGATAATAAATCTTTGAGCATTATTTTGATTGAAGATACAAAAACATTAGATGAAGTTGTTGTTGTTGGCTATGGAACTCAAAAAAAAGTCAACCTGACAGGGGCTGTAAGCCAAGTAACAGCCGAAGATTTTAAGGACAGACCTATTACAAGAATGACTCAAGCCTTGCAGGGTGTTATTCCAAATTTAAATGTAACATTTGGTTCGGGAAAACCTGGCACCAGTGGATCTTTAAACATTCGAGGAAATACATCAATTAATGGAGGGTCTCCATTAGTGTTAGTTGATGGCGTTCCCGGAACGTTGGATAGGATCAACGTTAATGATGTAGAATCTGTTTCAGTATTAAAAGATGCATCAGCATCAGCCATCTATGGGGCAAGAGCTGCTTTTGGTGTAATACTTGTAACAACAAAAAGTGCAAAAGACGGCAAAACTCAGATTTCATATTCAAATAATTTTGGATGGATTACCCGATCAACCAACACAGACTTCATCACTTCGGGATATTGGAACGCAAAAATTAATGATGATGCTATGTATAATTGTTTGGGTTATCGAGCAACCAAATATTCAGACGAGGACTATGAACAGCTATTAGCTAGAGTAAATGATAAGACTGAGAATCCGGACAGACCATGGGTTGTAATAAGTAAAAATGCGAAAGGGGAAGATATGTATAGATATTATGCCAATTTTGACTGGTATAATTATTTCTATTCAAAATCAAGACCAAAACAAGAGCATAATGTAAGTATATCCGGGGCAAATGATAAGATGAAATATTTAGTGACAGGTTCTTACTCATCAGAAGACGGTGTTCTAAATATCAATACAGACAAATATCAAAGATTTAATATGAGATCCAAAGTTGAGTCTGATATTACTTCTTGGCTAAAATTTAGCAATAATACTCATTTCTTTAAATCTACATATGATTGGCACGGTCTTCCAACGAACTTTAAAGAGGTTTCGGGAAATGTAAGCAACAACCCGATATACCATTATCATGCAGCTTATGTACCTAAAAATCCGGATGGAACTTTAACCGGATATACTGGCATTAATTCTTATCCAATTGGATATGGACTGCATAACGCTCTTGAAAGTGGCAAAATGAAAGGACAGGATGCATATAATGAATTCACTACAACATTTGAATTTACTGCTAAAATATTAAAGAACCTATCTGTTACAGCAAACTATACTTATAACCAGGATCAACACGACAATATGTATAGACAGATAAAAATCAAATATTCAAAGTATCCTGGTATTATGGAATATTCATCATTAGGAGAACTGAAAGTTGATAAGCTGACTGAGGCCGTAAGTAGTAACAAATACCACGTTATCAATGCTTTTACTAACTACGAATTATCACTAGGCAAGCATTCAATTAAAGCTATGGGAGGTTTTAATCAAGAATACAAACGATACAAACTAATTTCGACCAGTGGTCAGGAGCTATTATCTGAAACACTCAATGACCTTAATTTTGTTACCGGAGAAGAATTGGTTTCTGGAGGGGCAAGTGAATGGGCATTGAGAGGTGTGTTCTACAGATTAAATTATGACTATTCTGGAAAGTATTTATTTGAAACTAGTGGGAGGTACGATGGAACATCCAGATTCCCTAAAGATAGCCGGTTTGGTTTCTTTCCATCCTTTTCAGCAGGATGGAGAATTAGCGAAGAAGGGTTCTTCGAGTCGTTAAAAGATAGAGTTAACAATTTTAAAGTGAGATATTCATACGGATCTTTAGGTAATCAGAATGTTTCTACCTATGCGTATATTTCATCAATGTCTACAGGTCAGATTAGCTATTTGGTTGACAATACGAAGTTGAACGTAGTAAATAATCCGGCCCCGGTTGCAAAAAATCTTACTTGGGAAAAATCTATTACAAATAATCTAGGAATGGATATCGATGTGTTAAATAGTAGATTATCTTTTTCTGGGGATTATTACATTAGAGACACGAAAGATATGCTTACAAAAGGCAAAGTACTACCCTCTGTTTTTGGAGCTTCCGAACCAAAAGAAAATGCAGCAGATTTAAGGACCAAAGGATGGGAACTATCTTTATCTTGGAAAGATAAGTTTGAGATAATGAACAAACCTTTTTCCTACAGTCTTACAGCTGTTTTATCTGACTATACTTCTAAAATCACTAAATTCGACAACCCATCTGGCATTCTTACTTCATATTATGAAGGTCAGCAGCTTGGTGAGATTTGGGGATATACATATGATGGATTTTTTAAAACAACCGAAGAAGCGCAAGCATGGGCAGCAATTGTTAATCAAGACAAAATAAATAAAAGAAGAGTACAGGCTCCAACTGCCGAATTAAAGAAATTACAGGCAGGAGATATTAAAATTCTTGATTTAGATGGAAGTGGAATTATTGATACCGGCGAAAATACATTAAGTAATCCGGGGGATCGCAGAGTAATAGGAAATACACAACCTCGTTATTCTTATGGTTTAAACATGTCTGCAGGTTGGAATGGATTTGATTTCTCAGCCTTATTTCAGGGGATAGGTAAACAAAACTGGTATCCATCCAACGAAGCACAAATGTTCTGGCATGTGTATGCAAGACCATATGATTCTTTTATTCCATCTAATTTTCAAAAAATGATGTGGTCTGAAGACAATCCAAATGCCTACTTCCCTTTCCTGAGAGGTTATACAGCTCAAAACTCGGAGCTTTCAGTTGCAAATAATATGTATTTACAAGATTTGGCATATTGTAAACTTCGTAACCTGACAATCGGATATACATTACCTTCCAGTCTTCTAAGTTCTTTAAAAGTCAGCAACTTAAGAGTATATGTAAGCGGTGAGAATCTGTTTACATGGACAAAACTGGATACGGATTATATTGATCCTGAAGAAACAATGGAGGATCCGGCAGCAAGAGGTTATCCAATGGGAAAAACTTTTTCCGTTGGAGCTGAAATTTCTTTTTGATAACCCAAAGTAATTCATTTAATATTTAGAAATATGAAAAAATATAAATATATATATCTATATGTCCTTATGGCTCTTTTTTCAGGATGTAATGATGATTTCCTTGAAAGATATCCATTATCCGAACTGGCTCCCGAAAACTATTTTCAGTCAGAAAATGAATTAAAAACTTATACAAATAGTTTTTACAATGCATTACCTGTTGCATTAGATATCTTCTACAACTCTCCGTACTATGCAGATGATGATGCCAGAACAACTGTACACGATGAAATAAGAGGTGTACGTGTCGTTCCAACAACGGGCGGAGGATGGACATGGACAGAATTACGAAGGATAAATTTCTTTCTGGAAAATTCTTCTAAATGTGAGGACAAATCGGTTGTTGCAAAATACAATGGATTAGCTCGTTTCTTTCGTGCATACTTTTATTTTCAAAAAATAAAACGGTTCGGAGATGTACCTTGGTATGACACAACATTATCCGTTGATGATGAAGGATTATTCAAGGCCCGAGATTCCAGAACTTTGGTTTTCGACAAAATGCTTGAAGATATAGACTTCTCAATAGCAAATCTGGAGGTAACAAAAAGTGGACAATTAATAACAAAATGGACTGCATTAGCATTAAAATCGAGGATGTGCTTATTTGAGGGAACTTTTAGGAAATATCATGGACTTGAAGGTTGGGAAAGAATTCTTGATGAATGTATTAAGGCTTCTGAAGAGTTAATGACCAAAAGTGGATACGGAATCCATACATCTTCACACCAATCAGCTTATCAAGATCTTTTTATACAAGAAGAGCCGTTGGTGAAAGAAATAATTTTAGCCAGACAATATAGTCCGGAAATACCATTTGTGCATAGTGTAAATTTTTATACATTATCTGCTTCATACGGACGTCCGGGAGTATTGCGTTCGGTTATTAACAGTTACTTGATGAAAGATGGTAGCCGTTTTACCGACATACCCAATTATAAAACAATGCAGTTCTATGAAGAAACACAAAACAGAGACCCTCGTCTTTCTCAAACAATTAGAACTCCGGGATATAAAAGAATTGGAGAAACGGTTACAAGCGTACCCGATTTTTCAACCTGTATTACAGGATATCAATATATTAAGTTTGTTTTAGAACCTAAATTTGATACCGGTAACTGTACAAACGATATGCCAATTTTCAGATATGCAGAGGTTTTATTAAATTATGCTGAAGCTAAGGCCGAAAAGGGAACAATTACTCAATCAGATATTGATAAGAGTATAAAATTACTTAGGGATCGTGTTGGCATGCCGAATCTTAATGTTGCATTTTCAAATGCAAATCCAGACCCCTATTTAGAAGGAGAATATCCCAATGTTAGTAAAGGTATTAATAAAGGTGTTATTCTTGAAATCCGTCGAGAAAGACGGATTGAACTGATACGTGAAGGGTTCAGATGGGACGACTTGCTGAGATGGAAAGAAGGAAAGCGATTAGAAAGAGTATTTTACGGTATGTATTTCCCTGGCATAGGCACCTATGATCTTGATAGGGACGGAAAAATTGACTTGGAAATATATTCTGGGAAAAAACCAGCAACAGTTCCGGGTCGACAATATCAAAAAATTGGTGAACTTGTATTGGAAAATGGAGAAGCTGGAGGTCAAATCATTACAAATCCAACCATTGAAAAACATTGGACAGAGGGTAAAGATTACTTTTACCCGATACCAACACAAGAAAGACAGCTTAACCAAAATTTGACACAAAATCCAGGCTGGGATGATGATTCAAATTTATAGAAAATTCGGGAAGTAATTTAATCTTGTTATCATGAATTCAACAATTAATTAAAATGAAAAAAATATTAACATTACTATATTTAATTCTTTTATCGTGTTCATCTTCTATTGATGCCAAGGATAATTTTAAAATATTAAGTTATAATGTACTAAAAGGTTTCCAACAAGACTCTGTTATTCAATCAACGTACAATAATTGGGTAAAGAAAATAGATCCAGACATTGTTGCTTATCAAGAAATGAATGAATTTACACAAAAAAGTCTGGAAGTATTTGCTCGCAAGTATTTTCATCCATATGCAGTTCAGTCAAAGTTGGAAGGCTTTCCAGTAGCGTTATCATCTAAAAAACCGATTGTGAATGTGCAGAAAGTTGTTGACAATATGTGGCATGCATATATATATGCGTTTGTGAATGACATCCACGTTTTTGTTATTCATTTTTCTCCATTTTCATTCGAAAAAAGAAGAGAAGAGGTCCAAATCGTTTTGGCTCATGCAGCTCTATTGCCTCCAAATGAAAAGATTGTAATTATGGGAGATTTTAATTCTCTATCATCAAATGATAAAGATGCATATGGTCCGGAATTTATTGAAAGCAGAAAAGCAACAGAAGTCGTAAATGCGCATATACGTAATCTGGATAACGGAAAGATAGACTACTCTATAACTGATTTCATGAAAAAAGCTGGTTTTAAGGATGCATATTATTTATTTAATAAGAATTTCACTCATAGTTGCCCTACACAGAAATATCAAAAGTCCAAATTTGTCCAACGAATAGATTTTATGTGGCTTAGTCCTGAATTGGCAAAATATGCTGTAAAAGCTGAGTATATATATGATGAAGACACGAGGGTAATGTCTGATCATTATCCACTTTTAGTGGAATTCGATTTTGATAATAAAAAATAGAGCTTAAAATATCTCTATCTTAATTTTAAATAGTAAGCAAGATTTTATTTCTCTAATGAGAATAAATTCTTGCTTACTTATTTTAATATATTATCAAACCTGATAACATAAGACTATCTGAATTACAAATGTATTTACCAGCCTTTTTTGAATTTATAGTCCAAAAAACAAGATATTATCTTTTAAAAAGTAGGTTATTATCCACAATATAGTTGTAATTACTATGTTTTAAGAAATTCCTACTAATGTAAGTTCTATCTTTTGATTATATAAGTTCATCATTCCATCTTTTGGTAAAATTTCTCTACCTTTGCACCTCAAAAAGAAGATTAGATGGTATGGAAAAAGAATTTAAAAGAACGCTGATAACTACGGCATTGCCTTACGCAAATGGACCGGTACATATCGGTCACCTGGCCGGAGTGTATGTTCCTGCCGATATTTATGCCCGTTACCTTCGGTTAAAAGGAGAAGATGTATTGATGATTGGTGGCTCCGACGAACATGGTGTTCCCATTGCATTAAAGGCAAAGGCCGAAGGTATAACGCCACAAGAGGTTGTGGATCGTTACCATGGTATCATCAAAAAGTCCTTCGAAGATTTTGGTATTACGTTCGATATCTATTCCCGTACCACATCAAAGACTCACAAGGAGGTTGCATCCGACTTCTTTCGTAAATTGTACGACAAGGGTGAATTTATAGAAAAAACAACCGAACAATATTACGATCCGGAAGCTAAACAGTTTTTGGCAGACCGCTACATCACCGGTACTTGTCCGCATTGCGGAAACGAACGGGCCTATGGCGACCAATGCGAAGCCTGCGGTACCTCTTTGAATGCAACAGACCTGATTAATCCCAAATCGGCTATCAGCGGAAGTGTTCCTGAAATGAAGGAGACAAAGCACTGGTATCTGCCATTGGATAAGCACGAACCATTCTTGCGCCAGTGGATTTTGGAAGACCATAAAGAGTGGAAATCCAATGTATACGGACAATGTAAGTCGTGGCTGGATATGGGATTACAGCCCCGTGCCGTAAGCCGCGATTTGGATTGGGGAATACCGGTTCCTGTAGAAGGAGCCGAAGGAAAAGTTCTGTATGTATGGTTCGATGCTCCCATCGGATATATCTCCAATACGAAGGAATTACTTCCTGAAACATGGGAAACATGGTGGAAGGATCCGGAGACTAAAATGGTGCACTTTATCGGCAAAGATAATATTGTATTCCACTGCATCGTATTCCCGGCTATGCTCAAGGCCGAAGGAAGCTACAACCTGCCGGAGAATGTTCCTGCCAACGAATTCCTCAACCTGGAAGGGGATAAAATATCCACATCCCGTAACTGGGCTGTGTGGTTGAATGAATACCTTATCGATATGCCTGGCAAACAAGATGTACTTCGGTATGTGCTAACTGCCAACGCCCCCGAAACCAAAGACAACGACTTTACCTGGAAAGATTTTCAGGCACGCAATAACAATGAGCTGGTTGCCATTTTTGGTAATTTTGTTAACCGTGCCCTGGTTCTTACTGAGAAATATTTTGGAGGAAAAGTTCCTGCATGCGGAACGCTGACGGATTACGACAAACAGACCTTGGCGGAATTTGCCGATGTAAAAGCTGCTGTAGAAAATTTACTGGACATATACCGTTTCCGCGATGCTCAGAAAGAGGCTATGAATCTGGCTCGTATCGGTAATAAATACCTGGCAGATACAGAACCCTGGAAACTTGCCAAAACAGATATGGCCCGTGTGGAAACCATCCTGAATATCGCCCTGCAGATTACGGCCAATCTTTCCATTGCATTCGAACCATTTTTACCTTTCAGCACCGTAGCTTTACGAAACATGCTGAACGTAGAGTCGTTTGGATGGGATCGTTTAGGTAGTACAGACCTGTTGAGTGCCGGACACCAGTTAGGAAAACCGGAACTTTTGTTCGAAAAGATGGAAGACAGCGTAATTGAAGCTCAGGTTCAGAAACTGCTTGATACAAAGAAAGCAAACGAAGAGGCTAATTACAAGGCAAAACCTATTCGGGCAAATGTAGAATTCGACGACTTTACGAAACTCGACATACGTGTGGGTACCATTCTGGAATGCACCAAAGTACCCAAGGCAGATAAATTGCTTCGGTTTAAGATTGACGACGGATTAGGTGCCCGTACCATCATTTCGGGTATTGCCCAACACTATGCTCCGGAAGATCTGATAGGCAAACAAGTATGCTTTATTGCCAACCTGGCTCCACGTAAGCTTAAAGGCATTGTCTCTGAAGGGATGATTCTCTCTGCCGAAAACAACGACGGAAGTCTGGCTGTTGTAATGCCTCAAAAAACCGTTAAACCCGGTAGCGAAGTAAAATAAGCAAACTTAATTCAATATAAAAAAAGGGAGGTCATATGAATGGCTTCCCTTTTTTGTTTACCCCCCAATGCCTTATACAGCTTCAACATATAAAATAAGGAAATTAAGATTCAAAAAAGAATTCCATATGATTGTATATTTTTATTCTTGTTCGTATATTTGCGAACAAGAATAAAAGATACAAAGATGAAAGACAAAAAAGATTATACACTCGAACAAGAGCAGATTGCCCGATATGCGAAAGCGTTAGGACATCCCGCCCGAATTTGCATATTGAATTTTCTGGCATCGCAGGACAACTGTTTTTTTGGTGATATCCATGAAGTATTGCCAATTGCAAAAGCCACCGTATCACAGCATCTAAGTGAACTGAAAGATGCTGGTCTGATTAAAGGAGAAATTGAAAGTCCGAAGGTCCGTTATTGCATTGATAAGGAAAACTGGGAGATAGCAAAGCAACTAATTAACAAACTTTTTAACTCAATTAATCCAAAGGAAATGTGTTGTTAATGTTTTTTTACCCCGAATGTTCGTTTAAATACGAATAAGAATTCTGAATAAAAAATCTAAAATTAAAAAATATGAAAGTTTTAATCTTATGTACAGGAAATAGTTGCCGAAGCCAGATGGCACACGGTTTTTTGCAATCGTTCGACAAAGATCTGATTGTTCGTTCGGCAGGAACAGCCGCAGCTGGCAAGCTTAATGCCGGGGCAGTGAAGGCTATGCAAGAGATTGGCATTGATATAAGTCACCATACTTCAGACCCTGTAGAAATGTATTTGAAAGAGGAATGGGATTATGTAATAACTGTATGCGGCGGAGCCAATGAATCATGCCCGATGTTTACCGGAAAAGTTAACAAACGTCTGCATATTGGCTTTGATGATCCCTCGCATGCAACAGGTACTCCGGAGTTTATTGAAAGTGAATTCCGCAGGGTACGCGACGAAATAAAAGACAGATTCTACGATTTTTACGTAAAAGACATTAAGGGAGGACTGACTCCTGAATGTTACTGCGGAAATCAAAATTAACAGACAAAAGCTTGTAGTAATGGAAAAGAATCAAGGAATAGGTTTTTTTGAACGCTACCTCACCTTATGGGTAGCAATATGTATTGTGGCAGGTATATTGATCGGTCAATACCTGCCCGTTATCCCAAGTACGCTAAGCAGATTCGAATACGCCAACGTATCGATTCCTGTTGCTATATTAATATGGCTGATGATCTATCCGATGATGCTAAAGGTCGATTTTCAGAGTGTAAAGAATGTAGGTAAAAGGCCCAAAGGAATATTGATTACCTGCGTTACCAACTGGTTGATCAAACCTTTTACCATGTTTGGCCTGGCCTGGTTTTTCTTTTACGTACTGTTCAAATCATTTATACCCGAAAATCTGGCGCACGAATACCTTGCCGGAGCAGTATTGCTTGGTGCCGCCCCTTGTACGGCTATGGTATTTGTATGGAGCTATCTGACTAAAGGAGATGCAGCTTATACTCTGGTTCAAGTGGCAGTGAACGATCTTATTATTCTGGTTGCCTTTGCTCCGATAGTTGCCTTTCTGTTAGGGATCGGGGGGATTGTTATTCCCTGGGATACACTTATATTGTCGGTTGTATTATTTGTAGTAATTCCTCTTGCAGCAGGCGTGTTAACTCGTATTTCTGTTATAAAAAAGAGAGGGGCAGATTATTTCAATAATGTTTTTGTAAAGAAATTCGATAATTATACGATTTTGGGATTATTGCTCACCTTGATTATCCTCTTTTCGTTCCAGGGTGAAACAATAACCAACAACCCGTTACATATCTTATTGATTGCCATTCCTCTCATTATACAAACCATACTTATCTTCTTTGTTGCGTACGGATGGTCTAAGGCGGCAAGGTTGTCGCACGATGTAGCGGCCCCTGCTGGAATGATCGGAGCAAGTAATTTTTTTGAGCTTGCCGTGGCCGTGGCCATATCTCTATTCGGACTACAGTCCGGAGCAGCCTTAACCACTGTTGTGGGAGTATTGGTAGAGGTCCCGGTCATGTTGCTTTTAGTGAAAATTGCCAATAATACCCGAGCCTGGTTTCCGGTTAACGCCTGATTGAATTAAATAAAGATTGTTGGTATTGAACAAATGAAAGGCGAAAAGCTTCGTCAGAAAAAGTCATAACCAGATAAATAAAAAGGTGCTTGATGGGCACCTTTTTATTTATCTGGTTATTTATGATTTACAAACTCATTTGCCTTCTGAATGGCTTCATTTATGTTGGAACAAATATTATCGTCTCCAATCTTATCGGTGAAGCCCGATTTAGTAAGAACTCCATGCACTTGCTGATTTACTCCAGAAAGGATGATGTGTATATGTTCTTTCTGAGATAAACGGAACAAGCTTTCCAGGTTATGTAATCCGGTTGAATCCATGAAGGGCACTTTGCGCATCCTGATAATACGGACTTTCGGTTTATCCCCGATAACCTTCATACTTTCGTCGAATTTATTGGCTATTCCAAAAAAGAACGGACCATCAATTTCATATACCTCAACACCTGTGGGAAGTACAAGAACACTGTCGTCGTGCATAATCTCGCCTTCATCAGACAGATCCACCACCTCTTTGGTAACCGATACCTTCGTTGTTTCTGCCACTCGACGCATAAACAAAAGCATGGCAATTAACATTCCTATCTCAATAGCAATAGTCAGATCGAATATAACCGTCAGGAAAAAAGTGGTAAGCAATACCGCCACATCACTTTTAGGATTTTTCATCAGCGAACGGAAAGTACGCCATTCACTCATGTTATAGGAAACAATGATAAGCACACCTGCCAGACATGCCATGGGAATATGTTTGGTAAGCGGACCTAGAAACAACAGGATAAGCAGTAATACGATAGCATGAACAATACCGGCTATTGGCGAACGGCCTCCATTGTTGATATTCGTCATAGTCCGTGCTATAGCTCCGGTTACAGGAATACCGCCAAAAATTGGCACTACAATATTGGCTGCACCCTGAGCAATCAATTCTGTATTGGAATTATGCTTATCGCCAGTCACCCCATCGGCAACGGTTGCGGAAAGCAACGATTCGATTGCACCTAAAATAGCTATGGTAAAGGCCGAAGGAAGCAACCGGTTGATAGTTTCCATCGAAAAAGTGATTTTCTCGGGTGCGGGCAGCGAGGCATTGATGGTGAATCGGTCGCCAATAGTTTCGATGCCCGTAATTCCTGCAAAATTCTTCATGGCATAAACAATAATCGTAACTACGACAATGGCGACCAGCGAACCCGGAATTTTCTTCGAGAAACGGGGTGTGAATACAATGATAAGGATACTTATCACACCTATAAGAAAAGGCCAGATATTAAATGACCCGAAATGTTCGAAATAAACAATCCATTTGGATATAAAATCGGCCGGGACTTTCTCGATTGACAACCCGAACAGATCTTTCATCTGTGTAGTAAAAATCGTCAGCGCAATACCGCTTGTAAATCCCACAACAATAGGATAAGGAATAAATTTGATAACGGTCCCAAGTTTAAGAACCCCCATCAGGACAAGTAAGATACCAGCTATGACAGTAGCAATGGCCAGCCCTTCTATTCCAAAATTCTGAATAATACCATAAACAATTACGATAAACGCTCCGGTTGGTCCACCGATCTGAACGGAACTACCTCCTAAAAAAGAAACAATAAAACCACCGATAATAGCCGTAACTAAACCTTTTTCGGGGCTAACACCAGATGCTATACCAAAAGCGATAGCAAGAGGCAGGGCCACAATCCCTACAATAATTCCGGCCATCAGGTCGGCCATAAACTTTTCTTTCGAATAATTTTCCAGCACAGCCAATAGCTTGGGCCGAAAATCAAACCTACTTTTCATTCTTTTTGCCTGTTAATTGATGATGCTGCAAAGGTATGAATAAAAACAACACAGATGGCCCTAATGGGTTATTCATTAGCCATCACTACATCCATAGTAAAGAAAGGTTAAACAAAACAAGCAGCATGCTTGTTAAAACACTTGAATCAATCAAGTAAGCCTTTCTTGTACATTTAAATGTTTACGATCTCTTTTTGTGAGAAAGAATTCAATCTAAATTTCCTCAGGGAGGTTGTACCTATCGATTTTTTTTTTACATTTGGGCTTGAAAGATTCAAAACCGGTATTCTCGCATTAATATTACATATATAATTTATCATTATGGAAAAAAGTATTAAAGGTACAGAAACCGAAAAGAACTTACTTAAATCGTTTGCCGGAGAATCTCAGGCAAGAAGTCGTTACACATTCTTCGCCAGCAAGGCAAAAAAAGAAGGATTCGAACAAATTGCAGCTGTTTTTGCTGAAACTGCAGAACAAGAAAAAGAGCATGCTGAACGTTTCTTCAAATTTTTAGAAGGTGGCATGGTTGAAATCACAGCCTCTTATCCTGCCGGTATCATCGGTACAACAGCCGACAACCTCGCAGCTGCTGCTGCTGGTGAAAACGAAGAGTGGACAGAACTGTATCCTGCATTTGCCGATATCGCAGAACAGGAAGGATTTAAAGCTGTTGCTGTTGCATTCCGCCAGATTGCCAAAGTAGAAGCCGAACACGAAGCTCGTTACCGCAAATTGTTAGCCAACGTAACTGAAGGCAAAGTTTTCGAAAAAGACGAAGAAATTATGTGGCAATGCCGTAACTGCGGTTGGACATTCAAGGGTAAAAAAGCACCTAAGACTTGTCCGGCTTGCGAACATGCACAATCTTACTTCGAGCCCATGAAGCAAAACTATTAATTGTTCTTTTCAACAGAAAAATCCCCCCTCAGGTGCTTACTTCGCTTGAGGGGGGATATTTATTTTATTACTCTTCGTCGGAAATTGCAATCTTATCAGGATAGTCCAGCGTATAATGCAATCCGCGGCTCTCCTTCCTTTCCATGGCCTGTCTGATTACAAGATAAGCCGTATTGATAATGTTACGTAACTCACACAACTCTTTCGACACCACCGAACGCAAAAACAGACTTTCAGTCTCTTTATACAGAATGTCCAACCGGTCGAAAGCTCTTTTCAAACGGATGTTAGAGCGGATGATACCTACATAGGTGGCCATAATCTGCTGAACCTCCTTTGCACTTTGGGTAATCAGCACCATCTCTTCCGTAAGCGAAGTTCCCTCGTCGTTCCATACAGGAATGGACTCATTGAAGTTATATCCGCTAATATGTTCCATGGCATGCTTGGCTGATGCATCCGCATAGACCACAGCTTCAATCAAAGAATTGGAAGCTAACCTGTTGGCCCCGTGCAATCCGGTGCAGGAACATTCTCCGGCAGCATACAACCGTTTGATTGACGATTGCCCGTTCAGGTCGACCTGTATACCTCCACACAGGTAATGGGCAGCCGGCGCAACAGGAATATAATCTTTGGTTATATCTAAACCCAGACTCATACATTTCTCATAAATCGTGGGGAAATGTTTTTTTGTTTCCTCGGGATCTTTGTGGGTCACATCCAGATAGACATGATCATCTCCCCTGTTTTTCATCTCCGTATCAATGGCACGGGCTACGATGTCGCGCGGGGCAAGTTCAAGTCGGCTGTCATATTTATACATAAACTCCTTACCATCCATAGTCCGAAGTTTAGCGCCATACCCACGCATGGCCTCGGTAATAAGAAATGAGGGACGATCGCCCGGATTAAATAAAGCAGTGGGATGAAACTGAACAAACTCCATATCCTTAACTGTACCCTTGGCCCGGTATACCATGGCAATACCATCACCTGTGGCAACCAGCGGATTGGTGGTGGTAAGATATACATTCCCAATACCACCCGTGGCAATCAACGTTACTTTTGAAAGGAAGGTATCCACCTTGCGCGTACGTTCATTCAGGATATATGCCCCGTAGCACTCCACATCGGGAGTCTGACGTGTCACCTCCATTCCCAGATGGTGCTGGGTAAGAATCTCTACCGCAAAATGATGGTCAAAAATTTTAATATTGGGGTGACTCTTCAACGCAAGAATAAGACTCTCCTGTATTTCGGCACCTGTATTATCCTTGTGATGCAGAATCCGGAACTCGGAATGTCCACCTTCACGGTGCAGGTCGAAATCGCCCGAAGCGGTCTTATCAAACTTAACACCCCATTCTATCAACTCTTTTATCTGAGCAGGAGCCTCTTTCACCACCTTTTCGACAGCGGCCCGGTCGCAATGCCCATCGCCGGCAATCAGTGTATCCTGAATATGCTTTTCGAAATCGTCAATGGGGTTGGTTACAGATGCTACACCTCCCTGGGCGTAATAGGTATTCGCTTCCTGTAAAGAGGTCTTGCAAATAAGGGCAACCGAACCCTTGTTGGCTACTTTCAGAGCGAAACTCATCCCGGCAATACCGGAACCAATAACTAAGTAATCGAATCTTTTTACCATCATTCTCTGATTTTAGAATGACAAAGTTAGGCATTTCCTTTGCTATTCACCCCATTTTAAAAATCTTTCGTACTTCCTTCCGGTTTTTAATTGGGCCAGCAGCTTATTCAATCCTCAAGAATAGGTATATTTGCGTCTTTCTAATTAAACCGGATAATAAAATGAATAAACGTAATAAATTATATCTCAGCCTGCTGATCTTCACGTTGGCATCCATATTCAGCTCCTGCGGCAAAGAGGAAGAGCAGCTGGTAGAAGATAATAACAATAAACAATACCCGGAGAACAGCTGGATCGAAAGGACCATGCGTAATAAATATTACTGGTACAAGGAAATGCCTGAGTTCGGATCCTTGAAATTTGATGCTGACGCTGAAACATTCTTAAAATCCTTGTTATCAACTAAAGACGGAAAAGAGGGATATTTTTATTCTTACATCGAAAGTACCACTCCGGTTACACGTGGTATCTATCAGACCACCTACAGTTACGGTTTCGACTATACGCTGTACAGGATGAGCAATACGGAATTCGTGGCACATATCCTGTATGTGGCCCCCGATTCGCCTGCTTCCCAAGCCGGCATCAAACGGGGCGACTGGATTGTAACCATGGACGGAGCTTATATTACGGAACAAAACTACAAAACATTGTATGGAGGCAAATCCATGGAACTGCAACTGGCTGTTTACAATCCGGTGTCTGATAAACTGGACGTCGGAAAGAAGGTACAGATCGATACGGCCCGCGAGATTGTGGATAACCCTGTTTACTTTAACAAAGTGATTGATTGGGGAGGCCGCAAAGTGGGCTATCTGGTGTACAACCATTTCTCTTCCGGAAAAACAGACGATGATAAAACTTTCGACAAGGATATGCTTGCCCGTTTCAAGGATTTCAAAACAGCAGGTGTCAATGAGTTTGTACTCGACCTGCGATACAACAACGGCGGGTCGCTATCTTGTGCACAGTTGCTCAGCACCATGCTGGCTCCCCAATCCGCTTTAGGGAAAACCATGTGTACACTCGAATACAATGATAAACAACGTCCGCAAAAGATAAACATAGCTCTTAATTCCTCGCTCATCGCCGATGGCGCAAACCTGAATCTGCAAACGTTGTATGTATTGGTAACCGAAACATCAGCTTCGGCCTCCGAACTGGTAATAAACAGTTTAAAACCCTACATGAACGTGGTAATCATTGGTATGCAGACCGAAGGAAAGAATGTAGGTTCGGAAACCTATACAGATGATGCATACGATTGGAAACTACATCCCATTGTTTGTAAACTGTTTAATTCGGAGAACAAATCGGATTACGAAAAGGGCTTTACACCCGACTATAAGCTGGATGAAGCCACCGAACTGGATAAATTTCTTGAATTCGGCAACACCAACGAGTTGTTGCTAAATGCGGCACTCCGTATTATCGACGGAAGCTATACCCAGACTACAACGAAATCGGCAACCTTCTTCACGCAGAATCTGCAGAAAGTTTCCGGATCATTGGATCGGAAAGCAACCCCCGGAGTGGTTATCGATATAGAAACCGGACAAGAATAAATAAAAAAAGAAAAGGCATCCTGAAGAATCATGGATGCCTTTCTTTTTACCGACTGGTGTATCTTATTTATTCCACCATACTTTCGTGTCTAGCTGATCGCCCCCTTGTTGAGCAACCGCCTTTTGGTATTGAGCCGAATTAAGCTGTACTTCGTTGTTGGGATATAACAACCGGGATGGAACAGACGAAATACCGATTGGTTCGAAGTTTTTGGTAACAGGCTGACCGTTTACAGTTCCTTTCCAAACAATATCTCCGGCTTTGATCAGGAAATTTGGATATCCGGTACGTCGATATTCGGCCCAGCCTTCGTTGCCCTGCATGAATAGAGCCACCCATTTCTGAGTCAGCACCGTCTCTTGTGAAGCAGGGGGAGCCGACTGAAGGTACGAATCTACAGCCACATTGGATATACCCCACTTCTGCATGGAAGCACGAATCCCGTTCAGGTAGTGCTGCTGATCCCAATTCTTGTATTCGGACAAGATGAACTGCACTTCGGCATACTCCATCAATACCTCCTTATAGTCGCTTTTATAAAAGGCGGCACCCGGTTTGCTTACGGAATCGGGACTAACCAAACTGGCTGTAAACATATCCATCCCGTAATACTGGCCCACATAGTTTCCTTTGCTGTTAGGTTGCGCATACACGCTCAGACGCGGATCCTGAACCGGAGATACCGCCTTCTTACCCTGCAGAAAATCTACAAACACATTACTTACAGCATAGTCGTTTCGGTTTGCCAAAGTCGTGGCTTTATAAAATGGAGCCTGGTTGGGGGCATTGGTTTCGAAAGCCAGCAATGCATTGTCATCGTTGCTTTCAAAAATAGGATACTGTGCCGGATTAGCCAGAATCTCCTTTATCCGGTTGTCTGCCTCATTCAGCTTACTCCGTACACGGTTTGCGATACGGAGACTTAGTGAATTGGCAAACTTTTTCCATTTCAGGGCATTACCTTTATATATGGCATCACCGCTTGCAAATGCGGAAGAACCCGTATTCAGTTGGTCCGAAGCCTCTTTAAGCTCTTTCAGTAAATCCGCATAGATCAATTCCTGTTTGGCATACTGGGCATAAATCACACCCTGATCCGCTTTACCGGCATCAAATGTGGCATTGGATCCGCCAAAAGAACTGTAAGGGATATCACCCCAGGTATCGGTCATCACCTGATAGGTAAACACCTTCAGGATTCGTGCAACGGCAATCTGGTTGTTGTTATCACCGTTCTGGGCAGCCTGAGCTTTAGTGGCTTCGTCTACATTAAGCCTGATAATTTCATCCAGGTTGCTCTGCGCCAGGTATAGATTCTTCCATGAATCATTCCCATTGGAACTGATCCAGTAATAGCGGTCGGCATCCGTATAGGTATTATTCGCCAACCATTGCACATAGAGGTCGGAACGACCGATCGACAGGTTGGTGGAACGTATCTCATCTACGATGCTTCTCTCCACATAAGCAATTAAACTTTGGGTAGGCACCTTCTCCGGACTGTTCGGATTCTTGTTAATTGCTTCAAAGTCGGAGCAGGAAGCCAAAAATACCAACAAGCCCGACACTATCCAATTTAGACTATTATTTCGTTTCATTTCGCTGATCATTTTTATAGTTAAAACTTAGCACTGATATTGAATCCGTAAGTAATCGGAGAAGGAATGTTACCGCCATCCAGCCCCTGAATATTACCGGAGCTCTGAGTAAAGTCGGGATCAAAATTCTTATTCGCCTTCCAGATTGTCCACACATTGTTGGCAAAAACGGAGAATCTCACATCCTTCACAGCCGTATCACCCAGACGAGGAACGGTATATCCTGCCGTAATCTCCCTCAGTTTCACGTAATCCGACTTAAACACATTCTGCGCCTGTACCCCGCTGCTATGCGAGCGTCCCCATTCGAAGGCCGATACGTTTTTATCGTTGGGCCGGGTGTTTGTAACCGTATAGCTTCCATCCGCATTATAGGCAACCGTACCCTGAACACCCTCCAATACCAATCCATTCTCGCGGATACCATTGGCGGCAGTTTCCTCCAGTGTTCCGGAATACATACCGTATTGTTGGGTGATGGAATAGAAGTATCCCCCTTTGCGAACATCAATCAAGAATCCTGCGTCGAAGTTTTTATACCGGAAACTATTCCGCACTCCTCCCAGCCAATCGGGCAGCACACTTCCCAAGCCTTCAGTCTGAGCTGTTTTCGCATATACGCCATTGGCGGCAACCACCTTATTCCCTCCGCTGTCGAATACATAATTGTAACCCATCAGCTCGCCGTAAGGCTTCCCAACGGTAGCATGCAGTGCCACAAACGATGAAGCAATCTGCAATGTTTTCAGCTGGTCGTTCAGTTTTTCCACCTTGTTGTTGTTTTTCGACCAGTTGAAAGTAGCCTCCCACTGGAAATTTGCTGTCTGCACAGGCACCACATTGAGCACCACCTCAAGCCCTTTGTTGCTGATCTCTCCGGCATTCATCCACTGACTTGTATATCCGCTCGAAGCAGCCAAAGGCACCTGCATAATCTGGTTTTTGGTCAGGTTATTGTAATAGGTAAGATCCAGTCCTACGCGGTTATTCAACAATTTAAGCTCGATACCCGCCTCCACAGAATTGGTAAGTTCCGGTTTCAGATGCGCATTGTTCAATATTATATCCAGTCCGTAGTTGGGAACCCCGCCAAAGGAGCTGTTCTTGTACTCGTAGGTACGCGACAAGCTGTAGGGATCCGTATCGTTACCCACCTGGGCCCATCCCAGACGAACCTTACCGAAGTTCAGCCACGAAACAGCTTTCACCGGTTCGAGTTCGGTAAAGATAAAACTGCCCGAGAAAGAGGGATAGAAGTACGAATTCTCGTTGGCAGGCAAGGTGGAAGACCAGTCGTTACGGAAAGTCGCATCGGCAAACAACATACTTTTCCATCCCAGCGAAACATTGCCCAGCAGCGAACGGATCTCTTTCCGATAGGTCTTATCCGTAGTAAGCACACTGGTAGCGTTGCTCAGGTTATAATATTCGGGGATAATAAGTCCCCCCTGCGTTTCGCCGTTATTGATATTGCGACGCTGGTGCATCAGGTTGGTCCCGATAAAAGCATTTAAAGTAAAGTTTTTAAGAGCCGTATTATAGTGAAGCATAGCCTCGTAGTTGAACTCCTGGAACCGCTGCACCTTCTCGCTGTACATGGATGTTGTACGAGAATAGACCGCGATACGATCTTCCACCGAATAGGTGTACACGTCGCCATGTACCTTGGCCGTAGCTTTCAATCCCTTGGCAATGTTCCATTCTACGCCCGCATTTCCATACACACGGTCGCGGTTCTCGTCGGAATAACTGGTATACGAAGCCCAGTAGGGATTATCTATATATTTGGCCTTCAGGTTATCCCACGAGGTAACGTTCCAAAGTCGTTGCGATCCGTCCGGACGTTTATAGTTAGACAACTCCTTGTAATCCACCTGATTCTGTCCCCACGAGTAAGCCTGGGTAATCACATTCCGGTTGGAAGTACCTGTCCACGGACGACCAACCACCCCGGTATTCATATAATTTACGGAAGACGAGAAGATAAAGTTCTTATGTTTCAGGCTACCGCTTGCACTTAAATTGTTACGTGAAAGCTTTGAATTAGGAGTGGTTCCCGTTGCCGTACGGTTGGTGTACGATACGCGGTAATTAGCAATCTCATTTCCTCCGCGAACCGAAATATTGTTATCGAAAGCCACACCCGTCTTAAAATAATACATCAAGTCGTGCTCCGGATATTTCCATTCGGTAGTCTTCAGATAACGGGCCTCATCTTCCGGATAAAGGTTTTCCCACGAAAGTACCTGCTGACCGCTGAATTTAGGTCCCCAACTCTCGTCGATGGCATAGGCAGGCACATTGTAACTCTGTCCGTTTATAACAACCTGGTTGAAAGTCTGCTGATTGCTGGCGCCCCCTCCGTAAAATTTCTGCATGGGAGCAAAGCTGCTTCTAAGCTGGTTTTCCAGGCTGATACCCGTACTCAACGATATCTCTGTCTTATTCTTATTGGTGCCCTTCTTGGTTGTAATCAATATCACCCCGTTGTTCGCCCGCGAACCATATAAAGCAGTTGCCGAGGCTCCCTTAAGAACCGACATACTTTCTATATCGTCCGGATTGATATCGGCAGCGGTATTCCCATAATCCTTTTCGCCATACCCTATAGCCGTAGTGGTGCTACCCAACTGCGTATTGTCGATTGGCGTACCATCTATTACGTACAAAGGCTGGTTGTTTCCCAATACCGAACTCACCCCGCGAACCAACACACGGCTGGATCCACCCAAAGCACCTCCGGCGGAGATAATCTGCAAACCGGCCACCTTTCCAGAAAGCAACCCGATGGCATTGGTCTGACGCGATTTGGTCAGCTCCTCACCCTTTACATCCTGTACCGCATAGCTCAGGGCCTTCTTCTCTCTGGATATACCCAAGGCAGTAACCACTACCTCGTCTATATTGATCAGATCGGGCAACAGCACGAACCTTAACTCCTTTCCTGCTGCAGCAGGAAGTTCCTGCGATTTGTAACCCAGTGAAGAGGCTACAAGAATAGCCTCCGCAGCAGGCAGACTGATTGAAAACTGTCCGTTGCCGTCGGTAACCACCCCGTTGGTTTTTCCTTTCTCATACACTGTGACGAAAGGAAAAGGGGTATTGTCTTCTCCGTTGATCACCTGTCCTTTTACTGTAATCTGCGCACCCGCCTTCACCAGGATAAACAGTGAGAGAACAAGGAACAGCGCTTTTCTGATGAATTCTTTGTTTCGCATTATGGTAACTTTTTTAATTAATTCATTTAATGCGACAAAATTATGCCGAACAACATGTTTAGGAAATACCATACCTATGGTATATTTATAAATTGTAATTCTCGATAAAAAGAGTTAATATTGCAGTCATCTTACAATACTTTAAAACCATAATTAAATTAAACATGAAGTACAATGTTGCCATAATAGGGGGAGGTCCCGCAGGCTATACGGCAGCCGAAAAAGCTGCAGCTCAGGGCCTTTCTGTCGTCCTGTTCGAAAAAAATGCTTTAGGAGGCGTATGTCTCAACGAAGGATGTGTGCCCACGAAGACACTTCTTTACTCGGCCAAAGTATACGATACACTGAAACACGCATCCAAATACGGCATATCGGCCGATGCCTTCTCGTTCGACATGGACAAAATCATAGCCCGAAAAAATAAAATTGTAAAAAAGCTGACCGGAGGCATCAAGCTGAAAATGAAAGAACATCACGTGGAGGTGATACAGGGCGAAGCCTGCATCCGGGGCTGTGCGGCCGACGGAACTATCACCATCACCTGTGCCGACGATACCTTCGAGGCGGAGAACCTGCTGATATGCACCGGGTCCGAAACAGTTATACCCCCCATCCCCGGCTTGGCCGAGGCTCCCTTCTGGACCAACAGAGAGGCGCTGCAAAGCAAGGAACTTCCTTCATCGCTGGTAATTATAGGCGGAGGCGTTATCGGGATGGAATTTGCCTCCTTCTTCAACAGCATGGGTACAGAGGTGCATGTTATCGAGATGATGGACGAAATACTGGGAGGTATGGATCGCGAGATATCGGCCATGCTGCGGGCAGAATACACGAAGAAAGGGGTTAAGTTTCAGCTGGGAACCACGGTTACGGCCATACACGGCAACACGGTGGAGGTTTCGAAAGACGGAGCTGTAAGCACCGTTACAGCCGAAAAGATACTAGTAAGCGTAGGCAGGCGTCCGGTTAGCAAAGGATTCGGACTGGAAACACTGGAACTGGAGATGAACCGGGCCGGTATTAAGGTAAATCCATTTATGCAGACTTCGCGCCCCAATGTATATGCCTGCGGAGACATAACCGGCTTTTCGCTTCTGGCGCATACAGCTGTAAGCGAAGCCGAACTGGCAATCAAACATATCCTGGGTAAGGCTCCGCAGGGAATCAACTATCTTACAGTTCCGGGGGTGGTCTATACCAATCCGGAGGTTGCCGGAGTCGGAAAAACAGAAGAACAACTGCAGCAAGAGGGTGTTGCCTATACGAGCCGTAAACTACCAATGGCCTTTTCGGGCAGGTTTGTTGCGGAAAACGAACAAGGAAACGGACTGTGTAAAATATTGCTGTCGGCAGACGGCACCATCCTGGGCGCCCATCTGCTGGGTAACCCTGCATCCGAACTTATCGTCAACCTGGGTATAGCCATTGAAAAGAATATGACAGCCCGGGAACTTAATTCCATGGTTTTTCCACATCCAACGGTGGGAGAAATCATAAAGGAGACTTTATTTACATAGAAATAGCTACCTTTGTACCCAAATAAAACGTAATAGTGAGTACATTGGTAACCATACAAGCTAGCGGAACCCACGGATTTGAAGGATTTGTGGGTATCCGTCTCTGGGACGGACAACTGATCAACGATGTAATGTTTGCATTACTTCTTGTTCAGTTGTCAGTTTTTGCCATTGTGTACCGTAATTATATCCGTCACTTCATTAAGATGACAAAAGATGTGTTTCTGGTTAAAGAGCGCCACAGTCTCTTTACACAAACCGTCTCCAACGATGTTTTTTACAGAAACTTCATGACTTACCAGGCACTTTTATTGTGCTCGCTTGCCATCTACGCCATCGGCCGGTCGTACGGATACGTATCCCGGTTAAACGAAACACAGACTCTGCTCACCATCGCAGGCCTGTTGGGTGTATCCTTCCTGTTTTATCAGTTCAAGCAATTCATCTATTTCATTATGGGTGTCATAATGGACGACCACTTCAAATACAAGCTGTGGAAAACAAGTTATAACGCCATCATCGGTTTATGGGGTGTTGTTTTATATTTGCCTGTTTTATGGCTCTCTTTCGTAGAAACCTATACGGCTACCCCCACAATATTGTTCATTATTAGCTATATTTTGTGTCGATTTGCAATTATTTACAAAACGATACGGATATTTTACAAGAAAAAAAGCGATTTATTCTACTTAAGTTTGTACCTTTGCGCCCAAGAAATTTTACCTCTGGTATTTTTGTACGAAGGTTTAACTTATTTGTATAACTTTATCGAGACAAGTACTTTATGGCATTGAAAATAAAAAAAGTATTGGTGTCACAACCCAAGCCTGCAACCGAGAAATCTCCGTATTTCGATATAGCAGAGAAATTTGGAGTGGAAATAGATTTCCGCCCATTTTTTAAAGTAGAACCGTTAACTTCCAAAGAGTTCAGACAACAGAAAATCTCCATTTTGGATCATACAGCCGTGGTGTTTACATCGAGGCATGCTATCAATCACTTCTTCCATCTGTGCGAAGAGCTGAGGGTTGCCATTCCGGAGACGATGAAATACTTCTGTGTTACGGAAGCAATTGCAGTTTACCTGCAAAAATACATTGTATACAGAAAGCGCAAGATCTTTTTCGGTCAGACCGGAAAAGTGGAAGATCTGGCCGTTGTTATAGGTAAACATCCCAAGGAAAAATACCTGATACCTGTATCCGATATACACAAGGAAGATTTAATTTCGTTGCTTGAAGCAAAGAAAATCAGCTACACCAAAGCGGTTATGTACAGAACAGTAAGCAACGATTTTGAGGATAACGAGAAATTCGATTACGATATGCTGGTATTCTTCAGCCCGTCCGGAATCTCTTCTTTATTGAAGAACTTCCCCAACTTCGAGCAGAAAGATATCAAGATCGGATGTTTCGGACCTACAACCGCTAAAGCAATCAAAGATGCCGGTTTAAGGCTGGACATGGAAGCTCCCACGCCGGAGGCTCCCTCCATCACAGCTGCCCTGGAAATGTACCTGAAAAAGCAGCAGTCCGAAAAAGGATGATAGACAGAAGGCATACTCTTTCAAAAGAAGAACGGCTTTCGTGGAAACGTCACATTGATTTGTTGTTTGCCGAAGGCCGTTCTTTTATATCTTTCCCCCTTCGGGTAGTATATCTTCCGGTAGAAGAAAAGGAGCTCCCGTCGAGGGTAGCCATCATGGCCAGTGTACCCAAAAAGAAATTCAAACGGGCCAACAAGCGGAACCTTATTAAAAGGCAGATACGCGAAAGCTACCGGATACACAAATACGACCTGATTGATCCGCTGCAAGAGAAAGGAACCAGCATGCTTGTCGCCTTCTTATATGTAGATAAGGAGATCCGCTCCTTTGCCGAGATTGAAAAATCCATGATCAAGGCCCTGAAGGCCCTCAAAGATAAATGAAGAAATTCTTCACCTACATCCTGTTATTGCCGGTATATTTTTATAAGTATTTTATTTCACCCATGACTCCGGCTGCGTGCAGGTACACCCCTACCTGTTCCGAATATGCTGTGCAGGCCCTCAGGAAACACGGTCCCATCAAAGGACTCTATCTGGCTATAAAACGAATACTCCGCTGCAACCCCTGGGGAGGAAGCGGTTACGATCCGGTTCCCTGACATGCATTACGTAGATATACATACCCACCACACCCCTCACCAGGCATCCTCCGGTGCAGACTCATACGCCTGTATCGTAAATCTGATCATCGCAACGGAAGGGCAGCAACTGCCAAACACTCCAAACGAAAACGGCATCTACTATTCGGCAGGCATACACCCGTGGTACATCAGCGACCCCGACCAGCAAATGGAGCTGCTGCGCCACACCTGCAACCTGCCGGGCATCGTGGCACTGGGTGAAGCCGGACTGGACACGCTTGCCTCCACGCCTTTCATCCTGCAGGAAAAAGTCTTCCGCCAGCAGATAGCCTTGTCTGAAGCGCTCTGCAAACCGCTGGTTATACACTGCGTAAAAGCCTGGCAACAGCTAATCACCTTCAAAAAAGAGACGACTCCCCGCATGCCCTGGGTGATACACGGGTTCAGGGGCAACAAGCAATTGGCCGAACAGCTCATACGCCAGGATTGCTGGCTCTCCTTCGGCGAAAAATTCAATCCAGAAGCCGTACGGGCAGCCTATCCGAACCGTATCCTGGCGGAAACGGACGAAAGCCTGCTCTCCATCCAAAAAATATACCAACAGCTTGCTGATACCTCCGGAATAGATGCACATCTATTTTCCAACACATTAAGAGAGAATGTTCGCACGGTTTTTACTATTTGATTTAAAAATAAGTACTAACTTTGCCTCACTCAAATAATACAATAATTTAGTACGATGAATTTTGTTGAAGAATTAAGATGGAGAGGCATGATTCATGACATGATGCCCGGTACAGAAGAACAGTTACAAAAAGAGATGACCTCTGCTTACGTTGGTATCGATCCAACCGCAGATTCTTTACATATTGGACACCTGGTAGGCGTTATGATGTTAAAGCACCTGCAGCGTGCCGGTCACCGGCCCATCGCCTTGATAGGCGGCGCTACCGGAATGATTGGCGACCCATCCTTAAAATCGGCAGAGCGTAACTTATTGGACGAAGCCACCCTTCGTCATAACCAGGAAAGTATTAAAAACCAGCTGGCTAAGTTTCTGGATTTCGATTCGGACGCACCTAATGCCGCCAAGCTGGTTAACAACTACGACTGGATGAAAGACTACTCATTCCTGAATTTCATTCGCGACATCGGTAAACACCTTACCGTAAACTATATGATGTCTAAAGACTCCGTAAAGAAACGCCTCAGCTCGGAATCAAACGTAGGTATGTCTTTTACTGAATTCTCGTATCAGCTGCTGCAGGGATACGACTTCCTGTACCTGTACCAGCACGAAGGATGCAGACTGCAGATGGGAGGCTCCGATCAATGGGGTAACATCACAACCGGAACAGAACTGATCCGCCGCAAGCAGGGAGGCGAAGCCTTCGCCCTTACCTGTCCGCTTATCACCAAAGCAGACGGTGGCAAGTTTGGTAAAACCGAATCGGGTAACGTGTGGCTGGACCGCCGCTATACCTCTCCCTACAAATTTTATCAATTCTGGCTTAACGTAAGCGATGCCGACGCAGCCAAATATATAAAGATCTTCACTGCCCTGAGCAAAGAAGAGATTGCCGACCTGGAGGCAGAACAGGCAGCCGCACCCCACCTGCGTCCGTTGCAGAAGCGTCTGGCCAAAGAGGTAACCATCATGGTACACTCTGAGGAAGACTACAATGCAGCCGTAGAGGCATCCAACATCCTGTTTGGCAATGCCACATCCGAAGCCCTCAAGAAGCTGGACGAAGATACTCTGTTGGCCGTATTCGAAGGGGTACCTCAATTTGAAGTATCCATGGACGAATTTGCTACAGGCATCAAAGCTGTAGATCTGTTTACAGAAAAAGCTGCCGTATTCCCCTCCAAAGGCGAAATGCGCAAGCTGGTTCAGAGCGGTGGTGTAAGTGTAAATAAGGAAAAGCTGGCAGCGGCCGACGAGGTAGTAACCTCTGCATCGTTGCTGAATAACAAATACTTACTTGTACAAAAGGGTAAGAAGAACTACTTCCTGCTCATTATAAAGTAAAATTTCGAGCAATAGATTTGCAAAGTTAAAAAATATGCTTACCTTTGCAACGCTTTACAATAAAGCATCGGATTGTCTCATGGTGTAACGGTAGCACTACAGTTTTTGGTTCTGTCTGTCGAGGTTCGAATCCTCGTGAGACAACAGAAAGGAAAAAAGGTTTGGAATGAAAATTTCAAACCTTTTTCTTTTATAATAGAAACTTCATAAATAATAGATCAAGTATTGGATCAACACAAAAGTTGAGCAATTGACGAAGACCAATTTACGTAAAGGTTTTGCGATTTTCTTTACACGTTTTCCGAACATGTAAAGGTTTTGCGATTTTCTTTACACGTTTTCCGAACATGTAAAGGTTTTGCGATTTTCTTTACACGTTTTCCGAACATGTAAAGATTTTGCGGTTTTCTTTACATGTTATCCGTTAGAATCTATCGAATCTACGAACTCCGATTCCAAGTGAAATGCGTTAATCAAAAGATTGAATAATTTTTCGTTTAAATAGAAATTTTCTCTGCCTAATTTTAGTTTTACCACTAACCCTCTCGCTTCTAATTGTTTCAAATAGGAACTTGCTGTTGGGCGGCTAATTGAAAGTTCCTTCATCACAAATTCAATACGTGTATAAGGGTGACGAAACAAATTATTCAGAAGATCCTGCGAGTAAATCTTTGATAAATTATCACGAATATCCTTTTTGAATTGAGCCATTAGTTTTTTTACACCCTCTACCAAATTTATGGTTTCAATGGCAGTAAGTTCAACGCCCTTAAGCATAAATAATATCCATTCTTCCCAAGCATGCTCATCCCTTACTTTTTGGAGCAATTCATAATATTTACCTTTATTCTTAATTACGTACCGGCTTAAATACAGAACCGGCAAATCGAGCAACCCTTGTTGTACAAGATAAAGGATATTAATGATACGCCCCGTACGCCCATTACCATCACTAAATGGATGAATACTTTCAAACTGGTGGTGTATGATAGCCATCTTAACCAGTGGATCCAAATCGCTAATTGATTCATCGTTAATGAACTTTTCGAGATTTGACATATAATTTTGAATCAAATCAATGCTTTGTGGAGGTTCGTAGACAATTTCCTGAGTTCGTTCATTTTTGAGCGTTGTACCGGGTGTAACTCTGAAACCGGAATCATTTTGTTTTACATTCCTGAAAATTTCAATTATAGCATTGTTGGTCAACAGATGCTTTTTTGAGACCATTTCAAAACCACGTTTTAAAGCATCTGCATAAGTTTGCACTTCTTTAGCACCTGCAGACGCAAATTGGTGTATAAAGAGCTCTGCTTTATAAAGTTCATCGTGCGTAGTAATAATACTTTCGATAGCAGAACTGTCTTTAGCTTCCTGCAAAGCGAGTGTATTTATAAGAATAGATGCATTGGGCATAGATTTCACTACTCCTTTCAGCTCGGCTAACCTGCGGTTGGCCTCGATTGTTTGCTTTAACACAGCCTTCGTTTCGACATCGAAACTTAGGGGTAATTCGGGGATTTTGTAACTCATATTACTATATATATCACAAAAGTAAGAATAATAATCTGATTTATTTTTTTTAACGAATTTTGTGTATATAACAATTGAAAATGATACAAGATTCCTGATGAAATGTATATCAGTACTCATTGTTTGCGAAGATAAAAAAGTAATCTAAACGTAGGTCATATTCTTTTATTTTTGATCCATTTGGGAGGCTTTCATTCCATGAGACGTAAAAAAATAAAAATTACTTTAGCAATCTAATTACAGTTTGTGAAAAGTGGCACATTTAGTGTAATACATTCAGATATACAATTCAGCTGCCAGTTAAGATTAAATTCTCATGTTAACAAAAGCCGTTTTTATTAACATGAGAAAAATATGATGTTAAGTAAATCGTATTGAATAAATTTGAATTTCTTCCTTATTCTTAAACACTTTTCCTTATATGTTTAACCGATTTGTAAACGAAGATTAATTTCTTTCCATACGACAGGGCAGACGCATTAAAATTTCTCCACAGAAAGTATGCTTTGGAGAACGTCGTCAGACCATCCTGCTGATTTTCTTTTGCGAGCAATGCTACTTTTACTTTCATAGTGCTTTAACATAGATAAAGCTGTTTTAGAGACAAGCGAAAAGTTGACGGCAGCATTGTTCTTCTTTCTTCCGTAATCTTCATTAAACGAGACATCCAATTGCCAGTGTAAATTATTTTCCACAGACCAGTGTTTTCTGACAGAACTAGCGATTAATTCAGCATCTAAAGCTAATGAAGAAATATAGTATCTGGTTTCTTTTTGTTTACGAGGGCCTTTTTCGCCTGGAACGGTACGCTCTGTAATGACACAGGCAAATGTTTTCAAACCAGCCCATTGAGTGAAGTCTTTAGTATTTAACCAGTATAGGTTGTCACAGGCTATGCAAGTTCTTTTTTCCAAACGACCATGTCCAGTCTCGCTCTTCTCGTAAACGCTTACCCGGTTGGGCTTCTCAGCACTCCAAATGGTGAAAAAATGTTCTATTTCTTTGTATAAATGCATATGGTTGTTTTTCACAGCCAAAACGTAATCAGCTTCTTTGTCTATTATTTTAGATGCTATTGTCTTTTGACATCCCATAGCATCAATAGTGATTATACACTCTTTAATATCTAATGCTTCCAATAGTTCGGGGATAGCGGTAATTTCATTGGATTTTTCTTCTGTCTTGATTTGTCCAAGGCTTATTCCATTGTCTGCGGCCCAGGCACTTACCATGTGAAGTTTATATTTGGGACTCGATGGTTTTAAGTAGGTACCTCTGAATAATTTAGCCTCTTCAGACTCATATGCTCCGCATATTGTTTTGCCGTCGATAGCAACCACGCCTTTATACTTGCCACATATGGATTTAACCCATTCTCTGAATTGATTTTCAAAATATGAGGTATCCAAGACTGTGAAAAATCGGTTAAATGTATCATGTGAGGGTATTCCATTAAAAGAAGGGATCGTACGAGAGAAGAAATCAATTTTACAATGACCAAAGTCTTCTATTTCATTCCATGTCTCGGCCCCGCAAATAACGGCAGCTAACGTAATATAAATAATAGTTTCTGCAGAGTGAACCTTATTTCTGTCAAAACGATAATCTTCGATACTTGAAGCAAAAGCAAGCAATGTCATATTTTATGTATTTAAACTATTGATAATAAGGTAAATATACGATTTTTTACTGAGATATCAATGAGTTTAAGTGATTATTTTGAAGATTTATTATCTTTCTTTTCGTAGTTGTAATTACCGTTTTTGGGCTCTTTTTAGTAATGTCAATATGACTTCAAACTGAACTTAAATATTCTGATTAAAGTTTTAACTTAACAAAGTTGTCGTAGCAAAAAGATACATCCAATTTTTAGAGACGGTTATTATTTTTAAAGCAAATTTTATCACATACAATATGTACGATTAATATTAAATATGGCTATTTTAATCTTATTTTAAATTGACGATGTTTTGATACAATAAATTATGAACGTCAGATATGCTATGTTTAATATATTGAATATCTGCATTATATATATACACATTAAGTAATAATCCTTACTCTTTTAGCTCTAAAATAATATGCGTCTGCCCTGTTTCATTCCAGACTTTACTCGTCTTCCAACTGAGGGACAATAGTCACACAGCTGAGGGACCATTGTCACACAGATGGAAGACAATGATCACTCAGATGTGGGACGAAGAATATACTTTAGGTTAATGACTAATCATCGTTATGAAAAGCATTAAATCCTTAAGGGAAAACCTCTGATTCAGGAATGAAAAACGTTTAAAACTTCCGCTTAAGATTAAAGTTGTACTTACGGAGGTGCTCAACGGTCTGATTACAGTCTGTCGAACCATACAAGATAGTATCCTGAAAACACCTCTGAGACGTAAGCGTCTCCGCGATACCGTCTTGTAAGATTTATTAATTGTTATTAGAGTTTAGTCCACTTGTCTGGAAGTAAATCGCGATATATTTGATCGGGAGCGGTTGGACTTATGTATGCCAGTCGGTTTAGTATGTCCGTAAAGTATTCGAAGGAGTTTATATTATGAAGTTTGCAGGAGATGGATAGCGAGTAGAGCAAT